>JAJRWK010000040.1 GCA_024276795.1 archaeon | reverse complement strand
TGCTGCGACAAGCTCTTCCATGCTTGCGGTTTGTTCCTGTGCTGATGCTGAAACTTGCTCCGCACCGGCTGCTGTGTTCTCGCTGATCTCCGTGATCTGTTTGAGCTTTTCTTCAACGTCGTATTGGGACGCACGGATCTGTTGCTCAATGCTTTCTATCAACTCATAGACTTGCTCTGAATAATCCTTTGACTGGTCTGCGAGTTCTCTCACTTTTCTTGCCACCACGGCAAACCCTTTGCCATGTTCACCCGCTCGTTCTGCTTCAATGGAAGCATTGAGTGCGAGCAAATTGGTTTCTTCGCTGATTTCATCCATTACGTCTAAAGACTCGTATATTCTACGAAAACTGTTTTCTATCTGGTTCTTCAAGGCGTCTAGTGCCTCCACTGCCGTTTGTGCTTCATCTGCCTGGCTTTGAGTCCCCATAGAGATCTGTTCCATGATCTGGGAAATCCCTTCGGAAGATCTCGCCATCTGTGATGATGTTTCCCTTATCTGCTCAATTGAGTCCCGTATTAGGCGTGTAGCATAGTCGAGGTCTCCAATGACGGAACCGACTCTGTCGGAAACGCTGGCCAGACTCCTGTAAATCGGGTAATAAGGATCTGCTTCATTGATTAATTCTTCCGAATACACTGATCTGAAGTTGCCCGAGCTCAAAGTTTCAACAACTGAAGAGAACTCTTCGTTTACTGATCTTAAAACTCTGTGAGACCCAAAGACAATTACTACAAGCAGACCAATGGAGACTAATATCCACAAGATTTGTGGGCTCATTTGAGTTCCGAAAAGTCTGACACTATTTGTCCCCATGAGCACAAATGCTACAAACGTAGATAGCAGGTAAGCAATGATAAGAAATCCTTCGAGTCGAAATTGTGTGGTACTAAATCGGCCACTTGCCACTTACTTCACCTCTTCTCTTGTCATCAAAGTGCGTGATTGTGCAATCTTGTTCATGCCAAGAATTTCTGGGATTTTTTCTTCAATTGCTCGACGCACAATGATGAGCATACTATGATGTGATAAAAGCTGTGCTTAATGAATGTTGTTCCCATTTGCCAAACAATCACCAACCAATTGGCATGCTTTCTGGAGAGAAGTAATGCTTTCTCTCAAAACATGTATGCCTTTTGCTTCAACACGTGAGGTAAATGTTAATAATCGTTATTTTCATGGGAAAATGATATGAATTCAGTAGACGTCAACTGGGTTTCCGAAAAGATTCTTGAATTGGAGTCTGGAGGATATATTGCGTTCATAACAAAGGACGATCAATTTTTTGGCCTGCCCGAGGAATTGCAAAAAGCATTTGATCCCATGCTCAACGCTCTAAAGGATTCTGGAGACCTAAAAGGATCAAAGAACGAAATCCATGTTCTTTACAACGCGGAGCTCAAAACCAAACGACTGGTTCTTGCTGGTTTGGGCAAAGCAGAGAACCTGGAGTTGCATACCTTCAGAGAAGTTGCAGGCATAGCTAGCCGAAAGTTGAGAAATCTGAAAGCGGGAAGCATAACTTTCCTACTCCCTGAAATGAAGGGTTTTTCCACTGAAGAGCTCGGACGCGCCATTGTTGAAGGAGCAATACTTGGCTCGTACAAATTTGTTGAATTGAAAACAAAAGAGAAGGAAAAATTCGTGCCAATCTCGTCGATCAATGTGTTTTCCAAGACCGATGTGAGTGAAGCACTTCGTATTGGGAAAATCATTGCTGAAGCGACTAACCTAGCCCGTGATCTCGCAAATAGGCCAAGCAATATCGCAACACCTACACATTTCGTAAACGTTGCAAAGGATGCTCTTCAAGACCTTAAGAACGTAGAAGTAAAGGCTTTGGATGAACGAGAATGTGAAGAACTAGGAATGGGATCATTCCTCAGCGTGGCAAAGGGAACTGATGAACCTGCAAAATTCCTTGTAATGGAATATTGGGGGACTGACAGAAGTGAAGCACCAGTGGTAGTCGTTGGAAAAGGAATCACTTTTGACACAGGAGGTATCAGTCTAAAACCTCAATCTGTCATTATCGGCATGAAAGGTGATTGTAGTGGGGCCGCAGCAACCATCGGCACCATAAAGGCCACAGCAGAGCTCGGTCTCCCAATCAATGTTATCGGATTAGCTCCATTAACAGAAAACATGCCATCTGGGAAGGCAACCAAACCCGAAGATGTTGTCTTTGCAATGAATGGAAAATCAATTGAAATCATCAATACTGATGCCGAGGGGCGATTGGTCCTTGCTGATGCCCTGTGTTACGCTGAGCAATATAAACCAAAATGGGTTGTAGACCTTGCAACTCTCACTGGAGCAATCGTCATTGCTCTTGGTGATCAAGCTGCGGGATTGTTCAGTAAAGACGACACTCTCAGAAAGCGTCTGAAACTAGCGGGAGAGAGATCGGGAGAACGACTTTGGTCCATGCCACTATTTGATGGATATTACGATCAACTCAAAAGCAAAGTCGCTGACATGAAGAATGTTGGAGGGCGACCCGCAGGATCATGTACTGCCGCAGCTTTTCTCAGTAACTTTGCAGAAGGATTCCCCTGGGCTCATATTGATATCGCTGGTGTTGCATGGGTAGAAAAATCCACTCCTCTTTGTGAAGAAGGCATGACTGGTGCTGGTGTTCGAGTCATGACAGAACTCTTACTTGAAGAAGCGAAG
>JAJRWK010000269.1 GCA_024276795.1 archaeon | reverse complement strand
TCTCATAGACAAGCCTAAGTCCTCCCGAATACTCGAACCCAGTGCCGGCACCGGGGTCTTCCTAAGAGTTCTCCATGAAAAAGGGTACCACAACGTGTTGGCTTTTGAAATCGATCCAGACTTGGAGCCTGATTCTCCTCTCCCCATCTACTACGCAGACTTTCTTCAAGCAAACATTGGAGAAAAATTCGATGTGATCATCGGAAATCCCCCATACGTCAGGTGGAGAAACATTCCCCCTGATTTTAAGAGAAATTTCAAACAAAATACCTATTGGAAAGAAAAAATCAATGGTCTTTCTGATCTTCTCTACGCATTCATTTACCGCTCAGTAGATTTGCTTGCTGAAAATGGTGAACTAATCTTCATCACCCCCTCCTTTTGGACAAACACTCTGCATTCGGGACATCTAAGAAACTATATGCTGTCTCAAGGAAGTCTCGAACTCGTTGTTTCATTTGAAGAACTCAGAATCATTCCCCGTGTATCCTCTCACTTTCTTATCTTCAAATTTGTGAAAAGGCCACTATCTCATGATTTTGTGAAATTCATTCGTTTTCGAAGGGGAACTAAGATCGATCAGAAACAATTACAGGAGGTGTTATTAGTTTTAGAATCGCTGAATCAAAAGCAAATAATTCTCAATGAGAATTTCGAGGGATTTCAAGCAATTCATACGACCACTAGTAGCGGATGGCACTTCCTCAACGCAGATGGACACGAATCGATTCTCCGAATTGAGAATGCATGCAAAACACCTTTTCCGATCATTGATGTTAATGTAGGCCATCGGAAAGTTCGAGTTCCATTATCCTTACTCCAGCCAAGAAATACTAAGAAGAAAGACAGGTCTTCGTCGGCTGATAGTGAACGAGAAATCCAGTTGGAAAACACCTACTACTCGCTTCCTTTTTTCATCATGAATGAAGACCATAAGGTCTTTAACAACACAGTACAAGCTGAATATTATCGTTACATTCGATTAGGGGACATTGCACATATCGGAAATGGTCTCGTAAGCGGACTCGATAAAGCGTTCAAAATCCCCGATGACATGTTACTTACTCCTGAAGAGCAAAATCACGTCTTACACGTGATCAAGGCCAAACAATTGGAACAATACACGCACGGACCACCCACGCGCTATATGTATTTGAATTGTATCAAAGAAGAACAAGAATTGAAGCAATATTTTCCTCACTTCTTTTCACAACTTTATTCGTTCAAAACAGATCTTATGAAGCGCTACAACTACGGAAGAGAAATCCCGTGGTGGCATTTTGTTTTTCCAAGAAACTACGAATTAATGGCATCTGCAACAGAGAAAATCTTTGTTCCATGCAAAGAACGAATTGATTCAAAAGGCTACGTGAGATTTACATATGTTCGCGGCGAATATTTCGCTACACAAGATGTTACAGTGATCGTGAAAAAGTCATTTGTTCGTGAGGACTTACGATACTTGACTGCTCTACTAAACTCAAGAGTAATTTTCGAGTGGCTGGTTCATAAAGGTTTACTGAGAGGAGGGGTCTTGGAATTCTCTGAACGCCCTCTTTCTCAGATACCAATTCGTTTGATCGACTGGGAAAACGAAAAAGAAGTCAAAATCTACAACGAAATCATTAATCACGTCAACCATTTACTTAACGGCAGTTCATGTAATGCCCCTGTTACGTGTAGGAAACGAATTAATGAACTAGTTCATGTCCTGTATCTTGCCCAAATGACATCCACAGAAAACAATGAAATGCATATTGTCATTAGAAAGGGTCAGGACAAAAGGGATAAAAGCAAGAAGACCTGAGGTTTGGAATGCGTTTTCGCAAGCCCAAAAACGTCAAAAGGTAATAACATGACTCATAATGGACAGAAGGTGTTTTTCCAATTCAAACATTTTTCCAGAGTAGTTTTTTCGTAGTTTTGAATTTCCCGTTTGAGCCAAGAAATTATTTATTTGACAGAACTTGAATATCTAGTAGTTACTTCAAAATCAAAAACAATTTCCACACGGCTGACTTATAATGTTTGACGAGAAGAGGAATCTTTGGGTTCCCTTCATGCTTCTTTGTTAGATGTTTACTTACTTGGTTGGCTGAAAACGAGATCAAAATTCGGCTTGAAGCGATTTCTCTATACTGGATTCTGACAGTGCATGAATACAGCGTGTTAGAATGTTCCAAACTGTTTCATAATCTCCCGTGAAATAGGGATCTGGTACTTCTTCTTGTTTTCCAATTAGAGAAGTTATAAACTCAATTTTTTCGGCAGATACCCCCGCATTAACAAGATGAGACTTATGCTCACTTGTCATTACAAAAAATATGGGGTCTTTTGGAAACGTAAAGTGCGAAATGTGCGTAGGAATAAACTCATCAATTAGCACGGGATTAACACCTAGTCGAATCAACTCTTCTCTTGTTTTTGGATGAATTCGTGCATTTTGATAAATTGTTCCAAAAGACTGTATATTGCTAATACCTAAGTGCTTAGAATAGATATGGCAAAAGGCAGACCTGATTATGTTCCCAGAGCAAACAAAAACAATTGTTTTCACAATAGTAAAGAACCTCTAATATGTCAAAAAGATAGAGGTAGTCCATGAAATCTCTACTTGGCGAGAAAACGGATTAAACTTTTTTCCTTCCGTGCCGACTCCTTAACATAAGCTAACCACTTCATCTTTTTAAGTATAATATCGTTTTGTCAAGAAAAGGGTTTGTCGCATGTCTGAGTCTCGATTTAGTGTTCGGTACTTCAATTATCTTTTTCGTAGAGAGGTGGGCAGGGCATTGATTGATGAGGAAAAACAAGATGAGACGGCAGCAATTCAAGGATTTGCCATTGAGCTTCATGACCTCCCTCCCCCAATCAAGTTGTGGCGAATAATGGACGGGTTCAGCACCGCAGTCACATGGCTCAGCCTAGCTAGTTTATTGCTGCTCAGTTTCTTCCCCAATCTAGCTACTGCCTTGATGATGAGCAGTCCTGTAGTTTTTACCGGCCCCTATGATCTTACTTGATTCTTTTCATTCTATTGCTAACATTCATGTTTCTAACTACCGTCATTCGACTGGTTCATGAAAAAGCTTTGGTATGAAAATCAATGGGTTTGCAACATAGCTAACTATCGTTTTAGTTTTCAAAATCGTTTCCTGACCCGCGAAAGCCTCGATAAGAAGGACGTAATCACCGCTTGTCTTTATCATTCTCCTTTTAGAATCCGTAGAATTGCTCCTCGGTGACCCGACGTAGCTATGACACATTGAGGAATAAAAACAGCTTTAATCCCCTCGGAGCTAAACTCTACTGGTTGTTTTTTCATTTTAGAGGTTCCTATGAAATGATAATAGCCATCATTCTTACGGAGGTATGGAAAATCAGCATAGAGCTTCATGAAGAAAGCGGAAAAACTTCGCTCTAACGAAACGTAGTGTGGATGTTGCCTAGCTGGGTATCTCAAGTACTTGACCGGAATGAGCGGACATATTTGGAAATCCGCTGTAAGTACTACTGGCCCAACATTAGACCAATCTCCGAAAGCAAATATTCCAAGAAATTTGTCAAAATATTCATCGAAGTAGATCCCAGAAGCTTCAAACATTGTATTATCGCGGATTATTGAATCTATATCCTCGTTGCGAGATCTTAGCATGCCGACTTTGCAAATGACTGAAACATGACAAGGAGCGGAATTGATTTCTTTGATTCTGATCCTTTGCATTACCTCTTCTAATACGGACTTTATCTCATTAGGATTCAAGGGTTGTCTTATTTTCTGATCTTCAACGATGAAATGGCCAGCCCATAGAGGAGAGGATGCTTCAATCGTTTCCCTAACCATTTGTTTTTTCTTTCTTTCCTTCAAAATATTTACAGTGATTAGCTCAAAAGAAAGTAGTATTACCAATAGAATGGCTTTTTCACTAGGGTTGAGGCCACCAAGAGGAAAAATAGCAAGGATTGATGCAAGGAAAGCTAAGGCAAGGAAATTGTTAAAGCTTTTTTCAGCATTCTTGAACGCAAACGAGTAATCATAAAGTGCCATAGAAAAGTAAGAGATGTCTTTATGGGAGAAGTATACGATAAATTGATCCTTTCTGCCAAGTGGGATTGGCAAGACCTCATAGGTGAGTGTTACATCACTCAAAAATGCAGGAGCAATTGTCTTCATCTCGGACTCCTCTTTACCTTAGGAAAACATCGTCTTTATAATCAGTTGGTTTACGAAAGTTAGTAATAACTCGAACGTAGTAAGACCTGCAATGAATTTTTCTAGAACATCTAGTCCTCCGGCTCCATCAGGAGTATCCATTTTGATATAATTTATAGTTCGGAGATCCTGAATAGAAGCCCAAAACACACCCTTGTTGAAGTATAGAGGGGGAGACCTACCGAATAGGGGGTTGTAAATGCCCTGTACGCTAATGGGCATATCAAACAAGAGCTTATTGACCAAGATTTCGGGTAAAACATAGTATAGTGCAGTCATCATTGGTGATATTAGTTTTTTCAGAAGATTTCCCACTTTTGCGCCAATCTTGTCTGCAAATTCTCTCAAGACAATACTTGGTTTTCCCAAATTCTTATCCGTAAACCATTTACCTTTCTTTGGATGAGATCCCGGGAAAGAATAGTAGTAGCCAGAAATTCTCATCAAAAAGTGAAATATGAAGAATATGACTTCTGCAGGGAACTTAAGCAGAGTTACTGCTGACAAGATCGTTTCAATAACGTCAGAAGCGCTTTCAATGAAGAGTATGCGATTCCACAAGCTAAAGACTATCTCGGCCCAAACAATCAAGGCAGGATATGCTTGGCTAATGAAGGGTGGATGCGGCGAATGAAATAGTAGCATGAGAATTGCAGCAATCACATCCAATATATTATATAGGCCAGTAGATTTTTGTCCTCCTGAGACAAACACTTCCCATTTAGAGGGAGTGGTTTTTTTCGCGTCGATGGCCACAACAATGCATTGAGAACCAAATTGTTCTTTTGCTTCAGTAATCAAGGAGGGATTTGCAACTGCGGCAGAGTTAGTACTAACTTTGTCGGCTCCGGCTTTAAGGACTTGTTGCATATCCCTTATTGTCCTTATCCTCCCCACCTACGCTGAATGGAATGAATATGTTTTCCGCAACGCTTCGTACAACGTCAAGCATTATGTTCTTGTTGTTAGGAGTAGCAGCAATGTCGAGAAATACAAGCTCGTCAGCACCCGTTTCCCAATAATATCGAGCCATCCTAACCGGATTACCAACATCGATTAAGTTCTCGAAGTTAACGCCCTTAACGACTCGGCCATTTCGGACATCCAAACAAGGAATTATTCGTTTTGTCAGCATTGTTCTAGCCACCTCTTGAGGAGCCGCAACCCCGGCATACCGGACTTTTCAGGGTGAAACTGTGTCGCAAAAACATTCTCAG
>JAJRWK010000268.1 GCA_024276795.1 archaeon | reverse complement strand
GCTTATTACCCCGTTTCCAAAAACACCTCGGATTCATTCAGAATTTTTAACATCAGCATAGCCGCGTTACTGGAAACATATTTTGTCATCATGCTAATTGGTTGGCTCTTCAATTTTTCAATTCCTCAGACGAAACAGCTATGCTCAAAGGAAGCCCTTATTTCTGCACTGGACGGCTTAACAAAAACGCTTTACAGAATCATCGTTGGCTTGTTATTCATCAAATGGACTCGATTTATCCCGATTTCATCGGAAAGAATTGAAATCATGTTTGCTCTTTTTGCAGGGCTTGGAATCTTGTTCGCACTATACCTTGATCTCGTAGCGGACAAATCTGTTCTGCTAAGACTTGGAGATACCTCTCTCGGAAGTCTGTCTCATACAATAAACACTGCTATCTTTCAACTCCTCATACTAGGCTTTCTATTCGGGATAAGACGTATTCAGATGTTGTTTTGGAAGTACTATATTCTGTCTGTGCTTATCGTCTCCATAGTTGGACTTTACTCGAAATTTCAAGCTTACTCCATGTTCCACCCTCGAATCCGACGTATCTTGGGGATTTCCACTGATCAACTGGATTTTGTGGCCAAACTCGACCCCCAAGGATTGAAGGAACTTGCAACAGAAAGAGGATTTCAGCTCCCCGAAGGGTCACTCGAGAACATGGGTATCCACGGAGAAGCACTAGTGGTACCTCTCGGGAAAAAAATTTCAGATCAAGCCCTAACCATATCCTTGGCTAACCCATCTAACATGGCAATCATCCCGTCTGTTTCAATAAACCAAATAGTCAACAAAGTGTTGAGCCAAACAAACAGTACCATGGAAAAATTACCAAGACCCAGTCCTCAAACAATTGAAATCCTAACTGAAAGTTTTCCGCAGATCAAGGAGGGTCTGAGTCAGATCGCTACAACCCTGGACCAGTATAAACAAAAGCTTATCGAAAGACTATCTCGAACACCATTCATCGAAATCCAAGAATTAGATGGCTTCTCGAGGGTAAAGATTCCTGGAATCATAGACGTTGTGGAGACACCAAAAGGTGAAATTGTGAAAACATTTGGGTTGAAAATTGCCCAGACCGGAACTAGAAGCATCATTGATGGGTGGCTACGAATTGTTGAAATGGATGACTGGGAATATGTGAATGTTTTAGGAATTATAAGAGTATTAGAACACAAAACCCTAAATTATCAAGAAGTGAGAATACCCGGGTTCAGATTCAGGGAAGGAGTTCCTCCCAAGCCTTTCGAAGAGCTCGAACAAAAAATCCTTGAAAAAATCAGCGTGTTTTGGTCCAACGCTTTTATTCAATTAATCCCTGAGTTTCAACCTAAGATGCTTATCCTAGTAGACGGAGAAGTGAAAGCTCTTCCTGTTTCATCTGAAGATCCTGCTTTCCTCCCTTCAGATCCATTCAAAGCTTTTGATAATCTCTTAGTGGCTGAAACAGAACAATTGTCTCGCTCCGTTCTTGAATCTGAGAATATGAAGTCAGAACATTCTTCCTCAGAAGAAATCAGAGGAAAGATCATTAAGCCAGACTATGAAGTTCTTGACGACGACTAGGCGCAAAATCAATTCACTCATACGGCTAGACCCCCCGTCTATCCCCCCACAGTTCAACATGGATTCGAGGAGTAAATCTAAACCCTCTTTCCTTACAGATTTCAACTATCCATTTGCTTTTTTGTCCGACCTCTTCATGGGTTCTTCCTTGGGGCATCAGAAAAACCTTTTCCGATCCAATTCCAACTTCTTCAAGAATCGTCTCTATTTCTTCCAAGTCTTCTTTTTCATCCACGACGAATTTGAAAATGGAATCAATTTTAAGAAATTCTCGCAAGACCTCGATCCGATATCGCTTTTCAACAGGATTGAAAGAATTACTTAATTTGGGTGATACATTATAATGAATCGGATTTGGTATTTTCAATGGAAAAATCGTGCCATTAGTCTCTATTTCTATGGAAAATCCCTTTTCAAGCAACCTCGGCAACCAGTTTTCAAGAATCTTTCTCTGGAGAAGTGGTTCTCCTCCAGTTATTACTAGGTTTTTGACGGGAAAACTGGAAAAGCGTTTCTCCAGCGTAGCAATTCCTACCTTGGAGGCCTCTATCTCTCGATCGAAGATCACGTTACCTAAGACCTCCATTTTGCGTTCTGGAAGCCTTGATCTTATATTCTCTAGCTGATTCTTGCTAAACAGCCAAGTATATTTAGTGTCACACCAGACACACTCGAGGTTACATCCTGCTAATCGAAGAAAAATCGATGGTCTACCAAGAAACGGGCCTTCACCTTGAATAGAATAAAAAATCTCGCTGACAAGCAATTCCATTCCTATCACTCTTATGGACGGGGCATATACACGTATTCTGCATAGCTTGTTTCTGTTTCCCACACCCTAACCTTCACTTTTTCAAGATTTTTTGGCTCTAATTCATACAGTTTCCTGGCTAAATAAACCGCGATATTTTCTGCAGTGGAAGGATTAACAATATTGTTAATATTAGTGTGGTCGAGTTTCATAACTTCGCGCTTGATGATCGTGAAATCAACAACCATTCTCGAATCGTTTAGTTTTCCCGTTAACCACGTTTCTATTTTCCAGTTGTGCCCATGAACATCATTACACTTACTATCGTATGGCAAACAGAGTTGATGAGCTGACGAAATGTTAATTACTTTATACACTGTAATAGTCGGGTTCTCACTCATTATTTTTCTCCTCTCTTTTCTTGTGTTTTTCCAACATTTTCACTGCTATTCCCCATTCTTCTTCTCTCAAGGCGGGATCTCTTGCATTATTCAATAGAAATGCTTCCGTTCTTTCTAAGCAAGTTCCACATTCCAAGCATGGGCGTTCTCCTCCTTCGTAGCAACTCCACGTCTCTTCGAACGGCACGTTGAGCTCAATTCCTAACTTCACGATCTCAGCTTTCGTGATGCGGACGAACGGTGCAACAATTCCTACTGGAGTCCAAAGATTTCCGAGACGTAAGGCCTCGTCCATGGCCTCTACGAATTCAGGCCGGCAATCAGGATAGACCTCATAGTCGCTTGCATGGGCAGCGTATGCCACTAGATCTGCCTTAAGCGTAACTGCTCGACCAGCAGCAACACTAAGCATAATCATGTTTCTGTTTGGAACAATTGTTACTCTCTGAGTCTCGGAGTCATACATTTCATGGGGCACATCTTCTTCTCCAACCAATGCACCAGTCGCAATCAATTCTTTCAAAAAAGACATATCAATAATTTTGTGCCTAACTTCTTCCGAAAAAGCCACGTTAAACCTTTGAACAATAGCTTGGGCTTGATCAATTTCCCTCCGATGTCGCTGACCATAATTGAAAGTTAAGGCTTCTATGATCTGCGCACCTTTGCTTTTCAGGTACCAAAGCATGGCTGTGCTATCAATTCCGCCACTAACGATTGGAATGATCTTTTTCCCCGACACGTCGATACTCACGTCTCTTCCTCCGACGTGTTGTTAAACAAATGTCTCTAAGAATTTGTTGAAAGGATAGACGCTAGTAAATCTTCTTGTAGTCTTCAAGGAGTCGGGTTAGGTAACTCATGCGCTGACCGATACCATACGATTGGGGGAAAAAGGAAACTGAATTTGGCAAATATGAAACTAAGGGGCGATAATATTTTTTTCCTGTGAAGAAAATAAATACTTCTCGATTAACATCAAATTGGCTCAATAACTGCTTAGCAACTTTTCTGCCCCAAATAGCACGTTCTTTTCGCGACCTATTGGATAAGGTCTCATCATAAGGTTCTATAATCTCACTTGAAGATACCAGCCCATATTTGGCCGACAAAATGTAAGGATCGCGCAACGTTAGACGAAGATACTTCGCCACATGATAGCTCTTGTAAAAGAGAACTGAAACAGAATATAACTTCCATGCAGGAGCCTTGTTGGGAAGTTTTTGTTTTGTGCAAGAAATCAAGGGCAGAAATCTCTTACCCTTGAAATGCTGTTGCATGTATTCCCGAGCCTGCAGAATCGTTTCAAACTCTGGAAGACTGAACCCTTCTGGATCTTGTTGCGGCTCGGGAAAGAAAGGGAGATCCATCTGCTCTTCTCTTGTTTCTGTTGTTATTGAAGATTCTTGCGACTCGATGATATCCACAAGTACTATGCGTGATTTCTTTTTTTAAATCCATATAGAGGGTTGCTAAAAAGTAAAAGGAGAAATTAAAGGAGGAGATGGTTCTTTTGGTCTAGAGATCTAAGTTGAAGAATTATCGCTTTCTAACGATCACCGAGGTCCAAGCGAGGCCAGCAAGCAAGAGAAGGGCTCCGACCACTAGACCCGCGATTTGTGAAGTTTGTTGCAAGTCCTGAGCGCCATAGATCTTGTCCTTGTAACTATTTGCTAGGTCCTGGGTAAGCTGACCGCCTTCTTCGACCCAAACAAGCGGGTAGAAGCCATCGTCATAGACTTGGGGATAGAAGGTATCTGTTTTGGAAGCACTGACTTGCAAGTTGACTTGTAGTCTTTTTGCAGCACTCATAACAGTTCCGGTGATCGGATCGACGTCTATGAATGTGTCATGCATGTCTTCGTTTGGATTGACACCACTGACTGCTTGAAGCACGGAATCTGCTGCGCCTAAGAAGTGAGGCTTACTCAAGAAGACAGGTGCACCTTTTGCGCTAGTCATGTTTGCAATGCCTGTGATTGTTTGATAATAGATCTCATTATCAGGGTTATCGTCAGCTGAAGCCAAGACGCTATCGGCGAGCTTGAATCGGAGCAATGTAATACCATATAGTGTGGTTTCTTCAACGAAGGTGAGTTCCACGGGTCTGAGCAAGTCTGATACAAAAGCGATAAGCGTATCATCTTTGGTGGTGCCGGGAGCGAATTGAGTGGCATCTGTTCCCTTTATTTGGACATCTTCCTTCCAGACACCAGTAATAACGCTCTGCCCCTTCCATTCCACATATTGCCAGATCTTAGATATATCGTTCTTGCCAGTGTTGAACTTGTCTCTCGGTTCATCCGGGTTCTGCTGGGTTTCATTAGCAAATAGGTTGTTCTTTGGATCTTCTGGATTCACGACACTTAGCAAGGGGTCAGTGTAATCCCATAGCCATTGATACACGGTTCTTGTAGTAACCAATCCTCCGCCCTGCGCAAAAATTGGAAGCAAAGTATCATTTACAATGAATGCTTGTGAGAAGTATTGCAGATAGCCCGCAACCAACTGGCTTTCAAGATAGTGCAACCCCCAGAGAGCGTTGATTGTGTCATTCTGCTTGAGTTGTACAAGGGTCAGAAAAGTACCCAGCTTTACAGCATCAAAAAAGCCATTTGTACCATTTAGAAGCTCCTTGCTCTTCGAAGCGTTGAACTCATAAGGTACTCCTTGTACATTCGCAGCCCATGCTGAGAATTCTGGATAGCCGGGCAAATCAGACTCGGGATCAAGGTCTTTGACACTCGCTCCAGCAAGAGCAGACATGTTTCCCCATTGCAAGTACGCAATGTCGTTTAGTTCTGTAACTCCATATACCGAGAGCTCATCAATCAGCAGAGGGGGTACAAGATTATCCTTGAAAGTTCCTATCCACATGAGAAGTTGAGACAGCTGCGCAGCACTAAGACCAAATGTGGATGAGAGCAAGGCTTGAAGCGTTGTGTTTCCTAGTGCCGCTCCATACCACACATATATTCCAGCACCCATGGTTGCATTGGTCAAGCTGTAAAGCTCGTTTTTGTCGAATAACTTCATTGCGGTGGTTCTGTTGATTCCCGTGGGATTAACTGTACCATTCAAATAGATTGCAGCTTCAAAGCCGTCTGGAGTGTTACCGTCTTGGGTGATGTCAAATCCTGCCTCATCGACACTTCCATTTGCCCATTGTTCGTAGAATTTCCAGTCTGCAATCATTGCAGCAGTGATTCCTGCACCTAACTGGCTTTGCAATACTAGTGGAACGATATTATTGAACATGTACTGGAGATAACCAGCAAGCGCATCAAGCTGACCGTCTGAGACATTATATGCAAGTTTGAGAATAGTAGTATTTCCAGCTTGCTTTGCGGCTTGATATGATTGGAGGAACCCAAGGATCCCAAGTCCTTTGTCGGGAGCATAGTACCAACCCGGCAATTGGAAGGTCGGGTCACCGAGCAAAATCTTTTGTTGTGCCACTTTTGAAAAGGTGAGATTGGCTTGCCCATTGGATGCCCACTCTGAAATTCCTTTCATAGGTGGAGCACTTTGCGCGCCAATAGCAGTCACAATATCTGCTTGCCAAGTGGGATTATTAAAGAAGTCTTCCAAAGCCGTGAGATTATCAGTATAGTACCCACCACTAATCAGCCCTAACAAAGAACCGTTGATGGTTTGAACCGTTGTAGATGCGTTCACGCTAGCATACAGTTGATAAGTTACTTCCTTCTGAATGCCAAGCAAGACATCTGGAAATGCTTGGGCAACAACCTGTGGCACAAAGTCGGTCTGCAAGCTTGTAATCATTGTTTCAAGACCGGGAGCCGTCATCCCAACGATAAGGGCACTTTCACTTCCAGCCTCTTGTAGAACGCCGAGATATGCAGGATTGATATTCACAATTTTGTCTGTTTCCTTCCCACTACTCATACTAGCTTCGAATACATAGTATGTTTGTGTGGCAAAGGCTACCGTGTCTCCCGAAAACTCAACATTGAACTTGATATCGTACTGGCGGTACACATATGGGCCAACTTCTTCATATACCGGTTTGACACCGGTCAAAACTTCGTCTGGATTCGTCAAATTCCAGAAATAGTATTTCTTGTACTTCGGCGGATCATCCGCGTCAGTGTTTTTGAGCCAGTCTTGGTAGTCCTTGTCATTTTGGCCGTCAATTACCAAGGCATCCTTGATTCCCTTATCCAATTGGTCCCCGATGTAGTTACTCATATAGGCACCTCCGCCTATTGAGCCGAGTCCCAAGAGGACAAGAAGAATAGCTGCTCCTAATTGTACTTGGCTAGAAACCATGTGTTTTTACACTCTCCTTATATTTTCGAAGTAAATCCGCCCAAAAGGGCATTGAATTCAATGAGCAAAAGCTCATTTAAGAACTTATCGCGTCAGAAGGTTCAACCCTTAAGCAAGTTTTGGGTTGAATAATCGTGCATTCATTTTGTACAAAAAGTATTGATCCCGACATCTTCTTTAAGCAACAAGTACTATACTTGATAATTCTGACATTATTCTTGGATCGATTTTGAGTCAAACATGTGCTTGATTTTTTGAAGAAAGTTCACTGCTTTCTGCATTTGGATTTTTATTTCCTCAAGATCCGCATCAGGACTTACAGCACCCACATAAAAAATATGTCGAGTAGCGTTTTCATCAATCGTTAGGTAAACATGGATTTCCGGTTTCAAAGGCTCTGAATGCCAGCCTATTCTCTCAATAGAGCCAATTTTGATTTTCCGATTCGTTAGGTAGAAAAACCAGAGTCTGCGTCCAACGGTCATACATCCATCAGAAATTCTTACCTCTAGATATGCAACTAGTGTCGAAGAGGCTGCAACAAACAAACCAATAACAAGCCAGAGGACAATGATCCCCCCAATTGTTGAATCTGCTGAATTAAATTCCAACTCAAAATGTCTGAATAAACTAGTCTTGATTCCTAGCCGACTCAGAAAGAAATCAATCGTTGCTACAACTGTAATGGAAACCACTGTAAAAAAAACCAGCAAATATATGATCTTGGGCCCTACATAAAGACTGAACGAGGTCTTAAACGCTAACTTCGCCTTCTCCTCTTCAGAACTAATCTCAACACGCAACATTGAAGTCTTCCCTGGACTACGGTTTTTCTTATCATCTTATCAATAAGTGATCAAAGATCGCTTCCCATTGAGACTATATTGTTTTGATATTTGAATGCTTAAGAATTATTCAATAATAGAACACTAAATTTCAACGCGCAGATATTCTCTGATTTCGTATTTATAGCAATTCTTGGAAAAAATACGAATGTGGCTTCAAATTTGCGTTTTTTACTTAAAGCTACATGAATAGGTGTATTGAAACATTAAGAAAGGGAGACTCACAATCTGTAATCCGAATTAGATCTATACTTACCGCTTTTTTCCCGGATTTTCGGGGTTCGATGCTGACTCATTTCTTGGATTTCTTCCTAAGATCAGGTTCTTGACCCATTCGCGCGTTACTTTGTCGCGAGAAAAGAAAACAAGTACTCCAAGGAAGATTACCAAGGTGAAGAAAAACTTTGTAGATTCGATACCAACTTGCCAGCTTAGCGCCTTGGATCGTATTCTGGAATATTGATCCCATGCCTTCATGTAAAGAATAGTTGATCCAGTATAGTTACCTTTTGCAAATAATTGGTTAGCAGATTCCAAAGTGCTCAATGCTTCTGAAAAATCAATTGGTATCCATTTGTAGGAAAAAGCTTTCTTTTTTATTTCTAGAGTCTCTTCGATCCCTGAAATTAATGAAACGTTATAAAGGATAGAATAATACCTAGCAAGCGAGTCCGTGCTAAAATCACTAAAACGCATTTCCAACTTAGCATCCATGTCATAAGAGGACAGCGGATCCTGAATAAAATCGAATACATGACCATAACGAGAAGGAGATCCAATTCCAAAAATTATTGGAACACCATGAAGTGCACGGTACTTGATTGCTCTCTCGAAATAATTGTTGTTTTCGCGGAGGATGTCATACGTATCGATCCCCACAATTCCTTGATCCGATCCTACAATCCATCGATCTTTGTAAGAACCGTCCGAAAAGATGGGTAGCTCCAAATAAAACACTAAAAGGGGTATCCAAAATGTATTTTTTTCCGTCTTGGGCAACATGTAGGTGGTAATTGTAGTCAAGATAGTATTCACTAGTGAACGAGTAAGATTCACATATCTAGTTCCGTTGATATCGACAATTGAATCTGCAATCTCTTCTTTCACCAAAGGGATACTTTGAACATTTAGAGTTCCCAGAGATCGAGCAAACCCCTCAAAATATGGCATAAAATCTGCCAGTGTTGTTATGACTCGTGGCAGTTCTATGGAACTTGAAGGGTTGCCATAGAATAGAGACGTATTTGAAATTGCAACTAACTCCAATCTGTATTGATTATATTGTGGTATTATTGGGATTTTTGGCATAGGTTGGAATAGCAAGACGTGCTCAATGTAGCTATTAATGATTTGAGCCATTGCAGACGGATCTCCATTTTTGGCTAACCCAAACAGTTTGGTGTCATTGCTAGGGTCTAAAGAATTATCTAACCACCAGGAAGTTGCGCCAAGATCCACGAAAATACTAGCATTCGTTATGGATCCCCCAATTCTCATGTCATTCCTATCCCCTGCAAGATTGGTCGAGAAGCGGTCTCCTTTATACCAATGCAGTCTTTTCAACCCTGTATTTAAGAAATCAAAGAATAGAAATGTGTAGCCGTTCATTTGGGGCACAAGCTCTAATAAGAGTTCTCTCATTTCTCCATAATTAATTTGAAACCCAGAATATTGCCTAACTGTCCCGTTGATCGTAATCGCAATTGTTTGTGGGGAGAATATTGACTGCACTTGTTGTTCTAGGTATTGCCACTCCGACACGGAAATCTGTATGAAGGAAAGATCAACTTTGTACTTAACCTCGATTTTTTCATTCTTGTACGAGAAAAGACGTGGTGAAACTTGATTATTTTTGTCGACATAAGAGATGGAATATTCTTGTTTCAACCCGCTTGCTTGAAGCTCTGCCAAAGTGAATGATGTCAAATTCCCTCCGAAAAGTAAGTTGAGTGGTACTGAAACGAATGATGGCGGTTCAAGGTTTTTTTCAGCGGAAACGGGTAAAATCCCATAATTGATAGGAATTATTGAAAGAAAGAACAATAAGAGAATTCCGAACGCTTTTGAAGAGCTCAAAGTGCTATCCACAAGAAATAATTTTTTCAAATTGTTAAAACCTTGACGTAAGATGAATACCTCTTACTGAGTAAAGTTTTCCTTACACAAGGTATTTCTCCGGTTTTGGTCCACCCATGTTTATATTGAATTTTTCAGCATACCAGAGTCCTGTTGAAAATCTTATTCGAAGTTTTCTGCGTTCAATCCAAAGATCCCAGTTTTTCCAGCCGTAAATCTCCGCGTAGAACTTTGTCGCCTTCTTCAAGATCTCCACGGTATCCGTGATGTCAATTTCAACATAAGGCAAATGTGAATCCTCGTTGTAGTAATGAAAAACCGGATATGGCTTCCGGTAGGCCTCATATGGCTTCATGATTTTGGGAATACGCGCGTAAGTGACTGCGTCGAGAACTAGGCGTGCAGTGTTTCTGTGATCTGGATGATTATTAAATAAATCCCATGTAATGATCGCATCAGGTTGGATCTCGCAGTACAGCTTTGCTAGCTGGACTGCATAGTCCCGCCGCGGCTCAACCATTGTGTCCCCATAATCCATGAAACGAATTTCTTTTGCACCTATTATCTTCGCGATTTCTTCTGCATGGCGCTTCCTCTCAATTTTTACCTCTTGTGGTGTCAAATTGGGATATTTGGATGTGTTCTCGCCATAGGTCGTCCAGCACATGTAGACATCGTCTCCTCTCCTCGCGTGGTTAGCGAGTGTGCCGATCGCTCCCAACTCATCGTCAGGGTGTGCAAAAACACTAAGAATTACTTTTTTCTCACCAGAATCACTCATACTGTCGAGTAATTGCCGAGGGTATATTGGGTTTGCTTTAGGTAAAGATAAAGAAGAACCAAAGTATCATTTAGCTACTTTTTCATTTACGTAAAGAACACCGTTATCTCAATATTGTTCGCACTATTATCGCTGATGTGCAGCAAGTCTCCGATGTATTTCATAAGGGCTTGCATGATTTCTTTTTCTTTAAACTGGTTTTTCTTCTCAAAGTAGTCTTGAATTAACCATCGCAAAGAAGCTAAGGTGTTATATCCAATACCATTTTCAATAAGTGCAAGGCCAATCAGATTTTGACTGTCTGCAACAATCAGCTGTTTGAATTCTCCAGAAAACGTTGCGGAGACTCGTCGCAAATCTGATGCCTGGCTCAGAACCATCCCTCCACCAAAAAGCGTTAATGAAAGGAGATCCTCCTCCATGGGAACATTTCCTCTCTTTATCCTTACTAACTCCTTTTGGGTCTGTTTTTCTCTTATAGATAGGAAAATCATTTTCGAAGGTGATGCAAGACGGGAAAAAACCTCGTATTTGTACAGCGAATACGCAAGGATCAAATTGTTAAATCCCCAGAACAATAAGAAAAAATTGAAAGGTAAGAAACGTATTTCTCCCGTGATTCTTTGGGTGATTATGGACAAAGCACTGAAAAAAAGCATCAAAGAAGCCAGAAATTCATGAATTGAAACTGGGATGTACTCCGTGGAGGCCTCTTTTTGAGGATAAAAAGGGATTAGGGCGAAAATCGTTCCAAGGAACACAACTAATCCGAATGCAGCTGCTGTAACGTACGCTCCAGCTATTGGTTCATAGTAGATCGAGCGAGTAATCTCAGCCATGGCATCATAATGAAGTGCAACAAGCACTCCTCCTGCACTAGCTCCTCCGACAAAACTCAGCAGAATGGGATAGGGTATCTTATTGGTTCTTGCGATAATAAAGCGATACGCATAAAGAACAACACCGACCAGTCCAATCGAGATAAAAAATCTCCACGTGATAGTGAGATTGGGAAAAACTGGCAATCCAAATGCTATAGCAAAATACAATGAGTTTTCTGGAATAATAATTCCTAGCTGAAGTATCCCAAAACCAGCTAACAACGCATAATCAAGAGATTTTTTGAGGAACTCTCTTCTCTTGTATAATGAGAGGATTAGTGATGCACTCCCAACCGTACTAGTAAGTGCACTTATGAATGCAAGCAATTGGGTTACCATCAATATTCCTTTCCATTCAATCGTTGATTTCGCCCACGATGTCTTAAAGGTGGATACAAGTAGATCCCTTTCCTAACCAAGCAAAGAGATCAAACCCATAAACGAACTTTATTGTTTTCCGAAATTAAGTATGACATTAAACATTTGAAATTTTTGATCAAAATTCGTCTTCATCCTTTTTTCCCATACGTCTATATCTGGTTAACATTCTGTTTAAAATGAATCAATTTTGCTTTGGTTAATTTCTAGAGACTCTGCATTGTACCCCCATTTTCTCAGTTCTTTTGCAAACTCTCTGTGATACCCATATATTGTGTAGACTTTTTCTGGATCCGTTTTTTTGACTATTTCCAGCAATCCATGAAAGTCAGCGTGATCGCTTAAAGGAAACGAATAGCTTTTGGTCCGATATGAGTTTAGAGCCCATCCTGTGAAATACACGTTGGCAACGTTTGACCAGTTGTTTCTGGAAGGTTTTTTGGGAACCAGAAACACTCCTTGTTCATCTATTGTTGATTTGACGGGAATTTCGGGTGGAATGAAATCTTCTGGAGAAAATAGTCTATTATAAGTGTGGATTTGTGGATGAATACCATCAATGAGTTCTGCAATGGGGCTTTTTAGAAGGATTTGAGCTTTTCCCAGTGAATAAGTATGTATCAATACTCGTCTTCCTATTCTCTTAAGATTTTCAATTGTTTCATAAGCCTGAAACATTAACTCTTCAGTATCAGGAAAGAGATATCTTGGATGACCATAAGTCGCTTCAATGATCAGTACGTCAGCTTTGCGACTCTCGTACCCTTTCAACCCGAACCTCTCTCTGTCATTAATGTCTCCGGAGTAAATCAGCGTCTCTCCTGTTTCATTATCACGGATAACTGCGCTCGTTGATCCATGCATATGGCCAGAAGGAACTTGGATAAGCGAATAGCGATCCGTTTCTAGCGTTTCTAGGAAAGAGAGAACCGTCTTGAGTTTGTACGCAATAATGTTAAATGTTGATCTACTAGCAATCAGTTGCGTTCCTCGCTTAATATTCGAGGGATGGTGATCTGAGTGAGGATGCGATATGAACGCAATATTGCTTGCTGGTTTCCTCGTCGGGTCTAAAACCAACTCTGGAATCTCTCGAATTACTATTCCTTGCCTGGTACGAATTGGGCTAAGCAAACATGACTAGATTTGCCAATTATCTTTATATCATTGATTTTGTTAGCGATGTCAATGGGTATGCAAATCCATTTAGATACAAACTTCTTCATAGGGGGGTTTCATCACAACCCGCAGTCGTTTCAACGATTTGCTCAAATCGTCTCAGGCCTTGGATATGAATTATTAATCACTAACTATGTTGAACGCGAATTAAGATGGTATCTTCGCCGATCCATCTTGCCTCATGTGAAAGTGATAAGAGTGGGAGAAAAAGAACTTGTAAATTTCGAGGCCGAATCTCGCCAAATTGTCGGGTCACTACCGCAAACACCGGACATGTCTGTAATATTCGCTTGCCATTCTAGAGGGGGGGTGATTGTTTCTTCAGACTTGAAATTGATCCAAGTCGCAGAAGAGCTAGGAGTGAAATCCATGGTAAACTCCGCTTTTGTTCTAGGCCTCTTAGAAGAAATCACTGACCCCACGGACAAGGAAATTCTTAACGATCTATATGAACGGTTATTCGCAGACGAGGTCTCATATTCTGTTCGCTCAAAAGACGTATATGATCCTGTAATTAGAATTCGAAAAATAATGGATTCAGCCATTACTGTTCTGAGTTCTCATTCAAACAAATCTAGGCAAGAAGAACTTGAAATTCCTGAAGAAATTCCAGAAGAGAGCTCGGATATTGCAATCGAGCTGAGAGAGCTTGTCAAAGAATTGAGAACAGACCTTTCAGAATATTTAGCGGAAGCAGAAAAAGGGAACATAGAACCCTTACACAAGGAAATCAGCATAGGATCATCCAAGCTCCTGGATTTATTAGTTGAATACCATACCTTGGGGGCACCTGCTAGTTCCCCATTGTTTCAAGAAGGGATCTCAACATTGGGACATCTTTTCCTCCTTCTCTCCTCGCTAGAAATTGCTCTACAAGACCCATTCAGCGCTTTGAAAAGGAACGACGAGCTTCTTATGCTCATGCTCCAATCAGAACCCTTGACCAAAATGCTCGAGCTAGAAGTACATCTTCAACGAATCATACTTCTACTCTTAAACAAGAAACTAGATCGCTTAAGAGGCTACTTCACGCCTGCATTTATGCAAAAGTGCATCGACTCCGAAAGGAGTGATGTTCAAAATCTTCTCAATGTCGTCTCTGTCCTTACCATTGTATTGGCAAATCGGAAGCCAGAAGTTGTTGCCATCCCAAAAACTTACGACGACGTCGAATTTGTAATGCAACTTGGCTTTCAATTCTCTGCAATTGGCCAATTGGAGGATTCCATGCTCATTCTTGAACAAGCATTTCACATGGCGGTAAATGCCCAAATGATCGGAGTCGGTATTGCGATTATTGAATACATGGCTCCTATTAACCTTGCATTGGAAGGGCGCTACAATGATAAGTTACGAGAACTATACGAAACCATTATAGAAACAGATCCGAGCTTTTCAGGATATGACATCGAAGATAGGATTTCCATCAAACGTCAAGTTCCAGAAGAATTCATCAAGAAAAGATATGTGAAAGCCTCTTCGCTCCACCCCGAGCTCAGGTCTTGGTTAGATGTCTTAGGATCAGATGAAATCACGTTTAAGTCCTTGGGGAAAGTTAAGGTAGTTAAAGCAGTAAACTGGAACATCGGAATCACCATAGGAATCGTCGACAAGCAAGGAATATTACCATCAAGAATAGGAGTGGGATCAGCTATCAAGATCGAGTCTGGAAAATTCGCAAGTGTGTTACCACCAAAGACCCTAGTTCAGAAGGCGGGCTTGGATCTGATCATCATCCCTCACGAATCTGTTCCTCTAAGAATTTTCGTCAGACGTGCTGGAACAGTTTCCATTGCTTCGTCTAAGGCAAAGCTCATAGCTTATGATCTCTAATCTCTAGATTGAAATTAGGTGGCATGTGATGCAAAGAGAACCATCCGTTTTTTTTTCTCCAAGGATTTACCGGAATCGGCTTGGTAGGTTATCTCGCGGTCGAAAACCTTTCCAAGGAATATGAAGAAAGAATCGAAAAGCTCGTAACTTTTCCTGATTTTTTCCCTCGCATCCTAACCGCTGAACAAGGAAAAATGAATCTCCAATCAGTGAAATTGGAGAGATTACAACACGATGGGGACATCCTTTACTTACTTTACGGGCCTCAGCCAGACAATGAAATAATGCTTTATCATGCTTCCCAGACCTTGCTTTCAGCGATTTCAGATCTACACACCGAAACCCCTATCGAAGTGTATCTGTCTTTCGGAGCTTTTATGCGAGATTTTGAAATACCAGCTCTTGAGAACGAGAAAGAAGTGGAAAAAATTAGTGAAGAAATCCTAAGAAAGGAGTACTCTGGCAAACGAATCATTCGATATGCCTATTCTGGTCTCGATCCTGCAATTCTTGTGAAAGTCAAAGCAGAGGACTTCGAAGTTCTCCCAAGTGAAGATGGGGTAATTTCTGGCCTAAATGGATTCATGCCGGCTTTTGTCTCAGAAAAACTAGACATTCCTGCGGTCTCTATTATGATCGAAACATCCATTATTCGTGAGCTACAAATGGCTAACGACCCATTATCAACCTATTTTGGGCTGTGCGCATCCAGAATTGGTATCAAATTCATCAACCATGTGTTTCGTCTAGATATTTCAACCTCGAGGATTGAAGACATGATTGTAAAAATATCTCACGACGCCAAGGAGGAGCTTCAAATGCTAATACTCCAAGCATCAAAAGCAAAAAAGTTGCGCGAATCGGGATCGGCTGATACTTCTCAATTCTTGTGAAAACAATCAGAAAGGATATGCATTCTGTTATTTAGTGCCCGAAACCTTTCTAGTGATTATTCTACGGAGGGATTTACTAGTCATGTTAGAATTAACATGTCATTATGAGATCTAGCAAAATCGTGGAGTTCTCTTCCTTATGGAAATGGAGAGTTCCTAGGCTAGGCAGTTTTTTAAATTATTCTTTAGAGGTAAAAATTAAGCAAAAAGACTGTACTAATCAATTTAAAACCTTAGGATTCACACTAAAAAACTAATTTAGGAACATTCATAATAAAAAATGTACAAGAATCTTTGGATAAAACGTGCGAAAATGCTTGCCACTCCATTTAAACTACGTAGTACAAGAAATGTGCAAACATGGCCTCAATTAACTTTGAATGTCTGAACGAGTTGGAACGGAGGAAATATGCGACATGATAAGGTACAAAACAATCAAAGGCATTCTATTCCCTATTTCCCTACTGTTGTTAATCGTAGCCTTATTCGCAGCCCCCACACAGTCCCAAACGGTCTCATATGAACTCATCCTTAACGCTGAAAACTCACAGGTTGGGCGAGGAGACGACTTACAGATCTACTATGGGGTTAGGGAATTGGTAGACAGCGAGTCAAGGTTTATTCCTAATGTAAATATCAATTTCACATTGGAATACCTCAATGGTAGCGAGACTAAACTAATAGAGAAATGGAATCTCACTTCAAAAGATACGCTTGCAAGTCATGTCATTAGCTTTCAATATCTAAGAAATGTTGGTCAATTCAAACTCACGGCCTTTACTTCTTTCAACAATACCGATCTGAACAAATCAATACAATTTGAAGTAATCGTTCAACAGTTACCAAAAGTCAGCATTATTGCTCCTTCTGAAATCTTCCTCCGACCAAACAGTACGTCAACAATAAAAGTAACAATTCTAAATCTAGGAGGCATTACTGCTAGGAACCTATCCATAGAAGTCTCCGTGTTAGATTCTTTCCCTGCAATCATTGTTATTTCAGGACTACCTACCGAGATCGAAAAACTCGAACCTGCTCCTCTCGAGGAAGTAACCAGTACAATCAACATCACTACATCTGGATTTGGAGAAAACATACTGCAAATTGTCGCAACGTATAGTGACTTTGATGGGAATACCTACATTCAACCATTCACCGTAAGAATGATCGCTCTACCATCAGTTTGGGTGAATCTACGTTCATCACTGGAATTAATCGCTCAACAAGAAAACCAAATCGAAGTAGAAATAAACAATTTCGAACCTACGCCCATCCAAATCTCCATCGAAATGTTCTCGGAAAACATCACGTTTTCTCCGAATGTATTTACTAAGACTCTTCGGAATAATAGCGTCTCTACTTTTATCACAATCGCTAAACCACTGATTTCTGGTCCAATGATACTAACGATCAGAATAAACCTCATAGAAACAATAGGAGATCAAGAAATCCTCATTGATCAGTATGACTTTCCCATAAACGCTATTCCACCTCCACAACTAAAAGGACTAGACAAAGCTTGGAAAATCATCACAGAGAGCGATACTGCTTTAATACCGCTATTAATAGGACTGGGACTAATACTATTTGGCCTATTCTTGATAGACCGATTTTACGGACTCAGACATTTAATAGAACAACTTCTTCCTTTATTCATTCCCGTTTCGAGATACGGAATGGCAAATCATCCATTTACCTACGATTCGAAAACCGTAGTCGTTGATGGTAGTAATGTTGCATGGGAAGAAATCGATTCTGAAGGAAGACCAAAAGTGGACAACATAAAGAGAATTGTGGAGCTACTCTCATCTGCAGGATTCGAAGAAATAATTGTTCTTGCCGACGCATCTCTAAGACACCAGATTGATAAACCAAAAGAATTGAAAAGACTGGTAAAACTTGGTCTAGTGAAGTATCTTCCAGCAAAGGTCAAAGGAGACCAATTGTTACTGCGACTTGCCGAGGAAAAAGATGCCTACATTTTGACAAATGACTTGTTCAAAGAATATAGGACTTTGTATGACTGGATTGATAAAAGAAGAATCCCCTTCACCATAATAAATGGTGAAGCATACCTACATCCAACGTTTGAGAAGGGTGACACTGCATTTAAGCCTGGACAATTGACGACTCAAGGTTAAACCTCTATACGTCTTAGCTCAAAGATTCAAAGATTCCTAAAACATTTTCTTGTGATTACTTTTTAGGAAGTATCTGGGAAAGCAAGACGTCGTCTCGGATCTCGGTATCAAAAGCTAACGTGTAGATTATAGACAGAAGCATTGCATCTGATCCTGTCAATGTTATGCTTTCAACCCCGTACAGGTCACTGATTACGGGATCAGACACAATTGCAGTCAATTTTCCGGTTGGCACTATGCAGATTGATTGGTTAGAAGGAGACAGATATGCCTTCGCGTCGTGAATAGATATTTTGTACTTGTTATATTTGCCCTTAATGAATACTGCACCATCTGCAATGTCATGTTCGACATTATGCTTATTCAAGATCAAGCTGATGTAATCCTCGCGAATTAGTTGCCAAATGAGTTTGTCTCGAAGTCGCAAGATGTTTCTCGAGTGCAAATAATGCAAGAGAGTGGCACTGCTAACTTTGAATTCTTTTTGAATCCCTCTGAATTTTAGGATTCTGCTGATGTTTCCTTGTTCAAGAATTGATTTTGCATCACTTAGTGGCGGGAAAATATGTTCAATTTCGTACGAGATACCTTGCAGAGCACGAATAACGTATTCCATTTTCCTTTTTCGAGGAAGTATTCGGGAGAACACATAGAAACCATTGACGCAAAGAAACGCAACCTCGTTCATCATAAATGCGTATTCTTGAATGTTGTTTGTGCTGACAACAAAGTGTCCTGTAATATGCTCGAGATCTGCGATTCTTTCCCCTTGCGCGATGGTCTCTTTTTCCTCTGGACCATTGTTTGTTTCGGCCACCAAGAGAATGTCGCCCGATTCTTTAATGACTTCTCTAATTTCCCTAATCCATCGATGCGCCCTTTCAAGAGAACTTGGATTCCAAGCTTGATAAAGAACAATTGCGACTCGTGTCCCCAGTAATGTTAGGGCCCGTATTGAACGGAATCTCTCATTTGAAGAAATATTCCAAATTGATAGAACAGCACGAATATTCCCGATTTTTTCCTCCTTACTGTAAGTGTCCAATCCTATCGTGTCATAAAAGCTACGGGCAAACTTCCCAGTCATGAGGTGAAACATAGGAGAATTACTAGAACGAATATTGCTTCCAACTAGCACAATCTTATATGTTCGAACAGATTGAACAGATGTATCAGCAAGGGGAAGGCCCGTCATTTAAGAACTAATATACTAAACGATTGCATTATTTATAATTATTCGGCTTTGAACTGATTAGGGTGATCGAAACCCCAATTATAATAGTAACTACTTAATGAAATCAGGCCCACCACAGTCACTAGTTTTCTAAGAGCACTATGAGTTATGCCTTAATAGATGAACTACATAGCATAGCATAGGTAATAATAATGAATTGGGACGAAGAACGTGATTATTTCTTAGCTGAGATTCACACCCCCGATGGACAGAAAGCTCTTGTGAGTAAGGTTTCAGAGCTAATCAAATTGCTGAGAGGCGCAGAAAAAGATACCAGACTGAAACTATTTCTGCAAGCCAAAGATCTTTTGGAAATCGCGTTTTATAACGCCAGAGACCGCCGTTTCCTCACGCCTCTAGCAATGGAAGTGATCAACCCACTAAAAGAAGAAACAGACCTCGAGCTATCCAGTCTCCTCATTAGACTCCTCCAATATTTTCCAATGAGTGCCGAAGTAGTGGCCAGAGAAACAGTCAACATATTGCTCAAATACCTTTCATCAGAAAACCCTTGGATTATAGGTATGGTCGCCAGAGTAGGATATTATCTTGCTAATGACCTCCCGATAACTTATCATCAAGAAATACACGCCAAAGCTATTGCAGAATATAATAATGCTCTGCCTGCTTGGAGAAAGGAACCCTTAATCCTCTTATTAGCTTCCACTCTTACACCCGAAACTAGGGAAACCTGTCAATTGCTTTCAGAAGAAATTGGAAACATGCTAGATGAACCAGGCAAGAGGGGTCGAAATATTCTCTGGGCATCCCTCCTCCTCTTGAGAAAAAAAGAACTGTGTGGTTCTTACCTCGATCTCTTTGTACCGAAAGCGCTAAGAAGGGCAGCAAGAGAGAACTCACCAGAATTCTTGGCCCAATTCTTGATACATCTTGAAGACTTTTCAGATGTAACTCTACAGGAATGGAAAGATGCGATAATCACAGCGGTTCATGCTGCCAAAAGAACCCAAGCAGTAAATGCAAAATTAATCGAAAACATCGGTCAAAGACTAGGCATCATATTTACTTGATATTTACTTGAGCCTGAATTTATGTATGCACAGTCCATTCACAAATCCTTGGGAATACCATGTAGCAGATATATGAAACATGTGAACTCTTCACGTGGATCCCGCATTAGAACCCCTAGTTGCTGCTCTTGAAGGAAACCCAGATGCAAACATGCGTGTTCAAGCTGCTTATGATATAGGCCAAGCCGGCATCTGGGAAGGCGTTCAATATTTGAAAAAAGCCATTGAAAAAGACGAAGCAAGTCTCGTTAAAGTTGCAGCTCTACTTTCACTCCACCAGATCATGGGAGAAGATGTCCTTGAAATCGCAAAGGACTGTGCCGAAAACCATCCAGACAGAGATGTTCGTTTCGCCGCTGTCGAGATTCTCGGAAAATTATCAAGTGCAGAAGCACTCACTATTCTTGAAAACCTTCTCGATAAAGAGCCAGACATGACAGTTAAGGAAATGGCCACTCTAACTATCGCTAGAAAAGGAAGCAAAACAAGCAAGAAAAAACTACTAACCCTCTTACAAAATCCAGATTCTCCACCTCGAATTAAGGAGCGCATTATCGAATATTTCATAAACACCGGAAACAAGGAAGCGATCCCTCTTGCTAAAGAACTGGAATCTGCCTCACATCCCATTCTAAGACTAAAGGCTCTCCTTTACTTAGCCCTCCAAAAAGACAGAAAAGCTGAGTCTGAAATCATCGAAATGCTAGATGAAATCCAGTCCGATTTTGTGGTATTCTTAAAAGGCAAGAAATTCAAAGGTTCAGAAGGAGTAAAAACGATGCTAGGAATAAAGTAAGAACTGTTGGTTGCTCAGAAGCCTTTACCAAAAAATGTTCAAATAAATAATCTAGTCTCGTTTCTTGAACCTTTTGTAGAAAAAGAACTTTGGAGCTGAGCACAACCTTACTAGCGCTTGCTTTTATTCATTATCCAACAACCATTATGGGGTGAAATCCTCTGGTTGGAGGATAGGGCCAATCAAACTCTCGTCTTAGACTAGCTAAGGCCATTATCGCATTAGTCTCAACACCTAGATCACCCAGCGTCTTGTTTAATGCAAGTAACGTAGTTCCTGTCCTAACAACGTCATCAACGACGATTGCTCTATTTATCTTGGATAACTCATGTTCGTCAAGAAACAAGGTTTCCGTAATTATTGAATTAGAACGTTCTAAGATGATTGGTATCGGATTTTTCCAAGCAAGCGTTCGATGGCGGCGAGCGTACAAAACAGGAACGTCAAGAAGCAGACTTGTTGTTACGCCAATCGGGATACCCTCTGTTTCCACAGTAATTACTCCATCAACATCTGCTAATTCGGGATGCCTTCTAAAAAAAAGAAAGAGAGAAAGCAATAGTTTTCTTGAATTTGATAAAAGAGCACCTAGGGAAAGGACAAGCTGATTGCTTGAAGTTCTCTTCAACTGCATGTAAGAGCGAACCAGCTTTTCAGGGGTAATTCCTATTTTTTCTGCAAGGTTCAAGATTCTTTCTCTCTGTTTTTTACTAGGGACAACGTCTTCATTCAAGTAACGGGAAACAGAACTCTTGTTAACACTAAGATAGGATGATATTTCTTCCACTGTTAACCCATCTTTTCTCATTTCTTTGAGAATTTCCAGACAAGCATTATCCTCGAAAGAAAGCCTCGAATTTAACATGTTGAGCATCTTTTTGAGTTGACCTCAGACTTTTACTTTAGTCCATCGATGAATTCCTTCAAGGCTTCTTGAAGCTTCGGGTTAGATTTTGCCTGCTCAATGAATTTTTTCAATCGATCTAGAGTAATTGCACTTATTTGATGCTCCATGGAACACGCATCTTCAATCGCAATGTCAGATGGTACCCCTAATAGAACAAGCAAGTCACTCAACACCAAGTACGTAGTGTTTATTTCCTCAGCAATTTTCTTCCCTTGATCTGTCAGAGTGATTTTCCCATACTTTGCATAATTTACAAGTCCCATACTCGCCATCCTCTGAACAGCTTCAGTTGTACTCGACAAACTTCTTCCCATTAATTCTGCAATCTCGGAAATTCGAGCATACCCTTTTGATGAAGTGAGCCAGAGAATTCGTTTTAGATAGTTCTCCGTAGTTTCTGTTAACTCTCCTGTTCGGGTTTTTGGATTGCTTGTATTTTTTGCCAAGATAAGGACCTCTTATTGAATACTCTGAATGGTTATTTGCTTACGATCAAATAATTGTTTGGGTATCCTAACATTGACTCGACTTCCGATCGCAAGCCCAAATTCAATGAACAACCGTTTTTTTCAAAAAGCGTTCAACATAACATGCTAATGACAAGACCACGTATTCCTAGTGCCGCCGATTCTGAACAAATCAACTTTTTGAAAAAAGAAACTCCTTAACGCGCTCAGAATCCCTATTATCTAAGCTTCAGTTCGAAGCACACAATCCTCATCCGAACCTCGTTTAGCAATAATCGGTGGATTAAAGTATCCATAAAAATTCCTCAAGACTGGAGATATCTCATGACTATCGGTGTACAGCTTGTCAAGGCGGAAGATTTTCGCACGGATGATAAGCCAACATGGTGTCCTGGATGTGGGGATTTTGCAATCCTAAAAGCTTTGAGAGAAGCACTTGCAGAATTAAACATTCCGAACTATGAGACCATGCTGGTTACAGGAATTGGGTGTTCATCTAAAATGGTGCACTGGGTCGAAGTATATGGTGCACACACAATTCACGGAAGGGCCCTTCCCGTGGGAGAAGGGGCACACATTGCTAATCACGAACTACCGCTGATTGTTGCTGGCGGAGACGGAGACATGTATGGAATAGGCGCTGGTCATTTCTTCCATGCACCACGAAGAAACATGAATCTCACGCTTCTTGTCCACAACAACCAGGTCTATGGCTTAACCAAAGGACAAGCATCACCAACTTCTATGAAAGGATTCAAAACCAAATCTCATCCGTTGGGAGTCATTGAAGAGCCCGTAAATGGTTTGCCCATCGCTCTTCTAAATGGCGCTACTTTCGTAGCGAGAGGAACAGCCTCTAACCCCAAGCACTTGAAAGAACTCATAAAAAAAGCTATCACACATAAGGGATTCGCATACATCGACATTCTCCAGCATTGTGTTACTTTCAACAAAGTGAACACAGCCAAATGGGTTAGAGAACGAGCGGTCTACATCGGAGAAGACATCGAGCACGATCCAACCGACAAAGAAGCAGCTCTCAAGCTTGCAATGGATTTCAATGACGAAATCCCGATAGGTGTGATATACCAAGTAGAAATGCCCACGTTTGCAGACGGTACTCCCGCTTTGCAAGGAACTCCTCTGGTGAAAAAAGACATTGAAAACATTGACATTTCAGCTCTCATGAAGCGCTTCATTCCTTAAACTCCATCTACCATCTTGTTCTCTTCAAGAAATTCTTTTTATCTCATGCCCGTTATTTTAAATTAGTTTAGGAGCGTGAATCCCAGTGGAATTCTTCAAAAATATAGAATTTAATGCAATTGAATGTCCCAAGCGCGGGGGAATTGACTTTCCATGCGTAATATGCCAACAATGTGAAATAGGAGCAGTAGAAGTCATCCTAGAGGAGGACTTCTTGATCGAAAATACAGTGAACTCAGCTATCGTGTCCATGCTCCTAAAACTTGAAGACGAATTTGAAGAAGTGCTCCTGACTCGCTTTCTTCAGTCACTGGGAAGTAAAACAAGCCTAGTGATGAAAAAACCCATGGAAGGATACCAAGTAAGCTTCTTCATCGACCAAAATGCTATTGCCACCCCTGAGAAAAGACGAAAGACTGAAGTTTTCATTCGGGAGTTTCCAAATATGTGGAAATCAGCAATGACAAAAGCAAAATCCGTGCTCAACAAATGGGAACGCGACGCCGTTCAAGACATCGCGACTCGATTGCCATGAAAACTAGGCGTTAGGTTTTGAGTACTACAACATCAATGGCTGTGTTTGGATGTCTTTAACCCTTTCTTATATGCATTTGCACAATGGGGGCAACAAAAATGCCTGAGTTCGCCATCAATCTCTTCGACATGGCCTGCGCCAACAATTTGAATACCACAAGAAGTGCATTGTTCAACAGTAGGATCGATCGCAGCGCTTACTATTGAGGATACTCTCTGAAACAAATGCTCACTAAACTTTCTCCCTTCTTCAGTTAGTGAGAATACTTTTTTTTGCTTCTGCCCAATTGGCACTAACTCTTGCTTTACAAATCCCCTTTCTTCCAGTTTCCTCAGAAATGGATAAACAAGTCCTGGACTTAGATCTTTACCCATTCTTTCTTTGAATTTGCTCATAATGCCATATCCATGGGTCGGGCTTTCGTAAAGTATCAAGAGTATTTGTAGCCTAGTCAAATCAATAAATGATGCTTCTTGTTCAGCCATTATGTTTCACCGCTTGAAGCCTATATCTGTTCTTTTGTTGTATTTATAATATAAACATCTTCTCTTGCCGTGTTAATATTATCTACTGAGATATGTCATTAATGGTAATATTTAAATCAAATCAATCGGACGAAAAAACAGCAATAGGTGATTCAATGGTTACTGAAAGTACTCTCAAGGTATTAGGTATGACATGTGATGGATGTTCCTCACGAATCGAAAAAGTACTCTCCAAAATGGAAGGAATCCAAGAAGTCAAGGCTAGCTGGGAGAACGACACTGTATACGTGAAATTTGAAGAATCCAAGGTTTCAGTCAACGTGATTGAAGAAAAACTTAAAGGGATAGGATTCACTACTGAAGGTATCCTTTAGGCTTAGTAGCACACATATTTTCTCTGCGTAAATCTATCGATTTTTGATAGATTCTCTTCATTCATAACCGAAAGTTCTTTCTTATAGGTCTCTTATTATCGCTTGAGAAAAGTGGAACCTCCTATCGCTTTTGCCCATATTAGTGATACCCATATTAGCACAGGGAAGAAATTCAGAGCAGATGCATTCGAACGCCTAATCCAAAAAGTCAACTCTCTTGATGTAAACATGATACTTCACTCTGGCGATGTTACTGAAGAGGGACTCAGGGGAGAGTACAAGCTTGCTCGACAATTGATGTCGAGATTTAACAAACCCATAGTTGTGGTTCCCGGCAATCACGACTCGAGAAATGTGGGGTATGAGCTTTTCGAACACTATATCGGACAACGAGAAGGCTTCATTTCCTCGGATCAATATTTGTTACTCTGGCTTGATTCCAGTGTTCCTGACAAGAATGAAGGAAGGTTTGGGAGAGACACAATCCGGAAAACACGTGAAATTCTCTCCGATTTCGGTGAGAGTAAGGTCAAAATACTCATGTTCCACCACCACATACTTCCAGTGCCGAAAACAGGCAGAGAGCGACATATCACTACAGACGCTGGCGCGATGATCGAAACAATTCTAGATTTTGGTGTAGACCTCGTTCTCACTGGGCATAGGCACTATCCAAATAATTACAAACTTGAAGATTCGATTATCGTCAATGCCGGGACTTCTTCTTCTTATAAAACAAGGGCCGGAGGACCCCGAACATTTAATCTCATAAGAATATGGCCAAGAGAACAAATTGAAGTAAAGACCATTTCTCTTGATGGAGACACTACTGAACCCGCCCTATCTCACGAAACATACTCGATTGCTAGAAAAACAAGACTACTTCCGGCCAGCAAAGTGCGGCTGAGAATTGCTCAAATATCAAATACGCATTTTTCCTCAGGAAGCTTGTTCAATGAGGCTGCTGCCAAGACCGCTTTCAAACTTCTCGCTCGTCTGAATCCAGATTTGATTCTCCACTGTGGGAACATAACAGCAAGCGGAGGAATTGAAGAGTTTGGTATTGCTCGGAGTTACTTAGAACCCTATCTTGATAGAATGGTTGTTGTTGCTGGTCCTCGAGATCTAAAGTCCCTTGGAGAGCAGTACTATTGGGATATTTTTGGAGGAAACCCAGTAGTTGACAAAGAAGAAGTAATTATCCATAGAATAGAAAGCTCCCAACCAGAAGAATGGGATGGGCACGTCGGAAGACGGCCTCTCCGAAAATTTGAAGAGCTCTCCAGAAAAGCATTCAGAACTAAACCTGAGAGTATACAGATCGCCTTGTTGCACCACCACTTGATCCCAATCCCAAAAGTAAAGGAGAACTACATCGTGGAAGATGCAGGAGATGTATTAAGAGCATTGGTGGATTCTCCCGTCAAATTGGTTCTAACCGGCTTCAAACACATTGGATTCATGACTAGACTAAACGGAACGATTTTCATCAACGCCAATTCTCTATCAAGTACTATTGTACGCTCTCAAATAACGAATTCCTTCAATTTAATCGACTTTCTCGAAAATGGTGGAATAGTCGCCACAGAGATCAATGTGATTTCCGGGTCAAGAAGAGTCTTGGGAATTTACCCCGAGTTACCAGAAAAGAAGGTAGGAACATACGTTTCACCAAAACTTACAATAGAAACAGAATCAAAGTCATATCTAAAATCCGGAGTGTGAACCATGAAAACCGACGCAACACTCGAAGAATACTTAGACAAATTACAAGCCATCTACGTCATCGAACAAGGAGGGATACTCAAGCACTCCGAGTTCTTCCAAGAACAAAACATAAACCCAGATCTTGTCAGCGGATTGCTGTCAGCCCTTAACATTTTTGCAGAACAACTGGGTCAAGGAGAATTAGAATCCATAGAATTAGAACAGCAAAAATTCGCATTCGAGAAAATCCGTAACTATATCATTGCTCTCCAAGTTGACGCGAGCCTATCTGACGACATTGCAAAAGATTTGCTGAGTCAGCTCGTCAAAAGACTAGACTTGGTAGAAACTCTCGGCATCGAAGGAGAAAAACTAACACTAGTCACTGAAAAAGGTAGAATAACTAACTTCAGCATAATGGCTGAAATTAAGAAACACATCGAAGAATCAAAAAAAGGTAGTGTCATTGAAGAAGAGATTTTTCTCAACGACTTGTCTCCTCAAGTACTTCCTCCAGGAAAGTACATTACAGTCCGAAAACTCCTAAAAAACACGCTAAGAATCCAAACCCGGATCTCAGCAATTCTACTAGCTGCTCCTTGGGAAGGAGACATGCAACTAATTATTGCTGACCGGCTCATTGAAGATTCTCGAAATAAATTACTTTCGCATATTCTTGAGCTCATAACGACTCAAGATGACGACGCGTTGACTGCTGATCAGGAATTTTCGCTTTCAAATTATTACTGCTTCAAATACGCCTTGTTATCTTCAGTGGGTGGGTTTGTCCTTGTTGTTGTTGAAATGAATAGCTATTATCAACAGTTAAAGCCGTTCCTTCTACGACTGGTGGGTACGATTGAACAGCTGATTTATTCATAATTCCTTTCATCGTAAGGGAGACAAAGGAATGAAAAAACAAAATACTTGTCCAGACTGCGGGAACAATTCGCTGAGAGTAACAGCAAAAGGGATCATATGTTCAGAATGTGGGTATCAAGAAGCACCTACTCAATCCCTTCTTGAGAGAAGTACTCAACGCCAGGTTCAAGGAAAAACCAAGCAAAAAGAGGATTTCTTTTCATCTGACAAGATATTGCGGCGAAACTGGAATCACGCAATGAAAACAATTAAAGAAATAACCCCACCAAGAGCGGTTCAAAGATTCTCCAAGAATGTCTATGGTGCATGCATATACTATCAATTTATTCCTTCGAAAAAACCAAGTCAAGGATCTTTCCTCGAGGAATGCCCCCTCTTGAATGAAGCAACAAAACAAGCATTACTATCCCTTGGATATAGGGCATTATACCAATTTCAAGAACAAAGTTTGAAGGCAGTTAAAGAGGGAAAAAATGTAGTAATCACAGCTCCTACTGGTTCTGGGAAAACAGAAGCATTTGTTCTTCCTGTTCTCGAACACGCATTAGTGGCTGAAAAAAAACCAGTTGCGTTCTTGATCTATCCAACAAAAGCCCTCGCAAAAGATCAATATAAAAAACTCCTTCTCCTCTGTAATCGATTAAATTTATCGATTGAAATTTATGACGGAGATACTCCCCAGCATGAGCGAATCAGAATCCTCTCTAATCCTCCCTCAATCCTTATCACAAATCCTGACATGATCCATTATCATTTACTGTACAATGAGGCATTCCGAGCTTTGATCCCTAAACTCCAGTTCCTAGTGGTTGATGAAGTTCATCAGTTCATAGGGAGTTATGGAACTGCTGTCTTCTTCCTGATAAATAGGCTGAGAAGGTACAATCCCGACTTTCGCTTTATCGCCGCATCAGCAACAATCAGTAATCCTGTCGAGTTT
>JAJRWK010000267.1 GCA_024276795.1 archaeon | reverse complement strand
ATTGGGCCTTGTTCGCCCTTACCGAGGGAAAATCCGTGTTTTTGGCAAGCAACTACAGTACGGAGGGAATCTCTTCAAGGCTCAGCGTTACAAAATCGGATACGTCCCACAGTTACAGCCAATAGACCGTAATTTTCCGGCACTAGTCGAAGATGTGGTAATGATGGGAAGATATCCCAGAATAGGTCTTTTCAAACGTCTAACAAAAAAAGACTGGGGAAAAGTGCATCATGCCCTAAAATTGGTGGGGATGTTCGAAATGAGAAAACGCCCGATAGGGCACTTAAGCTCAGGACAGCAACAGAAGGTCTTTATTGCTAGAGCCCTTGCGCTTGAGCCAGAAATCCTATTGCTCGATGAGCCGACTTCTGCTCTTGATTTCAAAATGACCACTTCGATTATGGAGATCCTTGAGAAACTCAATCATGAGCGAGGAATTACAATTGTCAGCATTCACCACGACTTATCCCTTCTTACGAAGCACTCCTCGAGAATCGTGTGCGTCAACAAGGAAATTATTTGGACGGGTTCTCCAAATGATCCAGAGCTAAGCAAGATCATAGAGAAGATCTATCCGATGATTCGCATTTAGAATGCGGAGGCTATCCGAGACAAGCTAAGAAATCGGAGCACATATTTCCGCTACTTGCACTTGTTCCATTTCAAGTACGGCCCTACTCGGGATCCTAAGCAAAACATGAGTACTTCCTCCGCCACCAATGATTGTTTCCATCGATAATACATGTTTATCGACGAACACTCGGCATTCCAAGGCAATAGGAGGTACTCCTCCTGCAGGAAAACCAACTAGTTTCTCAACTTCTGCTGGTCTCAGAATTTTAATTTTTTTCTTCCCAACGCCCAACAGACTCGCAACTTTTCCCTTGTCTAAGATTTTGTTCCCGGGAATTATGCAGATAAACGGACCTTTTGGGTCTTTCAAAGCAAGCGACTTAACAAAAGCATTTGAAGGGAAACCAGTCTGAAGGGAAGCTTGTTCAACACTTCGAACTTCCTCTTCAAAATCGAAAAAGGTGTATTCAAGGTTCTTGTTTTTCAACCAAGTTTCGATGTAATCTCTATTAAACACGAGAAAGTTAACGAAAGCCAATTATTTAGTTGATTCGGACGAATGAAAGGCGCGGGATATACATGTAGAGAATTCATCTTGGTCTCAGATAACCAGTTGTCTCACAGAATTTTGTTTCGTTTTTTCCCCATGAATAGCAACCTTATATTATTTCGTTCAAAACCGAGCATGTCAAATGAAAGCCCGAATGATATATGCCGCAACAGGCACGCCTATCATAAAAACATCGACTGGAATCAAAGTTGTGATGGCTCAGCGGGTGAAGTCTTCTTCTTTTTTTCCAGGGTTCCATGTTTTCCCAGGAGGAGCTGTTGATCCTAAAGACATTGAGCTCGCGTCGGCGTTCTCACAAGTTAGTACTTCGGTTGAAGGCGATATCCCGGAGATTGCCTATAGAATTGCCGTGGTTAGAGAATACTTTGAAGAAATGGGTGTTTTGCTCACTCGGAGAGGAGCATTACGAACAGACCTTTCAGAGTCGCTAAGAACCAAGTTGCTAAACGCCGAGACTAATTTCTTGGAAGTCCTCGATAAAATAAGGGTAAGTGTCCGAGAACTACCCATTGAAGAAATGATTTATGCTGGGACTCAGATAACCCCTCCTTTTTCTTCAAGGATCTACGTGGCAAGATATTATTTCTTATCATGGAAAAGACAACATGAACTATTCCCACACGCCAAAGAATACTTGAGAGCAAGATGGATTTCCCCGCAAAACATTCTCCATGAATTCGATCAACTTGAGGCAAGAATTCCTCCACCGGTTCTACATGTCTTGAGAATGCTGGCCTCTAAGCCACACGACATAACTGCAAAACAGCTGGCAAGAGAGCGGGACATCCCACACGGAATTGATTTTCCCATTGAATTCGCTCCCCACTATGAAGTAATTCCTTTCTTGTCTGACACGATCCCGCCAGCAATTGCTACTAATCTTGTCTGCATCGGAGGGAAGGAGTACTACATGGTCGACCCTGGAGCGGGAACAATCGAAGCAAAAAAACATCTGATAGAGGTATTACAACATAAGAAAATCCAAGGAAAAGAACTTGTAGGAATAATTCTGACACATCATCATAAAGATCACTTCGAGGCGGTTCCAGCCATTCTTGAACAATTTCAGGTTCCAGTTTATGCCCACGAACATACAATCCGTAAGCTAGAAGATCAGGGGCTAGAAATTAAGAAATCACCTTCTGAACTACAAATGGCCACTGAACAAGGCGGCCTGGATAGATTACAGATAATCCACACACCTGGACACACCAAAGGAAGCATTACTGTTTATCACCCTCGAAGCAGAATTGCAGCTGTTGGAGATCTAATGGCTGGAATCGGAACCGTCGTTATTAATCCACCGGAGGGGAATCTCCTCGAATACTTGAATTCTCTCAATCGGCTCCTTGGCTTAGATCTTAGAATGATTGTTCCGGGGCATGGACCATTGCTATTTTCACCCCAGAAAGCACTGCGAGATTATATTACTCATCGAACTCAACGGCACAAGACAATTGAACAAGCAATAAAACAAGGAGCGAAACGAATCATGGATATTGTCAAATACGTGTACAAGGATGAAATCCCATCCAAACTCTACCCATTAGCAGCCCGATCTGTTCTCGCTCATCTATATGCACTAATGGAAGAAGAGAAACTCACAGAAAAACAGTTCGGGCAACTTATTATTGGCTATGAATTAGAGAAGTTTCCCTCTCTAGAAACTCTGAAATAAATGGAAATGGATGTGCGGGAAAAGCTAGACCTTATCCATTTCTGAAACGAATTCCTCATAATTTTTCGTAATCCATTTAGCATAATATCTGCTAAAGTGATCAGTAATTGCAGCACCAGTAAGAGCTGCAAACACGTCATCAAGGCTCTCGATGATTCTTTTTGGAAGTGAGGGGTTAATGTCAATCTTTCCTTCTGAATCTATGAAGACTAGTTTTTTCACGTGATAAAATCCCATAGGGGGTAACCAGACCACCAAATCATCGTCATGAACAACCCGAAAGCTGTTTTTCACACTTCGATTGAACTTCATTGCAAACCAGCGATTTCCGACCTTTGGACTGCCAAAAGTATACACGCAGACATGAGGTCGAAACCGTTCACGGATGTCTAGTGCTGCTAATGTAGCCAGTGCGCCTCCAAGTGAGTGCCCAGTAACGTAGACTTCATAGGGGCGATCCAAAAGCAATGTGCTAACGAGGTCTAACAATTGGTTCTTAATCCCATTATAACTATTGACAAAGCCAAAATGAGCCTTGGGTTTAAAGAACCACCTTCTCGTTGGGGGGAAAGGAACCTTTACAATAAGAATATCCGTGAAAAAATCAATTATACTTTCAGTACCGCGAAAAGCAATGTAGATTTTAGAGGAGTCAGTTGCAACAAACCCTTGCGTATCGGTTTCAGGATCATTTAGAAATAAGCGGAATTCAAAGCCATTACTTTTTAGTTCTTCACGGATTTCTGGTTCATCCTTATATGCCAGACGAGAGAAATCAATCATTGTTTTTGCAACCACTATGTCAAAATGATACTTTGGTTTTCTCCAAAACAATAAATGCATGGGATTACTATGTGTTTTTTATTTACTATTTTTTCGCTTTCAAAAAACAAATCTCGTAGCCGGTTTAGTATGTGTCTCAGAGATTCGTTAATGTTACTCAGAACATATTATTTCTAAAACTAGTCGAAAAGATTGTCTGTGCAATGCTTGCAACCGTTATTGAGACATAGTCTTAACAGCATTCCTTGAGAAAAGATCAGAACTTATTACAAGTAGCTATCTGCCGAAATTTTCAAAAAAAGTATATACAAAGATAAATGCAGAAAATAGCAAGAATCAGAGGATTAAATGATAGTGAGAGGAAGTCATTGGCGCAGATACTTTGCAAGCTCTTCCTCTGGGATCAGTGGGATATGCTTGTGTTTACAGGTCTTCAGATCACATTTCTTGATTTCTTTCTTGCCCCAGTGGAACCCCCATGACTTCAGTACTGATAAAACAACCAACAGTTTTCTTCCACTTGAGGTCAAAGAATACTTTACCCTAACGGGGCGTTCAGTTGTGATAACGCGTCGGTTAAGAACACCATAGTCTTCCAAATGAGCCAGCGTTGATGACAAAACGCTTGGAGAGATCTTGTCTCCGGTTCGTCCTTGGATCTTTCGCTGAAGTTCAGAGAATGATAGTTCTTCAAACTCAGTCAATTCTCCGATTACTAGGATTGCCCATTTTTTCTCAATCAAGCGTAATGTACAAAGCATTGCACATTTCTCAGGGGGTTCTACCGGTGGTTTCTTTGGTCTTCCCATAAGCTCGACTCCTCTATGTAGCTCATGTTAGCATTCAAACCCATTAGTATTTTTGTATTAGCTTTGTTGTAAGGAAATATGTCTCAAACCCGGAATAGCACAGAAAATTATTACGACCTAATTTTTTTAGACAGTCAAAATTCTGCTCTTCAAGCATAAAACAACTAGCTAATCTTTAGGTTACCACCTAATTCATTGGCGCTAGTACCACATGTTTAGGCATCATTCTAAGTTAATGAACATAAGATATTTAACCCACGAAATATCAAAAAAATGTGAAAACAGCGATTGTTTTCAAAAACCACACCCCTTCAAGTAGCGGGGTGGGGAAGCTAGGTTATCCCGCGGGGCTCATAACCCCGAGACCGATGGTTCAAATCCATCCCCCGCTACCATTTTCTATTAATTCTTCACCAAACAAAGAACAAACAAGTGCTGTTCTTGAAAAATCTTGAATCAACAGATAGTACCGATGTCAATTTTCCTAAGTAATTTCTTTAAGGCTCAAATCCGAAAAAGATACTCGTGGCAAATTTTACCATCAGGAAAGTCAAGACAATGGAAGAAATCCACGGAATCGTTGAAATACAAAGAAGAGCATGGGACTTAGTTGACTTAGAAATAGTCCCCACTTTCGAAATGAAGGCAGTAGCAGATGTTGGGATTGTACTAGCCGCTTTTGATCAAAACGAAAAACCGATTGGATTCATATATGGATTTCATCAATTTCCCGATGTTCATTATTCACACATGATGGCAGTTCTGCCAGAATGGCAAAGTAGAGGAATTGGTCTCGAACTTAAAAAAGCCCATCGAGAAATCGCTCTTGATTCAGTTCACCGAGTCAATTACATTAAATGGACTGTTGATCCCTTGCTCCCCAATAACGCTTACTTGAATTTTGCAAAACTAGGTGCCTATTCCTCAAAATATTATGTAAACTACTATGGTGACCCTTCGGGGTTTGGCCTTTATGAAGGATTACCAACAGACCGATTCGTGATAACCTGGCCAATTCGGTCTCAAAAAGTTGAGAGAAGAATAAAAGATTATCGTATAGATAGGGTCTCGGAACAGGAACTTATTGCAAGAAGTCCTCCTATCAATGAGATCCAGGATGATCGGTGGAAAAAAGTCCGTGAGTTCCATACTCTCGAGTCATTTACCGTGCGAGTTCCTTCAAACTTTAGAGAAATCAAAAATAGAGGTGATGTCGCAATGGAATGGAGACTCAAGTTCCGAGAACTTTGTCTAAGCGTCTTCGCAAAAGGATGGAAAGCCATAGACTACCATTCTTTCAAGACAAACGAGAACAGAGTAAACTATTACGAGTTTTCCAAAACGTTAAATGAGTGATTCTATGAAAAAAAATGATTCCTTACTTTTCCCAATAGATAATATCGAGAGATTCCACGTTGCATTACCGCTTGTAAGCTCATTTACAACTTCATTCGGAACCGAAACTGTAAAACATGCAGTAATTGTGAAAATTACAGATACAGAAGGCAATGTTGGCTGGGGCGAAACAAGTGTTATGGAGACTCCGAGTTATTGTTCTGAAACAACCCAAACGGCGTGGTACATTCAAAAAGAATTCCTCATTCCGTTTCTGCAAAAAACAGCCAGAAAAAAGCCGTACATCTCAATAGGCGAGCTTCTTAATCAATGGGAAGCAGTAAGAGGGCATGAATTTGCTAAAACAGGTATTGAATCTGCACTCTGGGGACTAAAAGCAGAACAAGAAGAAGTGTCTCTGGGTAAAATCTACGGTTCCACCAAAGAAAAAATCCCTACGGGGGTCTCAATCGGCATAGCTCCCTCAGTCGAAGACTTGGTGAGCAAAGTTGAAACATTCTTGAAACAAGGATACCAACGCATAAAAATCAAAATAAAGCCAGGCTGGGACATAGATCCAATACGAGCGGTTAGAGAAAACATCGGGAACATCCCATTGATGGTCGATGCAAACTCTGCGTATTCCCTCGCCCCGAAACATGTTGAATTACTGAAAAAATTAGACAAATTTGAATTAACGATGATAGAACAGCCCCTAAGATACGACGACATACTGGCTCACTGCAAGCTACAGAAATTGTTGAAAACCCCGATTTGCCTAGACGAATCGAT
>JAJRWK010000039.1 GCA_024276795.1 archaeon | reverse complement strand
GCGGAGATCTATTGGATGCGCTCTGTGAATCCCGGTCTTTCGTCAATTGAGTATGCAGGAAAGGAGATGACGCTCGCCGATTTTCTCATTTGGCAAGAAAACGTTTCTCAACTATTAGAAGAAAAAGTAAGACAAGAGTATGAGGAAAAAGGGTACGTATACACTCCTCCTGGAAATGATCGGCCCTCATTCCAATGGGTCTTATTACGAACAGCACAACATTCTCTTTATCATACTGGCACAATTACATATCTCAGACAAGCCTTAGGTGCGCCAAAACTGGGGTCGAGTGATTCTTTTGGGGAAATGGCAGATTCGGTAACAACTTTAATCAAACCCGGTAAGTAAGGATTGAATCTCGTGGTAGTTTTTTGGTTCTAGTAGCTAGTTTCCTTCATGAGACGGACTGGTATCCGTTGAGAATTTGTTCGCCCCATAGCCCAAAGTTCGATTTTTTTGTTGGAAAATTTCTTTAGCCCGACGGGATGGTTGACTTCTGAGTATCTCTAGAGCAAGGGCCACATCTTCAAGGATTTGCCAGGCCAGATTTTCCGGAATGGATTTATTTTGGACAGTTTTTAGAGCATGAATCAATTCGGTGGGCATTACTTCAGATAACTTGTTTTCCTGAATCTCCTTTAGGTAGTCTTCGGCAGCCATTGCAAAATAAGAAAATCTGTGATACCCTTGCCATAAACCATGTTTTGTCAGAAACTGTTCTTCCATTGTTAGGGTGAGAAGAGGGACTTTCTTTATGTTTAGATCTCGCAGTCGCTGACTGATTCGTTTCCCAAGTTCTGAACGATCTTCTTTTGATCTTAAGACACCTGATCCGAAAACCGCCAATAATGGAAGTGCAATCCAGGTGGTTAAGATGAACCAAGGGTTAATTGTTATTCGAAGGAAAAAAGAACTCATTACGTTCAATGCAGAAGTCTTAGAGGTAGAGACCCATGCGTACGCGCTTTCTTCCAATATGATTGATTTGAAATTACCTAATAGCTGGATCAGGCTTTTGAGCAAATCGGCGTTTCTTGGCTCGAGGTTCAAAGCAAAGTTAGAAAAGCTCCATCCGTCAGCTCCAACAATTAGATTGTATCTTGGGTCTTGAAGAATAACATCATATGGCCCATTCAAGGGATATTCTGGATCTTCAACCACTACCGAGGATTCGTATGTGTGAACAAGAGAAATGGCCCCATAATTCTCAAAAGAATTCGGATTAAATGGGTAATAATTAAGGTCATAAATAGAGAACGGTTTGACTAATAAGACAGTTTGATCATTAAAGCTAGCGGCTTTCAGAAAAGAAGGAGACCCATAATTCTGGGTATAATCATAAATCGGTTCTTGATAGACGTCATAGCCAAACCGATCAAGAAGTCGGATCGCTGCGGTATTTGAACCAAGGATAATAACTGCTTGGCCTTGGGAAACCAGGAATCGAAGATAATCCATTTCCACAATGCTATAGGTTCTCTCGGGTTGAATTATGAGGAGAACAGAGTCTGGAGAATACGACAATTCAAGTAAAGAGATTCTGTTCTGTACTAATGAGTATTGTTGAGATAAAGAAGCCTTGAGGATTGAAGCTCCGAGATCATCCGTATTGTCGTAGGCGTGGGGAGGATAAGCGCTTTCTTCAGCTGGTAGGATAAGCCAGATTGCACCCATGAGCAATATTGCAAAAACCAATGAAAGTAGGGCATACTTGATGATTTTAGAGATTGTAGGAATGGAACGAATTAATTCATTCATCTTTGTCATTCTCCTTTTCGATAATTGCTCCTCCGGGCATGAAAGGTTTGGTAAAATCAGCTACCCGTGGAATTAAGACTTCATCATAGCTCAGATCATGCTTGTTAACAAGGGCGGAAACTTTCTCATTCAAAGTCGGTGTGATTTCCTCAGTGAAAATCGCATCCAGTAATAACAAGAAATCCAAGACATCTCCTTTTGTCGCATTTTGCCTCCCATATTGTATTCGATAAAAAATCTCGACAATCCCACGGATTGAAGGTTGGTGTATTGGATAGCTCACATGGTAGGCGTACTCTTTAGGAGTCCAATGCTTAGGCCTTGCTACTGCTCGAAAAGCGTCTAATTCTTTATCCAACACCCGATATGCTTCAATTACAGCCCATGTGAGTTCTCCTGTTTCAAGGCCTTTTTGCAATATGTCTTTCGCCCTAAGCCGCGCATCAGAAAGGGATTTCACCTTTTTTTCCATGGTTTCTACCCTTCCAGGGGAACGGCCAATCCGCCGAATGAAAGAACTTTCGGGCATGACTTTGTAGAGAGCATACAGAACTCCTATAATGACGATCCCCATAAAGACAAAGACCAGGATTTGAAGAATCGCAGAACTCCCAGCGCTTCTAGAAGGTATCGATATATTACGCGTAGTTTCTTCTCCCGTAGTCGTTGTTTTCGTTGCTATACTGGGAGAACTAAGATCAGGAGAAGTATAAATCCCATTTAGAATATTTGCAAGCAACACCCATCCAAATCCAATTGCTAGGCTTATGGAAAGATCTTTAGCTTTCAAGAGTATCCCCTCCTATTTTTTTAGTGAGATAATGATAGAGAGCACAATGATGCATCCAATAGCGTGGATCATCACATATTAGTGAAAGATTTGAGGCTCTTAGCCCAAGAAAACGGCATCCAGGTTGTTTTTTCATTCTAAACGGGCAGTATTCAGTTGAATCGCCCATTTTCTGCTTTGCGAAGATTACATTGGTTGAGTAAGGTGAGACAAGAAATCCAGGAACTAATCTCTTGATAGGGCGATAGTAAACTTCATTCTGAGTGATCATACCAATAAGGACTCCGATTAAACCGAAAATGAGAGGAGCAATTCCAAAATATATTCCCACGATGACTAAGAAGAAAGCCATAATTCCTGCCGAAGAAGGAGAAAAAATAATCGTAGTGAGTAATACGGGGAATAAAACAAGGATTAATAACCCGATTGTCATAGCCATTTGGAAAACGCCTGCGTAAATCAAAGATCTAATATAGTATAGTTGGCCGAATTTGATTCTTGCATAAATTGCACTTGCGGTCCATCCGATGATAAGTGAAAAAGTAATCAATCTGTCAGAAGGAAGAAAAGAAAGAAATCCAAGCAGAATAAAACCTTGATCCACATTCAGTAGGAAGACAGAAAAAGAAGAGATCAAGCGACTGTTTATCCTAATTCCTGCTAATGAAAAGGCAATAAATGCCCCCCAGAAAAAGAGAAAAAACACGGTATAAGTTGCCAGTGCCCGTTCAAAGTCATAAATCCTCTCAGAAAAAGGTGTTTTCTGCCATTTTAGAATAAGGGCCCTCATTTCGGGGGACGGGGTGGTTGGGTCAAACACCGGTCCTAGGGAAGGGGAAGCAGGAGGGGATTGTCCTATAGGAGGTGGTGTGGGGTCGTGTTGGGTCATATATCTCATCTCGTTAGTTCTCGGATTGAGGTCTCAGATGCTGTTCTGAGATTAGTGTTATCGCTGATTTTGGCATTGGGTCGGGATTTTCTCCTTTCGAATAAATCATGCCAAAAACTCTGCACTTTATCAATAATGAACATAATAGTAAATGAAAGAGGCACAAAAACCAAGATAAACACTACGGCAGAAG
>JAJRWK010000266.1 GCA_024276795.1 archaeon | reverse complement strand
GCCGAGAATATTTCTTCTCTTGTTTTTTCCTTGGCATTATGGCTTTCTTTGAACTTTCTAGCAATTAGCGAAGCAATTCTTGAGGTGCTCACCTCCATTCCTAAGGCTTTAAGGCTTCCCATGACGGAGGCAGATAATCCGCAAGGTGTGATCAGCGAAAAAAACTCTAGATTCGTGTCTACATTCAAGGCAAATCCGTGTTTCGTGATACCTTTAATCACTCGAAGTCCTATTGAGCCGATTTTCGTTCTCTCGGTATTCCTTGTTGCCCATATGCCTGGGTTTTCCTGATCAAATTCTACTTTTAAGCCAAGTTCCTCTAACGGTTTCATCGCAATATTGGCAACGCTTTCAACCATGTCCGGAATTGTTTTTCCCAGTGCTTGTACTCGAGCTATGAAATAGCCGATCACTTGCCCTAGGCCGTGGAATGTAACGTCTCCCCCTCTATCCGTTTTTACCAGTTGCACACCTTTTTCCTGCAAGAAATCCCTTGTTGCTAGAAGATTCTGTTCTTGAGCTCTTCTTCCTAATGTTATGACTGGAGGATGTTCTAGCAATAGGAATACGTTTGGGATCTTTTCTTCTAATCGCCGAGAGTGCAAGCTATTCATTATTTCCATGGCTTGGTTGTATTCTATGGTGCCCAGCTGAGATATCCACCAATGCATGTAGATTCACTTTTTAGTTTTTCTTGCCTTTATGGTTGCGCAATAGTTCATGTTATCTGAAGTGAAAACTATTGAATTTCTTTGATCTTATTGGGTTGGGATCAATGTTGAGTTCGGGTACATAGTATTTGGATCTGATATGTTTCGGCTAAATCATTAAGATAGGTTTGAACTTGATTTTCTGGAATAACGTGTTCTATGTCGTCGACAAGTAAGAGTTGGAGTTGGGAACAATTGGAAACTAACGCTGACTTGAGATGAAGCAATAGCCTTGAGCGTATGGAGAATGGAAGGGCTTCCATTGATACAACTTCACCACTTTCATTCTCAACTACATAACTCCAATCGTCTGTTAGAGTGATATGATAACCCTCCACTGGCTTCTTGGCGAGCATTTCTCTTGTCTTGATTAATGTAGGGGTTAAGAGAAGTTTGATTGCTTTTTCCACAATCTTGATTGCTGCCAGGATGTACTTTTGCTCTTCTTCCAACTGGTAGAGTTTTTCCAATGCTGAGGATGGGGTACTCTCTATCAAGCCTTCAAGCCTTCCTATTTTGTATTGGAGCTCGCTAAAAGTGTTTCTTACTTCTCTGAGCTCATTTTCTACCTTTTTCAACTCGTGCGGACTTTTGGGGGGAGGGGAGATTCGCTTTAGATTCTTCAGAGTTCTTTCCAGTTCGCGAAGTTCTGTTTGAACTGCAAGAAATGCTTCCATGTCGTTCTCGGTTTCTAAAAGCAGTTTTTCGCTACGGTTCAGAAATCCAAGAGCCGCAATGAATTGGTCATTAAGATTCTGTCTCTTTCTTTCTAATTCTTGTAATTTTGACGAAATTGAATGATTTACCTTTGTTTTAGGTTCAAGGATTTGTTCGCAGATGGGGCATTTCACCTCACCATTTTCTCCTAGTCGGAGTGCAGAGAGCAAGGAAATTTGGCTCGTTAGTTTTGCTATTTCTGTTTGTAGCGACTCGGCTTGTTTTCGAGCGGTTTCAACATCTAGGATTAGTTCTTCTCTTCGTTTTTTGATACTTTCAAAGATGCTTTCTGTTTGTGCTCTATACTTTGTTTGGAAATGCAGTATTTTTTCCTGGATCTCTTTTTTTCTGTTCTGCAGTACTAGGAACATTGCCTTTGAACCAGCTGTTCGATGCAGTTGGGCCAGTCTTTTCCGTAACTGCCGCATTTGATCTCGAAGAGGCCCTTCTTTTTGCTTAAGATTTGCAACTTGTCGTCGCAATGCTTCTTCATTAGGGATTATGACTCCTTCTCTTCTCCTTGTTAATGCGATCTCTCTGCCTATTTCTCTTCGAATCTGAGTTAGTCTGTAGTGAAGCATGGATAGTTCCTTATCGCCTTTTTCGAAATTAATCGCTATAGGAAGAAGCTTGTAATGAAACGGTCTTTCAAGGGGGGAGAACACATGCATCATTTCGAAATAATCTCGGGCAGTGTCTTGGCCCAAAGAGTTTTTCATTTCTTGATATACCCATTCCTTGTTTTTTGGGTGGATCTTAAACTGGTGGCGTTGGTTTTGGTCAAAACTTCGAAACAATCGAAAGCTATTCTTCTGATCTTCCTGGATTGAAATTTCAAACGAAAGTTCCCAGTTTTCAGGGATTTTTTTGTCAATTTTTTTCTCGTATCCCCTCAAACCCCAGATAATTGATTGAACTAGCATTGTTTTCCCATCGCCTTGTTTTAGAAAGACTTGATTTAGTCCTGGAGCCATGTCTAGGATCTTAGGAATGGTTTCTAGGGGATGCTCCATTTTCACCCGCGAAATCATCATTGGGTTTCACTCCTCGTCTTGGTGTTGCAAGTATTTTCGAAGTTCTCTGTAGTCTGCTAGCAATGTTTGTTTCCTAACTGCGTGAACAAGCTTATCCACGAGTTTTTCTATTTTTTCTCTATCTGGAAATTCACTTGATCCGTGTGATCGAGCTTCTTTAATCACATGGTTGCTTGCGGTCATGAAGAGATCGCGAAGTGTGTCGTAGGACGATGAATTTCCCATGCATGTTACCATTTGAAACATATCTATAAAGAATCCCTATTTTGACTCGATTTATTCCAAGTAAAATTCTCATTTTCTACCGGTCTTAGAGAACATTTAAATGCAGAGCAGATCGCTCTAGGAAACCCGTTTGTTAATGGCAACACTGTATCGAGAAAATGGCGGGCCGACAGGGATTTGAACCCTGGCCGCGGGCTTTCTTCAGTTTGGACTTCCGAAGGCCCGTACGCTTCCACTACGCCATCGGCCCTTTTTCGAACCCTTATACAACCTAGGGAGTTTTAATGCTTATGGTACTGGATCGGACAATTATTTGTATCCTATACAACTGTTGCAGACTTTTGTGAGTATGAATTAGACTTTATGTTTGGGTTGAGTTGGGTTGGAAGGGAAAGATTCCATTTTTCACAATATTTCTCTCTTTTGTGGTTGCTTTTTCAAATAGCTGTTTGATGTTTGGGGTCATTCATACTAGTTGCTTTAGATGCTGGGTTAAAGATTTTTAGAATATACGTTGTGATTCATCAAGATTTATTAACTCGGGAGTACTTTGCATAATTGCACACATGTGGTTAGAAAAGTGCTGTGAGGTGCATTAAGTATGGTGAATTTCTTTTGGATCTTCCTATTTGTCATAGTTCCAGTTCTTATCTTCGTGCTTGCTGGAATCAGGCTAGTGAACGAGTATGAGAGAGTAGTAGTTTTCAGATTGGGGCGCTTCAGTGCAGTGAAGGGGCCAGGGCTTTTCTGGATCAACCCTCTACTTGACAAAACAACGCTCATTGATCTTCGTATTCAAGTGCTTGACTTTCCCAAGCAAGAAATGATTACTAAAGATAATATACCTGTTTTCCTGAATGCCGTAGCGTACTACCATGTTATTGACCCCGCTCGCGCTGTTATCCGAGTTCGCAACTTTCGTGAGGCAATATATCAACTCGGTCAAACAACGATCCGGGCGGTTGTTGGGAGAATGGAGCTTGATGAACTTTTGTCCCATCGCGACAAGGTCAATGACGAGATTAGAAAGATTCTGGATGAAGCAACTGACGAGTGGGGAGTGAACATTTCGAGAACAGAGCTCAAAGAACTCGAAGTTCCCGACAACATGAAGCGCGCAATGGCTCGACAGGCTGAGTCAGAAAGGGAACGACGATCCCGAATTGTGCTCGCGGAAGGTGAAAAACAGGCCGCAGAAATGCTTCGACAAGCTGGAGAAATAGTTGGCTCATCTCCGCAAGCAATCATGCTTCGTTTCCTCCAAACGATCCGTGAAGTGAGCACTGAAAATGCAAGCACCGTTATTCTTCCTATTCCGATTGAACTTCTGTCGTTCTTGGATATGAGTGCTAAGAGCAAGAAATAGTAAAGCAACCCCCACCGCAAATTTCTAACAGCTTCTCACTTTCTTTTTTCCTTTACCCATTTCCCAAAAATCGTTTTGGGCAATGAAACAATAGCTTTATACCTTCATTCATAGCGAAGAATAGGAACCTGACCATATTGGAGTGATAATAATGTCAGAAGAAGTGAGGAATGTAATAATTATTGGCGGAGGACCAGCCGGATATACCGCTGCACTCTACGCTGCTAGAGCAGGAATGAAACCATTGGTATTTGCAGGGTATGAGGCTGGTGGACAGTTAATGTTAACAACCGAGATTGAGAACTTCCCTGGTTTCCCACAAGCGATCAAGGGACCTGACCTCATGATGAGGATGAGGCAACAAGCCGAGCGATTTGGTGCAGAAATCCAAGATTTCAATGTTACAAGTGTTGATTTCTCCAAGAGGCCTTTCAAGATCACAACTGACTGGGGAGAATATTCTGCCAAGACCGTTATCATTGCTACTGGTGCTTCTGCAAAGTGGCTCGGGCTTGAAAACGAGCAACGGTTAATTGGAAGAGGAGTTAGCTCATGTGCAACCTGTGATGGGGCGTTCTTCAAGAATAAACACGTTGCTGTCATTGGTGGAGGAGACTCTGCCATGGAGGAAGCCCTTTATCTCACTAATCATGCTTCAAGAGTAACCATTATTCATCGCCGAGACAAGTTGCGAGCGTCTCAAATCATGCAACAACGTGCATTCGATAATGAAAAAATTGATTTCATATGGGATACTGTCGTCGTGGATGTGATCGGAGAAGAGAGATTGGAAGCTATCAAGCTGAAAAACGTCAAAACAGGAGAAGAAACCACTTTCAAGGTTGATGGAATGTTTGTTGCAATAGGACACAAGCCAAATACTGAGATCTTCAAAGATTGGCTCGAAATGGACAGCGTAGGCTATATCATCAGAAAAGAGTTTACCATGACTAACGTGCCCGGAGTTTTTGTCGCAGGGGATGTTGCGGACGCACGTTATCGGCAGGCAATTACTGCCGCCGGCATGGGTGCACAAGCGGCTATCGATGCCGAAAGATGGCTTGGAGAAATAGAATTTGAAGAAGAACAAGCCACAAAAGCTTCTCAAGCCTAGCAAACTGAATTTGGCATTTTCTCCCTTTTTTCATTTCTCTTCGGTTTTTTCTCTCATTTTGGTTTCTAACTAAGATAATCAGAGACTAATCTTTTATTGCTCAGATGAGAAACTTGGGGTATGCCTAATTATGGAGTCCAAATCGAGCCGCAATTTGGGTATTCTTTTGATGAGATTTATGAGATCTGCTCTGTTGCCGAGAAAAATGGTTTTACCCATGCATGGTTTTCTGACCATTTCATGCTAACCAAAGACGCCTATGAAACCACTTGCTATGAATGCTTTACAGCCATGATGGCTGCAGCCAGTAAAACCACTACTTTACGTCTTGGGTCATTAGTGTTCTGCAATTCTTATCGTCACCCTGCAGTTCTAGCAAAACAAATTGCCTCCCTAGATCACTATTCTAGAGGAAGGATTGAATTTGGTTACGGTGCAGGATGGAAACAAATTGAATACGAAGCATACGGAATTCCGTTTCCTAGCACAAGAGAACGAATTGAACGAGTCGAAGAAGGTCTAATGGCAATTAAGAAGCTTTGGACTGAAAGAGCTCCCTCAATGACCGGAAGATACTATTCTCTTCGTGAGGCTGTTTCATACCCGAAGCCTCTCCAACAGCCACATCCCCCAATATGGGTTGGGAGTATGAAAGCCGGACCCAAAATGCTTGAAGTTGCTGTAAAGCATGCAACTGGTATTAATGTAGCTTGGGCGTTTTCTCCAGAACAATGGGAAAAGATTATTGATAATGCCGAAGGCCTTTGCGAGAAGTATGACAGAGATCCTCGCTCTTTCAAATTCTCGTACGGTGCATGGACCAAAATATACGACTCAGAAGAAGAAAAAGAAAGGGCTTGGAAAGAGATGGCTGAGAAGCGAGGAGTAAGTTACGAGGATTTCATCAAACGTTACGATGGTGCTCTTCATGGAACACCTGAGGAAATAACCGAGCAACTAAAACAATATATCAGGCTTGGCTTAGAAGATTTCATCTTCATGTTTCCACAAGGGCAAGAAATAGAATCGCTCAAGCGTTTCAAAGAAGAAATCCTTCCAAAATTATGACTCCTACGCAAGTCAGCATTCTACACACGGCTAGGACGGTCAGCACAGAGAAGACTATCCAGTCTCGAAGCTGGAACCTAAACTCCCGAAAAGGAGTTCTTCTTACTTCTGGGTGCCAGTTCTTGCTGGATAATGCTGCTGCAACAACTTTGCTTCTGAGAATCGCTAAGCTGAATATGGGAATGAAGACTCTATGGAGCGTTTTTGCCGATTTTAGCGGGTGTCGGGATTCTATCTTATATCCCCTTAATTCTTGGTATTTTATTAATTGGCTCATTTCAATCTTGTACCTCTCCAGTATACCAAGAGTTGTACCAATGGCTCTTGCAACCGCTTTTGGAAAATGAATTCTCTCCAAACTATCTGAGAATTCTTCATAGGATTGTTCTGCAAACAGTAAGCTAAGACCTGTCCAAAAACCGATCAGCTGAAAGAAAAGAATCAGATAAGGATCAATTGCTAATGTGCGGAAGTACAGAAAGTAGAATGCACCCACTACTAGTACAACATATTTTAGTCTCCAAAGAAATTGAAGCAAGGCTTTCAAGCTAAATTCTGTGATGAAAATCATAGAGAGAACAAAGACGCCGAGAGCAAGCCATGGAATTGAGGCAGGAACGCTGAACCAGACTAGGCTCCAAACAACGGTCAAGAAACGGATGATGGGATCGAATTTTGGATTTTTCTCAGGCATTTTCGGTTTCACTCACTGACTTTACGATCTCCTCAAAAGAAGCGTTCTTGATAACCTCATTGACGAATTTTGTGAATGAATTCTGCTTAATAGAACTCTCAACAAAAACGGACTTCTTCTGCATTCCGTCTTCCACAACATTTGCGATGAAAACTTTTGCTTGGGATCCAAACAGAAGTGGAGTCATTTCATTTGCGGTGGTAATCACTACTATCTTGGAATCACGAATTATGTTTCTCACTTTATGGATCAAAAGAATCTGTTCCCTTCCATCTATGGACGACAATGGCTCGTCTAGAAAAAAAACGTCCGTCCCTCTGGTGATTAACAAGTCTACAATTAGCATTCTCTGCATTCCCACGCTGAGAGTTAAAGGATGATAGCCTGCGTATTGCTTCCAAACGGCCTCCCAATTATGCCATAACTGCAAATCATCTTGTTTTCCTCTTTCCTCGCTGGCTGAAATGAATTCCTCGAATACTGTCGCTTGCATGAAGAACAAACTAGGATTCGCCGGCAATAACCCGATTCTCATGTTCTCAAAGCTTTTCTTTTTTTCTAGCTCTATTTCGGAGGTGGTTTCATTGCCTGAGGGTCTCGCGGGAAATATCCCTGATAACATTTCTAGCAGAATCGTCTTGCCGGATCCATTTGGACCAAGGATGACAACTAGTTGTTGTTTCGAAACACGAAGTTCTGGCTTGAATTCAATGATGAGCTGGGAGAGAGGGGAAAACATAATCTTTGCTTTTCTCAAGACCAACTCTGTCATTCCTTATTCACCATTAACTATTAGTTTTGGAGCTGGATCCCATTTATGTGGCCGCCCCAGCCTTCTTAGGACAAAATTATACTGGGTGGGTAGACTCAATTGAAGGACCTGATCCCAGCCAGCGTTGTCAAGAAACGCTTCTATAGTTTCGAACATCATTCCTCGACCATTGTCCAAGAACAGCAACTTTGGCTTGAGGAAGGCGTATTCTTCTGGCTTGTGAGTTGCAATGATGAACGTTTTTTGCTTACCAAGTTGCTCAGTGATCCAGTTCGATATTCTTTTTCGTTCCACTGAGTCAGTAAAAGAAAAAGGCTCGTCGAGGCATATCAAGGAAGCCTCTCTCGTAGCAATGCTCGCCATCATTAGTCGCTGAGCCTCACCCGTACTCAATGAAATCGGGTGCTGGTTTCTTTTTTTCTGGAATCCAAATTGTTTAAGTACTCGTTCCCGTCTCATAATCCCTTCTCTACGCGCATAACCCAAGTTTTCAAGTGGAAAATCGATTTCGCTCTGAACTGTGGGCTGAGTTATTTGGTCGTGAGGGTTTTGGAAAAGAAATGCTATTTTTTCGAAGATTGTTGGAAAATCCGTTTTGGGGTTTTTTCCAAATAGCAATAGCTTGCCTTCCACAAGGCCCCCAAAAATATTGGGAATAAGGCCAGTAATGGTCTGTAGTAGGGTTGTTTTTCCACTTCCATTTCCACCTATTATTATCCAGATTTCACCTTTGTGTATTTCCCATTCACTGATTTCCAATACTTTCTGTCGGTTTTTTGACCCAACCCAGATATTGGTGTTTCTTGCAAAAAGAAGGGGAGTACTCACACTGGCTATTAAACAATAGGTTTTAAAACTGATTTTGTTGTTTAAAATTAGTGAATAATCAAGATACAGCTATGGTTGCAACATTCTCTGCCTTGGCTGTAGCTACGTCAAGTATTCTTATCTTTCTCCCCAATGTGGAAACAATTACCTATACCGTTTTCTTGAGTGGATTCGTTCTCGGAAAAAGACTGGGAGCGCTTACTGGATTAACAACTGCTATTTCCTGGGAAATTGTGGCATCCATGATGATGGGTGGTTTTTCTGGAATCATTTTTCCCTTCAAGATTGTTTTCTGGATAGGAACCGGGGTTCTAGGCTCATCAACAGCGGACTTGTTGAAACCCACGCGCTCACTTGAATTCTCAATCATCGGAGCATCATTGGGCCTCCTCTATGATTTGTGGGTCACCATAGGCGTTGCTTTGCTCTTTCTATCATCCGGTTCTTTTATTCCTGTTTTCCTGTCACGGTTCTTTTTGGGCATCCCCTTCACGATTTCCCATGTTGCTGGAAATTTTGCAATCTTCTCTACAATGCCACATGTTATTAGAGCAATACGTATCAGTGGAAGCCCGCTCCAAGAACCAGATTCTTATCTGAGGGAAAAATACAAGGTGCAATCCTTTGACCCCCCTTCAGCTGACTCTTTCACGATGCGTTCTCATGAATAACCATAAGCGGTGATTGGAAATGAAATCCCAAAAGATTGTTCTTTACGGTTTGTTGTCTCTAATCGTTGTTAGCATTCTTGGTTATGGATTAATGCAATATACTGCGCTAACATCCTTCAGTTCTGAAAAAGAAGGCCAACCCGTTGTTGTGACTTTAAAAATTGACTTTGCAGGATTACGACCCAATATTTCCCAAATAGTTACCTACAATCAGTCAATTTCTGTTTTGTTTCTTTTAACTCTCGGTAGACATAATGTCTCTGTGAAATGGTATAAAGATCTGGCATATGTTCAGGCAATAGATGGTATTTGGGAAAACAAGAATCTGAAGGGATACTATTGGATCTATTATGTAGATGGTGTCTGGGGGGATAAAGCCAGCAATCTGTTTTATTTAGGATCTGGCTCAGTCGTTGAGTGGAAATACGAAAGACCAAATACTCTTTTCTCTTAGAAATGACTTGGCTATTAGTCCGATCTTTGCCTAGTTTTCCACTGAATTAGCCCCGAGATCAAGATTGGCAATACAATGGTAGCGTCTGAGAACACTTGGACTTTTGGTGCATCTGCAGTGAATTTTCCCCATGAGACAGCCTCTTCTAATGTGGCTCCGGACAGCCCGCCTGACTCTACTCTGTCCATAGTGATTTGTATTCCAAAAACGTATTGTTTTGGACTCATGAGACTTGCTTGAAGTGTGTAATTCTTGGGTACGCCTCCGCCAATCATGACTGCTGCTGCGTTATCCGCTTCATGAAAGAGGTTTTGAATTGCTGTAAGGTCTCTCATCTCATCCATTACTAGTTCTCCTAACTGGGCATTTAGCCAGATTTGCAGTCCCAGCACGGAATCTGCTAGAACTGGAACAAAAATAGGTACTTCGTGGTCATGAGCCACTCTCACGATAGAATTCTGATCCTTAATCCTTGACCCTATATACTGCAGGAACTCATGGCTTGACGTAATTACTGGATCCGGATTCTTTTCTTTTTGCTCACTAATAAAGTCCCGAATCATTGGTTGGATATGATCTTCTAGAGATTCAAACCCTCCTGTATTTACGAATGAATCGTAGACTCTATCAATTCCTTTCTCATATAATTCCCGGTCTGAAGAATATGGGATGCCTTTTACATGCGGAACTCCAAAAGCTTCAATCAAATCGTGAGTGACGTTCGCTCCTGTCGTTACTAATACGTCAATCAAGCCATTCTTTATTGCTTCAACAATTGTTTTTCTCATTCCCCCCGGAACCATCGCACCAGCGAGTGAGAAGAACACCCTGGCATTCTCATCTAACATTTTCTTGTAGATTGAAAAAGCCTTGCCAACGGCCCCCCCCGCGAAAACACCCATTTCTTGGAATTCTTCAAGGATCTTTGCTGGTGTTATTGCCTTCAGAGGATCGAAATGATGAATTGGCTTGTGGTGATTGTTGGTTTTCCTTTGACTTCCATGGTGCACCTATTTCACCTATCTTGTTTGATCCGTTTTGTCTGTAGTTTGACTCTGGTCCGTTGTAGGTGAGCCTTTAAGTGTGGCCTGAAGCAAGCGCTGTCTTCTAGCATTTTCTTCTACCATTATTTGCATGGCTTCTCGCTGGTTCTTGGGAACCTTAGGTGGAACAAAATTCTTTTCGTGAATAGCGAAGATCTCATCAACTTTTATCGCGATTTCTTTGTCCCAGTTTCCTATTTCTTTCAAATCTTCTTCTGCGAGAAAAACATCTTTCAAATATTCGTCAGCGTAAAAATCAAGGGGTTTTGCTTCAATCTTTTTCATTGCTTCGTGAATCACATCGACGATTCTCTTGGCAAGTTCTGCCTTCTCCATTTCCCTGATTGTGCGAGTAACTTCAGGTAGTGCCCCAATTGCTCCTCCTGGAACTAAGGCATGTTCCAGGTCGTCTAGAAATTCTTCGATAAGTGTTACTTTTAGCTCATTGCCAGAGGAGTATCCCAGTAATTTCGCCCATGTGGAGTCCCAATCGGAGGGTATCGAAGTGTTGGAAAACAAGATCGCTTGAGCAAGTCCGAAACGGATCATGGGGTGATTAATGTTTTCTCCTCCATTTCTTGCTTTTATCGCTTTGCTCAAAGCTTCATGATAGAATGCAACATCGTTTGCACGATAAGTGCGATAGAGTGCCGGATATATTGCGTGCTTTGGTTCCAGCCCTCTAAACAGTCCGGAAATTGAGATCTTTTGAACATAGAGGAATGGAAGCAGAGCAACAAGAAAGGCGAGTGTAAAATAAGAAGAATCTAAAATATCTATCCAAACTAGCAATCCTGTCAAAATAATACTTAAGAACAAGAATCTCATGCTTGCTTCTGATAATCCTGCAATAAATCCTTGATTCTTACATATTTGGCAAATTTCAGAATCTTGGCATGTTTCCTGAGCACACATGTTCATGCCACATATCTTGCACTGCTTTGATGATCCATTATCAAGATGAATTCCACAATAATTAGGAGCGCTCACAAGCGGCATACAGCACCATGGCTTAAACGCTTTTCTTTCTGGGTCGTAAGTCTTCCCGAGAAACGACTTGTGTAAAAAGCTGATTATTTTCAGTGTTTTTCAAATCTTGACAAAAGATCCATGAGCGTCTTTTTTAAGCCATCAGTAACCTTTACTTTCACCATGCCCACGTTGGGCTGTCCATAGAAAATGATTGTCGAGACTGGTGCTTCTATAATTACTGGAATGGTAAGAAGATCCTCCTCCCCTTCCACTAGAATATGTGTGCGTTCTTCACTTGAAACAGATCGCCGTATTGCCTTCCATGCGTTAGGAGTTATTTCTCCTGGTGGATTAACCACTTTGAGTATTCTGTAAGATTCGAATATTCTCAGCCCGATTTTTTCTCTTTTTGTCACACCATCGGTAATGATTACCCACGGAGGTTTTCCAGCATTAATAAATGTCTCAGTTACAATATCGCCCACACAAATGAATTTCAACGGAGGGTTTGCCAGAATCTCGTTGTATTCAGGGGTATTTGGTCGAATAACAATGCCTAGAGGATCTTTTAATTCGCTTCGCAATTCTAGAGGAAGAACCCAGACGTGATTCAAAAAATTGTTTGATTTCATTTTTACCGATTTTAGCTCTCCTGGGTTATCTTACTCTGAGAGCATATCGCCCTGGTTTCGTAACATTTAACCGGTGAGCAATTTCACTGGTTTCCGGGTCAATGATCACAACGAGTCCAGAATAGTCTTCGGAAAGGTCTTGGCTCTTGCAGTTTGGGCAAGTTTGGCTTTTTTCAACAATCATATGACAATTCCGACAGGCTTTCTCTTTGGGCACGACTTATCACCTATGCCTCGGCACGCCTTTCAAGCATGTCGCTTTTCCATTTTTCAACCCATTCAAGGAGACCTAGACCAGGCTGTCTCATTGTAATTCCTACACGGATTTGTTGCTTGCCTAGACCCACGGCAATGACTCTTCCTCTTGCAATATCGTCTAATCTGACTCGTAATCCACTTTCCTTTCCGATTAGCTCTTGGGCTCTTTGGTTAAAACTGAAGAAATCATCCGCTATTTGACTAACGTGGCACAAAGCATCTACGATTCCTACTCGCACAAACACTCCGAAGTCCGTGATATCGACAGTTCGGCCTTCAACCACTTCGTCTTTTTCTGGAAGATAACTCAATACTTTGAATTTTACGTCATAAAATGCCCCACCATCGCCAGGAATGATTTTTCCAATTCCGACCTCTTCTGCTTCTAGAACAGCCACTACGAACCCTATCTCGGGATATATTTGCTCTTCAATTGATTCTCGAGCGAGCTCCAACAAAATTTCATGGAGGTCTTCTGCAAACTTGTCCGGTGGAACCCTAAGCGTGTCCAAAATGCTACTTATCAGATACATGGCCATCCCTTTTTAGTTAGAATAGGAGCGACAATACCAACTAACTCAGATACAAGCTTCTCAACGTGCTTCTCTTAAAAAAAATTGTGTTATGCTTAACGCTATTTCCAACTCACAAATAAGAGCATAATCGGCTACTCTGAGGAGTGATCTCCAACTATTATCTCATTGAAGCTTCTGGTTCTTCTGGAAGCCAATAGATAACGAGGAGTTTGAGAAAATCATAGACAAATGCTAGTACCATTATTACGAGTGGGAAAAAGAAGAAGACTTGAAGAAATTCCATAGTTCCAGGTTGTGCCTTGGGGAACGTATTATAGAACCAAGTATAGAGTTTTGAGTATATGTCTCCAACGTTATTCCAAAGCAAAAGAATGATTGTAAGGAGAATGATGCCTATGGTTCCTTTGATCACTGCAAAGATGAACTCAGTATCCGTCTGTTCTTCACTCATGTTTAGTGCACCACACGCGTCTTTTTTTTGTGTTCCGTTATAATGCCCTCGATTCTGGCCATTACTCGGCGCTAAATGTTTGTTCCAATTCTACGAATAAGGGTGTTTTTCGTTCACTTTCATTCGCTTGGGAAGAAAGAGTTTCAAAAAGCTTTCGTGCTTGATCTTTATCTCCTGCGTCCAAAAGGTTCTTAGAATGATTTAGCAAGGTCATGAAGGATTTTGACGGTTTGTCTTTGGAATAATAAGCGATGCCTAGTCTGAAGTACATTCCTCCACTGAACAATAGACTCGCCCACCATAGAGGGGGATAAAAAGATCGAAACGGAATCGCCACTAATAGTATTGCACTTGCAATCAAGAACGCTTGTAGGAAACCAATTTTCATCGACTCGGCCTACGCTTATCATATTAAGTGATTTTCTCTCTAGGGTAAAATTGACAACCGGCTTTCTATACACGGGTTATCTTTTAGCTAATTGCTTCCCATACAGAAACTGCATCGTCAGGATAGAATTTTGTTGGACTTTCCACGATCTTACTGATCAATCCTGTGGAAGAATGAACCGTTCCTGGCATTCTTACAACTCTTCTAATATCAATACTCACCTTATGATCGATTCTTGGATACCTGTACAAGATTGCTGTCTTTAAGATTTGTTCCTCTTCGCTTTTTTTCAACCACGTTCCCAATGGTTTTCCTATTTCTCCTTCTTGGAATTCTTTTGCTTCTTTAACTAGCCTCTTGACGCGTTGCTTGCTTAAGCCAGTGGCCTTCTCAATCACTTTTTCTTCGGTTTGCGTAAGAAAAGAAATTAGAGTCTTAGAATAGATTCTAGTGACTAGTAATTTAGGTGCGTTTGGAATGGGATCGACTCTTTGTTGCCCTTTGGGATCATGTATCATTTGCATGTAGCTCACAACTGCGTCTCTTTGACGAGGAGTGTAATAAAACGCTTTTTCATCTCTGATCCAGCAGTGTAGCCCTCTTCCACCAGTAAATACCCATATTCTTTTTTCGTAGCCAAAGTCTTCCTTTAGGGTTTCATCCATGATCTCTGCTGCTTCTTGGATTAACCCCCAGCATTGCTGGCAGTATTCCCTTCCTTTGCAACCACAAACTCTTACAAGGTCATATTCATTAATATCTAAATCAAACACTAATTCATGTCCTACCCACTCAGCATCTTGGATGCGGAGAGATGGTGAAAGCGGTTGATCATATACTGCACCAGCATACGCGCTTAACGGGGCATTAATGCGAAAATATTCTAGTAATAGCTCCTTCGATTGAAATGATCTGTTTCGGATGAATACATTATTGGGAAGCAAGAATCCAAATTCTCTGTTACCATAGGGTTGCCTTGCCACGACCTGTTCGTATTCCTTTAATGAAAACTCTGTTTCATAATACGCTTTCAAAGCTTGAAGAAGTGGTGCTGTTTTCTTTTCCGTCATCCTTGTCCACTCTCTGCTTCCATTTTCTCATCTTGGGCCTTGGATACTTTCTTTGTGTTGTCATTTTCTCGCTTTTCAGCAATTCTTCTCCTTGCTTTTGCATTTCTAGAATCTCTCGCCATTTTAAAGAATTGTAGGGGATGAACGATAGGTCTTTTTGGCTCATAACCGGTGATTAGAGACAAATAATGCGCACATGCCCGTTGGTATCTTCCAGCATGGGACTCATTAATGATTAGCGCTATTTTTTGTTCTAATACCTCTTTATCAACGTGTTTCCCCAGTCTACTTAGAATAACTTGCCTCAGACTCGCCAAGTCCCTGTTCTTAAATGTACAATACATGGTAGATATGATCGTGTCGCATTTGGGTGCATCGTAGTCAGTTCCGCTGCCAACCAAACCATACAGGTGTTTTATTTGGTACCCCGCTTTAGAAACAAACTGCTCATAACTCATCCCAACGTTGTCGACTGCAATTTCATACCAAAACTTTAGTTGAGTGTTCACGTCCATTCCCAGTTTTTTCAAGATTAGACCTAGTTGGACTCTTTCCATATGAGGAAGGTAACCTGTTTCAGACAAGGTGATTCGGAGATCATAAGCACAAGGCGGGTAGTAGTCTAATTGATTATACGCGCCCGGCCCCAGATCTGTTGGCTCATAGGTTGTGGCTTTAACGTGCTTTTGGAGCTCTTTTGCGAAGGCCTCGACTTTTGCTTTAATGATAGAATCTTGATCGACTCTTTGACCCAATCTAATGATTTCCTTTCTAAGGCGGTCCTCGAATGCTCTTTTCACCTGTCCCCTAAACTGAGCAAGGTATGCCACTGCCCATCCCTTTAAAAGCAAGGCTCTTCTATCCTTCACCAGTGCAGGTACGTGTTCAAACTGAATAGCTATGATGCGATTCATGCCTGTGTTGTCGACTTTTGTTTCTTTCCTAATGCGTCGTGCTCTTCTCTTAGAGTCAATGGCTTCAACTTGTTCTATGAACTTGACACTAACTTGTTTTTCTTCTAAGCCAAATCTGTCCCTCAGACTTACGTCATAGTTTTCTTCGAATTCTTCTTTTGTCAAAACAGAATCTTCGCCGAATAAGAGCCGCAAAACCGCTATTTTTTCTTCAAATGGAGCTACTTCGTATCGTT
>JAJRWK010000038.1 GCA_024276795.1 archaeon | reverse complement strand
GCAAATCCAATTATGTCAAATACCACTTGGGCAATGATTAAGAATGTAAAAAGAGACAGACCTATCAATACACTTTCTTCAATTAACGGTGATCCCCTTTTATCCAGCTTGAAGCTTTTCATCACAGATTTCTAATTATCTCGCTTAATAAACAACTGAAACCATAAATCAATTTGCAAGTTTTCTGAATCTGAATCATTTTTGAGAATTTTTTCCGGTTGTAAGGTCTTTATCACGGACTTCTTCAGTCCTTTTGGTCAAAATCAATAACTCAAGTGTCTACCGAAAACTTCAAAACTATCTGGTTTCCGCCATATATCAGACAAGCGTGGGTCGTCTAGCGGTAGGATAGCTCCCTGCCACGGAGCTGACCCGGGTTCAAATCCCGGCCCACGCACCATTTTATTGCAAATCGCTTTTCACCCATTTTTGTAGTAACCTCAGCAAAGTTCTTTGGATTATATGTCCCCGTATTCTAAGACAATAGCAAGCCAAGACACTGAAACGAAGATATATGACTTAGACGGTTTTAGAATAACTATTACCTCTCAGCCAGATGGAAAGATGGGCCGTTATCAAGTAGACCCTCTTATCCCTTCTGCAATTATCTCACAAGTTGCTCAGAAATTGTTCAAGCAGATTATTAAAAGAAGAGAACTTGGGACAAGGCTTTTAGAATTTCATGAAGTTCTTCAGATTTTAACTAGGGATTGCGTACCAAAGGCACGTGAGTTAAGAGAAAAGCTCAATCTTTCAATTCCATTCAAGACTATCTCCTTAATGATCTCCTTTAAACTTCTCAATCTTTTTCCATTCCTCCCCCTCTTTTTGGATAAAAACGTAACAGAATTTCATCTGGGGCCAAGTGGAAATCTTGTTGTTGATCACATGACGTTTGGTCGCCTTCTTGGAGAACAAGTGCCTTCTTCTTCAATTCTAGCCTTGAAGAATCGAATTGAGTTTGCTGCAAGATCACTTCTCATACCTTCTCAACCATCTGCAAAAGCTGTTTTACATTTCGAAGGTCAACGAATCCGTGCCAGCATTGATAGCCCTCCTTTGACTCCTAGTGGGATAGATATTTCAGTTCGTAAAATGCCTGCCAATCCGTTCTCTTTAGGGGAACTTGTTGGACTCAAAATGATCCATCCGTGCTTTGCCAGATTCTTGGTTGATGAGATTCAGTCCCGCTCAAACCTAGCAATCGTTGGAGAACCGTATGCTGGGAAAACCACTCTCGCTAATGCTATGCTTGCAGAATTGCCTGCTTTTTGGAAGATCATCATCATTGAAGATGCAGAGGAGATTAGGCTTCCCCTTGACAAGTTTCTCAACCTAACAAGCATTCTGGTCCCTCCCGTTGAAAAGAATACTCAGTATGTCTCCAAATCTTCTGAGATTACGAAGCTACTTCATCGAAGCCCTGACTATGTGTTCATTGGTGAGATTCAGAATAAAGAGCACACGCTTAGCCTTTTTGAGGGATATAATGCTGGTATCCGAGGCATGCATACTGTTCATGCAGATTCAGTGCAGAACCTAATTCGTCGATGGATCTTTTCCTATGAGATTCCCTTGCAACAAATGGCAACACTGGACTACTTGATTCTCGTGTCAAGGATCTGGAAGAATAATACCCTTCTGCGTGTTGTTGAGGGTATTTATAAAATAATGGTTGATAAGCGAAGAATCACTCTTTTAGCAGCTCTTACTCCCTCTCCCGAACAATGTGATCCTTCTACGTTTTATCCTCGCTCTCCCATTTCTTTGAACTTCTCTCCCATTGGCGAGGTGGAACTATGAGCTCACGGATTCAAGATTTGCAGTCAATAATGCTTCAAACCTACATTAGCCATATTTTTCTTTCACTCTTCATAATTCTTGGTTTTTCCTTTTTATACCACTTCAAGAATGCCGTTCTCCTTTTCCTCCTTGCCCTCTTCTTCTTTGTTTTGGGCGAATTTCTTAGACGAAGGCACATTGCTCATGCTGAAGAAATCAATGAAGAATTCTACGGGGCGTTCGAAACTTGGCTTGAAGCGATCATGGTACAAATAGATACGGAACGATCAGATTTGAGATTCTCAGTTAAGGAGTGGCTTTATTCATCTAACAGTAGTTATTATGAAAAAAAAGTCATCTTGGAGAACATAGGCTGGATCAAGAATAAAGAAAAGAACCTAATGCTTAGTTCACTACGAAATCAAATTGGTTCTATAGGCGAAAGGCTAGATGATGATCATGCCTATTTTCTTATTTTTCGCATAATGGGTCCCTTGCCCATTGCAATTGGCTTCATGTTAGGAAAGATGTCTCCCGCGCACCTATCGTTTCTTTCTCTTTCCATTCTTTGGATTCCTTTTTTCATAATTTTGCTTCAGGATTCTAACATTTATCGAGAATTAGCGATCTCAGATCTAGTTGATATTTCTGACACTACGATCCTACAACGAATACTTGATTCTTTAAAGTCTGATTATTCCGTGCAACGTTCATTGGTTGATGCTTATAGGGAATATTCTTCCCTTATTGCTAACCGAAACCTTCTAAGTAACTGGCTTTCATTCTTGGATAATCCTGGTTTTTCGCTTCTGCCTCTTTCCTTAATCGTGAAAAGTATCCTCTTTCTTCCGCGAAATATGAGTATTCAAGCACTTACCTTGTTGATTGATCAAGTGGAGCTCTTGGAAAAACATATTGACGTGATAAAAATAAAGTGGAATGTTTTGCGATTTAGAACAGTCGTTATGGGGATTTTAGGCTCATTCACAACTGCTCTAATGTTTTCCCTAACCCCTTTTTTTGCAAGTGTGCTCAATAACGCTTCTGCAAATCTTGAAATTCTTGCAAAAGTCTCTGGAATATCTTTGACTTTTTCAACAATTTCTACCATTTACAGCAAGAAGGCTACTAGGTGGTTCTTCTACCTTCTCTCAACTACTATTATTTGGTTTCTTACAGAAATAGTCATTCGATCAATCTTTGGTTGATACTGCTTGTACACAGAAACCACGTTGCAAGTCATACATTTCACTTTTATTCACCTCCGTGTTTGTATTAAAAAGGGAATCTTGATTATGTACCTTTGAGAATAAATGATTGTGCCTAGTGAAAAGACAGAAAAGACTGATGAAAAATCCCGAAGCAAGCGAAAACGAGTAAAAACCTCTACTACCGATGTTTCTGTTAGTGAAAAAGAACAATCCCCTTCTAAAAACGAAGACCTTGTTTCTTCCTCAACAGATTTGAAAGGCTCTGACATTCCCCAAATCTCCCTAGAGGAGATCCCTGGTGTGGGACCTACAACTGCTCAAAAACTAAGAGCAGGGGATATTAACGACCCTCACCAGTTGATGAAAGCAAAGCTCTCATATCTTGAAAGCTTAGGTATCAAACGCCCTCTTGCAAAAAGAATTCGAGCAAGTGTAAAAGAGTTATTCCCCGAATTGTATCATGACTTTGAGGAAGAACTCAGTCTTGAGGATATCGAAGGGATTGGTCCAACGACTGCGAAGGCTCTACGAGAAAAAGGCCTAAGTCTTAAGATCCTAGAAACAACTCCTATCAGGGAATTGGAGGAAAAATACGGACTCTCTGCAACATTGGCTCAAAAATATCAGAATTATATTCGGCAATACATTAGAGGAGAAATATTCATTGACGGCTTAACCGTATTGCGAAGACAAGAAGTTGCACCAACGTTCACCTTTGGTGCGAAGAGTTTGGATCAACTCACTGCCTTACCAGATGATAATAAGGGAGGTATACGCTTATCAGAAACATATGAATTCTTTGGAGCATTCCGTTCTGGAAAATCTCAAATTTGTCATCAACTCTGCGTAACAGTCCAACTACCTGAAGAGCTTGGGGGAATCGGGACAAAAGCCGTTTTTGTTGATACTGAGGGAACGTTTAGCCCCACAAGAATAAAACAAATGGTTGAACGCTTTCAAAGAGAATATGGTTGGGAAAAAAGCTATGAAGATGTTTTGAAGGATATTCTGTATGCTCGTGCATATACAAGCGATCACCAACAAGCAATTGCGGCTAAACTCTTTGAAGTTTTTAATGAATATCCTAACGAATTTGGCGTGGTTGTAGTTGACTCCATTTCCGCGCATTTTCGAGCTGAATTTGCTGGCCGGGGGACATTGGCTGAAAGACAACAAATACTGAACTATCACTTAAGTATCTTGCATCGTTTAGCCGATACCTTTGGGGTCGCAATCGTGGTAACGAACCAAGTACAAGCAAACCCCGCTCAATTTTTTGGAGATCCAACTCAAGCTGTGGGTGGTAATATTATCGGTCACTGGGCAAGAACAAGAGTTTATTTGCGAAAGTCAAAAGGTGAAAAACGAATTGCTCGTATTTTTGACTCCCCCGTTCTCCCTGAAAATGAGACTATTTTTGCAATAACTCAAGATGGTGTTGTTGATCCTGAAGAGTAGTTCTCCCTAATAGCCCCGTTGCGTTCTAATTTGCTGATCTTTTGCCCAACGTGATAATTACTTAGCAATATTACCCTAGAATTCATATTTCTTTTCATTACTAGTTTGTTTGGTAGGAAATGAGCATACTAGATGAAGTCTCCTTACGCTTAGCACATTCTCTTTCAAGACGAATTGGTCTCACTAAAGAACAGATTGTTTCCCTTGCTCTCTGTAGATTGATCTTTGAGCTAGGGCAAGCAGAACTATTCGAAACTGCAATAAATGTTCAAAATGTGTTGGTTCGAATAACCCCTGCTTTAGGACTCGGAGAAATTGAAAGTGAGCTTCAAGCAGTAAAGAATGTACTTAGCTATATTGAAACAATTTCTGAAAGTTCCCGCCATTCTTCACAAGTTGGCCCAATAATAGAAGAGATCATTACCACCCTTTCTCATCTTCAGGATAAATTGAATGGATAATGTTAGAAGAGGCTGATTTCAATATTTTGAAACTGTCCTGTCTTCTCTTTTCCTCCTATCACGATATATCCGCGTTATTTCGAGGCGGCTCAAAGTAAGGATTTTTAGCTTTTGCTTTCCCAAAGTTCATGTGGTTTCCTCTAAGAAACGGGTTCATAATAGAATCCCACTAAATGTAAAGCAACGAAAAGAATTTGTCGCCACCTTAAGTCAATTCTTGGATGATCCGTCTCGCATAGTTAAGAAAAAAACAGCTGTAGAAAGAATCGAGCTTGATGAGAATAAAGCCATCTATCTCTCCCAGGGAGCACCCATCGCAGTCCAAGTTGATAACTTTGTGTTCCCCCATCTCAATAAGATTGTTCAAGGTCTCAATCTTACGTTACCTATGGTGGTGGTCGACAAAGGTGCCATCAGATTCATTGTAAATGGTGCTGATGTTATGCGTCCCGGGATTGTTGAAATTAAAGGGGATCCAAAACAAGGTCAAGTAGTGTTAGTTGTTGAAGAAACAAAAAACTCGCCTTTGGCATTAGGGGTAATCCTTTTCGAAAAAGACGAAATTGTTAGAAAAAATAAAGGTAAAGTAATTCGAACCCTTCATCACCTTAGAGACGACTTTTGGAACTTCGCAATTTAAGTATTTATAGTACTAGAAAAATGGTATTGAGAGTGAAAAAAATGCAAAAAACAGTCATCATTCGTGATCCCGTTCATGAATACATCCGACTATCATCTGAAGAACTAAAAATCGTTGATCATCCTCTTCTACAGAGACTAAGATGGATTTCTCAACTCAGCGGAGCACAATTCGTTTTTCCATCGGCAGTCCATACAAGACTTGCTCATGTTCTCGGAACCATGCACCTTGCTGGTATGTATGCTGAGCGGATTTTTCAAGAAGACCCTGAGAAGAACCACAAAATTGCCGTTGCACGCCTAGCAGGGTTATTACACGATGTTGGACATGGGCCATTTAGTCATCAATTTGACGATAGTGTCTATCGACATGTCTATCCAACAACCCTCCACGGACACGACAAACATAGAAATAGAATAATCACCGAGACTGAGATCAAAGATCTAATAGAAAACGCTGGCGTCACTCCTGAAGAACTTATGGCGGTATGGTCTGGAAAAGACCATATTCTACTAGCAATTGTTCAAGGAACGTTAGGTGCAGACCGGATGGATTTTCTTGTCCGGGCTTCTTATTTTGCCGGAACTTCTCAATTTGGTCAATTACCGATCCAGCGCATTATCCATCATGCTTCTATCAGAGACCATGATGGACTTCCTTCATTGCATTATCACGCAAAAATTCTTGATGACATTTACCAAGCATTACTTGGAAGATTCTTCCAATATAAGGGTCTCTACTTCCACAAGGCAAGTCGAGCAGCAGATATCCTAATAACTAAGATGCTTGAAGCTGCTGCGCTCCCCCTGGGTCTGCCTGAACGGGTTAATGACTGGGAGGCATTTTCTCTCCTCAATGAATATACACTAATCGGGGAAATAATGAGTTCTAACCTTGCTGAATTAGAACCTGCTAAAGCGCTCTGCAAGAGACTTATGCATCGAGATCTTCCAAAACTTGTCTGGGAACAAATTCTTGAGGAAGACACAATTCAGCTAATAAGCCAGAATTTTGAACAAGGAGCAAGACAAATTGCTGAAAATCAATTCATTGAACCGTTAAGAGAAATTGCTACGCAGAAAGGACATGAATTGCCGCCGTATTATACTGATTTTACATATCCAATGAGTACGATCAATCCTCGTGAGTTCTCCGTAAATAAGACTTTCATCTGGGATCCCAATCACAAAATTGATCGAAACCGACTAAGCATTCCAATCGAAGATGCCCTACAACAAACTCGGTACGTTGGTGTCCAAGGAGGAGTCAACCTTAGTGATCGTTTCTTGCTTGTTCGTGTTTATGTTGACGCCCAATATCGTAAACTCATTCAAGACTTGAAACGGTTTTCTCGTAGCAAAGAGAGTAAGGATGAAGCAGAAATCACTAGCTACTAATAAAGGGGAAAACACATGGGCGTTATTGAGCAGATTGAATTGTATAAACCATTCGTACTTGGGATTGCAGAAAAGCCCTCTGCCGCCAATAGAATTGCTTTAGCACTTGGAGGGAAAAATGCAAGAAAAGTGATGGTCAATAATGTTCCTGTCCACGTCATTCGAAGTGAAGATGAAGGTCAAGATCTCGTTATTGCTTCGGCCACTGGACACGTTTTTACTCTTATCCAAGACGGTTATGGTTCAGAATATCCCACTTATGATTTCATCTGGGTTCCCTTGCACCAGAAATCGCGAAGCAAAGGTAAGCAAACTTCCCGTTCTGGCTCCAAAACCAAAGCAATTATTGGTGTTCTTAAAGAACTGATACAACATGCTACCTCCTTAGTAATTATGACAGACTATGACCAAGAGGGCGAAGTTATTGGGGCGGTCATTCTTCAAGAACTAGGGGGAAAACATGCAATTAAGAAAGCAAAGAGGATGAAATTTTCGACTCTTACAAAGACCGAGATCAAAAAAGCATATTCGACAATGATTCCGCATATAGACTTTCGCTTATTTGAAAGTGGTTTAGCTCGTCATTATCTTGACTGGTTATTTGGCGTAAATCTCTCTCGAGCATTAATGCTTGCCTACAAACGATCATCTGGAAAATACCAAACTCTTTCTACGGGGAGAGTACAAGGACCAACATTAAGATTTGTTTACGAGCGAGAAATCCAAATAAGGACTCAAGTTCCCTTCCTCAGTTGGCAAGTTGTCGCAACACTTGACACAAAACCAACACCAATTTCGCTAACGATAAAGAAGTCCATTGAACGAATTAGTGAAGCAAGGCAACTAAATGAGCGCCTTAAGCATGAACACGCTTGTGTGACAAAGAAAACCACAACAATGAAAAAAATACCTCCTCCTCCCCCCTTCAATTTGAGTACCCTTCAAGCAGAAGCTTATCGGCGTTTTCGAATCCCTCCAGATCGAACTCTAGCAATTGCTGAACGCCTTTACTTGGATGCCTTGATTTCTTATCCCCGCACAGACAGCCAGCAATATCCAAAAGACCTCGATCACAATACCATCATTTCGAAACTTATCGAAAGGAGACCCTACAAAGAATATTCCACTCTGGTGTTGCCTATCAGTAAAGGGAGGCCTATAGTGGGTAGTAAGCGAGACCCCGCACATCCAGCCATTTTTCCAACTGGTGAAAAAAATAGCAGAAAACTTTCTCCACAGGAATACAAAATCTTAGACCTAATCATACGCAGATATCTCGCAACATTAGCTCCTGATGCCTTGGAAGAGCAAACGCAAGTTGTACTGGACATTGCTAGCGAACAAGTTAAACTATCCCACAACAAGATAGTTGAACTTGGTTGGAAAGCCATTGCGTCTGTATTTCGTTCTGATCAGAATAATGAGATTCTCGATCTGAATGAAGGAGACAAAATACATATTCTTTCCAGCAATATTGAAGAAAAAATGACAAAAGTTCCTCCAAGATATAATCCCGGATCGCTCCTCAAGAAAATGGAACAGGTGGGACTTGGAACAAAAGCTACGAGAGCTCAAATAATCAAAACTCTAGAACAAAGAGGATATCTTTTGGGGAAAGAAGAGTACATACTCTCTGATCTCGGTTTTACTGTCATGGAAGTTCTAAAAATGTCTGTTCCTGTTGTTACCCTGCCCTCTTTGACGAGAACCTTTGAGAATGCTATGGAACGCATCACTCAAGCCAGCCTTTCATATGAAAAAGTGATCTTGCAGGGAATCGTATACTTGCATCAAGTCTTGAAGAAGCTCCATGGAGGGAGAGAAATTATTGGCGAGCAATTATCACAGGTATTATCGCGGCCACGAGAAGTGCAAAAATTCGGTAGTTGCCCCGTCTGTAAGCAAGGAAATCTAGTTATTCGCCAAGCAAAAGCAAGCCGGAAACGATTTCTGGGGTGTTCTAATTATTTTGATACAGAAAATCCATGTACCGCCTCATTTCCCCTCCCACAGAAAGGAACATTATATCCTTCAACCAAAAGATGTGATGGTGACGGATATCCCCTGATTAGAGTAAGAAGGGGGAGAAGAACATATTATTGGTGTGTGAATCCTGATTGTCCAGAAAGGAAAAGTTGGGCTCCAAATAGCAAGATCCGGAATAACTCTACTAGTGGTGAAGCAACATGAATGTCTGTCCCCTTGATGAGAGACCATCAGAATCTCATAACACCTATCATTTTTGCTCATATCACTCTCTTGCCTTAAACCAGCTACGAGAAGCTTGGGTCTCATGGCAGAAATCTCTAGAAAATGATATTCCATGGGAAGCGTTTCTTTCTCGAATCGTAGATCTGCGAGAAAAAGACGAGAAACTAGTTGGGGTGTGGGCTTTTGAAGTTGCCCGCTACGTGTTGTCCTCAAAGTAGGCTTGATTCTTAGCTTGCCAAGATCTCATTTTCTCCTTTCAATTCTAGGAAGGGAGGTAAGGGATGAGGGGTGTTTGAATTTTTTTCATTCCCTTTCACTATGACAATTCCTCTCATCTGAGGATAGAGTTTTCTTAACTCTCTCATGTCTTTGATGATTCCTTGCATGCTTTCAGAGGTTAATGAGCTCAAATAATAAAACACGATCCAAGTATTCCTTTTCTGTGCTCCAACAATTGGGATTGGAGATGGAAGGCGAGCAATTATCTTAAATCCCTTTCTTTTCAAAGATTTGACAATTCGACTAACAACATCTTCATCACCTACGGCTTCCTCTGATGTATCTACTGTGGCAAAAATAAGCTGCTCCTTGGTAGTTTCTTTCTTGTTTGGAATTGGGATTCTATTCAGAGACATTTCGATTTGGGAGGGCTGTTCTTTATCCGGTTTTATTTCTAACGAGACTTCTTTAGTCTGTGGTGGTAAATAGAAAAACTCTGGATTCAAGAGATCACTTCGAGGATCTTCCTTTTGTCTCTCTATCAAGGGATCTACGAAATGCGACAATATCATAGCTAGGGAATTGCTCTGCACCTCTATAATGGGGTTCAAAAGAGTACCTATCGAAAAGTTGCCCCTCCATTTCTTGTACGACGGGGGAGAGAGAATTGATTTTGACAACGGATTTTGATCCAATTCTTTTATCTCCATTCTATGCATTTCTTCGGCATGATCATCTTCCTCGTTTTCAAGAGTCATGTAAGCATAAGTTGACAATAGGTTCGCCTTTCTTTTCCTTTGGATGCTGACAACGATTACTACATTGTTCAGAGCTAGTATGGATTCTATTTCTTGCAGTTGTAGCCCATTCTCCTTTTCATTTAGATCTATTGTGAATATCCTCAGGCTGAATTTCTTTTCATTGCCATTAACAACTATTCCAATGCCATCATTATGGCTTAACAAATGCAAAGGTATGATTTCTCTAACTCTCGCTTCTAACTCATAACCTGTTATTTTTTTCTTGATTACCTTTTTCAGTAAGAATTCATGGGCATCCAATAGAACAGATGTTTCAGGTTCATTTTTACCTATCTGTATCAGTCTCATGCGCACACCCTTGTTTGAAATCTGGAACGAGATATTTGTTCTTTCATTCAGAATTGCTTTGATTATGTTAACATTAATCGCAGAGAAATCAATAACATATTCTCGAATCGAAATTATTTCCCTTCTCGATTTCTTAATGAAAAGTGTCCTTTCAGTGCTTTCAAAGATCTTAGATAGGATTTCCACAAATTTCTGTTGGCTGTTAGCTATAAAAACGCCTACAAGCTGATTATTCGTTTTTCGCTTGAATGATTTTAGCTTCTTGAAGGTATCTCAAAGCGTCTTCAGCGTTGACCAACTTGTAAAATACTGTTTGCTTGAATCTCTTAATGTCGATGAGCCTCAGTCTCTGTAAGTTATTTAGCCCCTGAATTGCATCCTTTGGAGAAAGTCCTGAAGCAAGAATTAGTTCCTCTAATGTCATTGTCTGATGCATTAACAGAAGAATCAATAAAATTGCGAGAGACAGCCTTTCTCTAGGAATGTTCTTGTAATCTACGGAATATCCATGAATGAATGACATTAAGTATCACTCAAGAAGCCTAACTTTCATTGATAAACTCATTATGCTAAATGTATCAACAAATCTTTCTTGTCATCGTTTGTTGCTGTTTAGGCATTGCTTGGGTGATTCGACTGGAGACATTGGAATTGGGCACATAATAACTGATGCTTTAACCTTTGTATACTTTTTTAGGGGGGATTATCTTCTTTCTTTAATCTCTTCATTTTATAATAATCGTGGGATTAAATACTGAAAGCCAATACTAAGAAGAACAAAGATGTGTTCTGTATGCCATTAGCAACAATGCCGCGTGCTGGGGCAACCAAGATGAAGTTTTCCTTGGCCTTGATACAGTACAGCGGGCTCACCAAACGCCTCTATCGCCAACAAGTAGGACGCAAAAGTATTCCTTCAGCTCTTATTGGAGCTACTGGACAGTGGGCGTTTTGAGCCGTCCGTTGTGCTTGAGTTGCCGGGAGCAACTCTGACCACCAATGAGGCCACATAAAGACTTTGAACGCATACAACGTGCCCATGTGCACCTACCTTTCGTTTTGACTGAGAGTATTCTTTTTTTGCGGCTAAGAAACCCCGTCAATCATAATGCCACAATTAAGGCTTAAGTTGTTTAAGTACTTAGTTGGGGAACTTCATAATATGGAAAGAGTCGAAAACTCTTTTGAGAATAGGGAAGTCTCAATTATGGTTCTTAGATCTTTGAAGCTGAAATTTGGGCTTCATTTTCTTCTAAGTAAGTTTCACATTGTTGCCGGAATCTGGATCTTGTTCATGCTTTCGAAAGGTTTTAGTCTAGGGCAAATCGCTGTTTTCGATGTTGCCTTGTTTGGTGCAATACTCTTGTTTGAAGTCCCGACTGGTTTTGTTGCTGATTGGTTTGGAAGGAAGCTTTCAGTTATTATCTGCTATCTCATTCAAGCGGCGGTTATTCTCTCTTTTCTTTTTGCAAGACAGTTTTGGCAGTTTTTACTGATTTTCTTTGTTTGGGGAATAGGGATTACTATGAGATCTGGCGCTGAAGAAGCTTGGATTTATGATGAACTCAATTATCTGGGGCAAGTTTCCGGCATTCCTTCTACACAAATTCGGTATCGATTTCAGCAATTTGTCGGTTTCTTTGGAACAATTGGGCTTTTTGCAATTGCTCTAGGTCAAATACTTGGAGGAATAATTGCAGAAAATACGTCATTTCGAGTGGCTTTCTTCGTTGCCTTTACAATTTATATGAGTGCTGCACTCTGGTTGTTTACTATTCCTGAACACCCTTTAGACAGCTCAAAGATCGGTAAGACAAGACCAAATCCACAGCTTAGCGATGCGCTTTTTACTCTTAGAACGCCTCCGATTATGCTGGTTAGTTCAATTATTATTCTAATGTCAATGATCGCCGGTAGTATGTTACTATTCATGCAAGCATATCTTCGATCCGTTGGAGTTGGAATTGCAATTGTTGGTCTTATCTACGGATTGAAATCCGCAATAACTGGAGTAGGAAACTCTTTTTCAGCAAAAATTATTTCTCCTAAGCGAGAAACGATAATTTTCCCTTTAATCGCTCTTCTAGGACTATCATATCTTCTCATGGCTATCGAGGCAAAAGAAATAGTTATAGTTGCATATTTTGCTGTTTCAGCGATCTATGGTCTTCTCCTCCCCTTTTTCTTCTCACATATTAATCAGCATATAGAAGCAAATATAAGAGCAACAACAATTTCTCTAATTAGTCTTATTGGCTCCATATTTGTTTTCTCATATGAGCTCAGTTTCGCACGAATTATTGACTTTTCAGGTTTCAAATGGTATTTTTACACCAACACAATATTGGTTTGGTTTTTTGTTCTCCCTCTCGCTTTCAAGTGGCGGTATCATAATATTAAGGGACACAAACAAGACGAGGAATCAGAGTTATCAACCTCTGAAAAGAAATTAGATGTTTCCCTTATTGCAACATAGTAAATTTATTCCCCTACCCTTTTGCTCTCCCTTCCCCTATCCCTGGTCAGTCAATCGAAAAGTAGAATCACTCTTATATTCTGCGGAGTTAAGACAGAATTGTGGGTATCGAGATCCTCAAGACACGATTGCCGCGTATCATTTCCGTTGGTCCCAATTTAATAAGGCAAGTTCCTGAAACCTTAATTGAATTAGGTGCTCATGAATCTGATTGCCCGATTGTACTCGTCCATGATGATATTACTTGGGATATCGCTGGAAAAGAAATCGTAGAACAACTCCAAGATATGGGCATATCTTCACACAGTTACTGTATCAGACAACCTACAATTGAAGAGTCTGAAAACGTATCCTCCCTTGCCAGCGAAATTAAAGCATCACACATACTTGGCGTAGGAGGTGGGAGCGTGATCGACGTGGCGAAATTAGGTTCAAAGAAGGCAAATTTGCCATTTGTCTCAATTCCCACAAACGCTTCGCATGATGGTATCGCTAGTATGCGAGCCTCTTTGTTGGAAAAAGACAAGAAGAAATCCTTTGAAGCAAATCCACCAATCGCTGTTATTGCTGACCTAAACATAATTTCAAATGCTCCTTTTAGATTCCTTGCTGCTGGTAGTGGAGATGCAATTGCTAATAAGACCGCTGTTTTGGATTGGGAACTTGCGCATCGCCTGAAAGGAGAGAGGATTGGTGAATATCCAAGAGTACTTGCAGATATGGCCGCCGAGCACGTTATCCGTGATTCTAAATTGGTTTCAAGAGGAGATCTTATTGCTGCGAAAATTATTACCAAGGCATTGATCACTAGTTCCATTGCCATGTGTTTAGCAGGGTCTAGTCGTCCTGCAAGCGGATCCGAACATTTGTTTTCACATGCATTAGATCGTATTCTCGACAAACCAGCGCTCCATGGTGAACAAACCGCATTGGGCTCAATACTCATGATGTATCTCCACGGAGGAAATTGGCAACGCATCAGAAGCGCTCTTGAAACAATTGGCGCGCCGACGACAGCAAGAGCGGCCGGCATTCCTGAGGAAAAAATTATTGAGGCATTACTAATCGCTCATAGTATTCGCCCGGAGAGATACACGATTTTAGGCTCCACGGGTCTGACGGAACAAGCGGCACGGGAAGCTGCAGAAATAACCGGGGTCATTTGATTTAACCAAACAGTCTCCCATGTTTTTCCTTAATCCATGCCTCTTTCTACTTATTTAACTAGGAATCTTTCCAAGGAAATTTGTTTTGGAGTTCAATGATAATTTGGAAAGTAAAGACTGGGTGTTTCCGTAACTATTTAAATTCCGCACAAGTAATGAAAAGTGACATGATGCAATCGCGAGAAATCGAGGCTCTCATTGATTATTGTGTGAACTTTAGTTTGCCTTCTGACGCTGATGTGTCCGTCCTCAGGACAACTATGGAAAAATTGGATCTAATGATCTATCAGTTGGCCTCGGAAAAAAAACTCACAGATCAACAAGTAAGACATCTAGACGATCTACTTAATCAATTATTGTTTACCCTTCGAGGAGATTATCCCGATATGCGTCATTACGTAAAAACCATTCGGATGATTGGTTCCTTTCTAAAGCGCAAGATAAAACATTAGCTTTCTCCTTGGTTCACCGAATATTCGTTACATCCTTCAGAGAATCTTTTTTATTATTTTCTATTCATCAAGGAAAATGAACCTTTTCTCTTTTTACCTGTCGGTGCATAGTAATGGATTCACACCGTCTATCCTCTTATTGGGAAGGGCTTTTGACTCTGAGTGAAGTGCAAGAATGGTTGTATGAACTTTTTGCTCAAGCAAGGATACCTCTTGAGAGGAGAAAAACACTTTTTCAAAGTGTTTTAGTTTTTCTCAATCAATTTGATGAATCGCATAGTTGGTTTGATGTGCTAAGGCAAGCTCTTCTCGAAGCTCTTTTGAATCCTTCTATTACCCCCGGGTTTAATCCCTATTTCGCAGGACTTCTTCGAGTCATTCGACAGGCTCACTCGAAGGCGGTTATTATCAAGACCCGGACTCCTCTTTCTGATGAGGAGCTTCTTCTCTTTAACACTCTATTAAGATTCGTAACATTGCCTCCCGACTTCTCTGAAATGATGATTCTCAGAGTCAAAACGCTCCTACCCCCTCTGAACTACTCGATGTGCTATTAGATACATTTTTCCTCTCGCTTGGTCAACAAGCAAAAAGATCCAAAGAAAGGTTAGTTGAACTACTGCATTCCTATATCCTGCGCCCTTTAGTTGCCATTGATTTAGAATTCACTTCTTCCAAACAGACTCTTCACATCATTCGTAGGTTTGATGCTTATTTCGTTCCCCGCATCTATGTTGTCCCCCATTATCGCACTCTAGGACTATTTCACGGTTTGCTTCAGTTACGCCGAATTTCTCTTGAAGCTGCTCTTGAGACAAGAGTTGTGGAGGAAAGTATCCCCTCCATGACTTTTCTTGGCGTTGCATTTCAAGATCCTATTTCAGACTGTGTTTATGTTGAAGTTCTGTTACGCAATCCCCTTGAAGCTTTCGAATTTGGCGCAAATTTCTCTGAATATGAGTCCTACTCTTATTATTTGAGTCCAAAGATTTTGCATAAAATCCCATCTGAAATGATCTCCCGACATTATTATTTTCGTGCAGGGGCGGAACTTCTCGATGTGATCTCAGAACGCTTCTTGGAAGAAAACCATGTGATCATGCATGGTGGGAGAGTAGAAACCATCTGGGGTTCAATACAAAGAAGAACTGCAAAAGCGACAGAAAAGCTGACTCAAATGATTGACAACGAAGTAATTTATGAATATCCTTGGGTATCACCACCAACAATAATTGGCTCTTATAACCGACCAATTCTTGTTAGAACCGACCCTATCCCCTCATCCGAAATTCAGAAATTTGAAGCGCTCTTAGAATGCTTCCCAATTGTTGACATTACCAGAACTAGAGATCTGTGGCTAATTAGACTCTGGACCGATCCAAGAGATGTGGATCGCTTCTCAAAAGTTTCTACATTCCTAAGAGACCTTAGATGTATTGGAAACAACGTTTCCTCAATCACCACGTTTCAAAATATTCGAGGAAAAAGAATGCCTTCTGCTTGTGACGTGGGTACTTTTCCCAAGGGAATTAAGAATACGTGGTGGTCTGGCAGAATTGGTATCCCTATTAATTCGAGAATAGTAATGGAAACTGCAAAACGCCTTGGGTACTCTGCTAGGGGAAATAGTCATGTTATAGAGCTGTTTTCACCAAACCTGTTTATCCGTTTTAAAGCTTCAAAAGGAAAACTTATATCGTTTGAGATTTTAAAATCCGAAACCGCTCTTCCCGATCAAGTACAGAGGGTTCTTGATTCTCTTTTGCAGTCCCGTGATTACACTTTTCAACTGGATCGCTTAGTAGTATCTATTAACAAGAAAGCGCGCTCTCCTAGAAAAAGCTCGGAAAAATTCGCTCAGATCAGATATCTATTACCTTCCAAACCACGGTATTTGGGTGATTTTTGTCGAAAATCAGATAATATAGATGAGCTATGGCTTTTGCGAACAGAATCTATCCCTCTCTCTGTTTCTTCCGTTAATTTCCTAATTGAACAAGTTTTAGGAGGGGATTGGGTATCTTTCATTTAGTGCTTATCAAGAACATAAAGTATATGGAATTCGGGAGCTAGTGGTTCATCGATCCCCAAATACCTCTTTTCAACAATTCTTAATCTCATTGATCGAAAAATGTGATCCCATTTTGTAGTAGTATTGTAGTTAAGAGGCACGGGCACGTCTTCATCCTTAATAACTCGATTTAGAAACCAGTCAAAGAACGCATTGACGTGATAATGCTTTACTGTGTCTATGTATCCCTCTATGATAATTATTCTATGTTTCGTGACTCGAACGGCTTCCTTCAGCAAGAAGTGTGGATTTCTAGCGTGGTGGAGAACAGTATACAAGATCGTTGTATCTACCGAATTTGATGGAACTGGAACCGCTTCCCCCTCATTGTAGGTGTTCATCGGTAGATTTGAATAATTATAATCTATAATGTCGAAAAGCAAGACTCTTTTCTTCAATTGTGTTGCAATTTTTTCTCCCAAAAGTCCGTCTCCAGCTCCAAGATCTAGAATGTCTTTTCCTTTAATATAATTGCAGATCGTTTGAAAACAGCGAGTTGCTCGGATCTCTAAGTTTGGTATTTTATCACGCTCTTTCCTAAAGTGCTGTCTAGTCAATCTTCGAAGGATTTTTTCTATTTCCAATAATGATTTTCCCCTTCTAGCCTGTTTGAACATTATCCTTGAATAGTACCACCAAACTAGTTTGCGAGAAATAATCCCTAATCCGACTTCCTTCAAGGCAGTTGATGCTAATTTTGTAATTTCTTTCCATACATGTTTTGCCAGGCCAGATTCTTGCTTCAAAATTGGTAGGATTATTGCTTGGGCCTTTTCCAAATCAAGATTCTTCTGCTGAATCTTTTCATCTGATATCAATAACGACATTTCTATCTCCTTCGGAAATCACTCCTCCCTTCCTCTCTCAATATAAAAGACGCTGATCCTGGATCTTGCGACTTGCTGATAGAAAACAGCGAATGGGATGTTGCTTTCTTGAAAAAAGAATTGCATTGCTTATGTATCTTTCAACGTTATAGAGAGAGTTCTCCTACTTATTCGTCTCCGATATTCTTTTCTGTCTTACATTCTCATTGTTTGCAAAGGGCCTTTTCTTTTCTTCCCTTCTTCTCTTTGGTAATGCCAGAATTCCTCTTCGTTAGCTTTTCCCAAGTAAACACTTACAACTTTTTTTCCTCGTCTAACACTCTTGTATTTATAGTAATAGACTTTTTCAACTATTTCTCCGTCTTTATTCTTGTATTTTTTTACTAATCTACGGATATACATCGATAATTATTCTTTGAATAGTATTCTTAATTAATGTATTATTTGGATAATATCTTTTTGGAATCTCATCTACTTATCTGTAGTATTATTGAGATCTAATCCCTATGTGCAAAGGCTGGATGTCCCCATAACAATCACTGGTTTGGAACACTCATTACTCCAAATATCATAATTTGCGGAGAAAAGAGCTATGACTGAATTCAGTTCTTTTTCAACAGAATTAGTTAGATCCCTTCCGAGATGTCTCGATTTTCTCTTCGCAATCGCTTAATGTACGCAAATTCAACGTTCTTGGCAATGCTAGTTTTGGCTTTTTGGTTCTTCCTCTATCCTGTCCTTCACACTTTTTATTTGGACGTTATAAGTCGGATGAAAAGATTTCTCTTTCCTCCTTTTTCTCTCACTCATTCTATCCTCTATACAATCCTTGTTTTAGGTTTTTTTGGCATCTTCTTTTTGTCTTTCTTTGCAAATCCTTTTTCACATAAGATTGTCTTGCATAAAACCGGGAAGCTTCAGATAGGTCGGACTAATCGAGAAGTGGTCATATTTGGAGTTCGGGCAAAATCTTCCTGGGATAATAATACGAGAGGTCTAGCTCTGTCTTCTAAGCTTTTTTCATTCTTACAAGAGATAGGGGGTAACCTCATTCACATTGGATTGCCCGACCAAGATCCTTCTCACTATCTTCTTGCTGTTCTACCAAAACCTAGAACGGACATAATGATTAATTCAAGACAACAGATCATCAGTTTCTTGACTCACATGGGTAAGAATCAGATTTTCCTTTTACCAACAGTTTCTCAAAACCTCCTTTGTGAATTTCAAAATATATTCAATTCTTCGCTACGAGTACCTGATTTATCTGCAATTGATCCACTGTTGAATCCCCTTGACGTTCTTAATGCTAGAGGGAAGCCTTATATCTCGTTCTACGTCCGATTCAAGAATCGGCTTCGGTTGGTTTTCGCTGAACGAAGTCGTTTCTCTTTTCTCGCACACTTCTCTCGAAAAGCTATTTCTAAGCGAAAAGTAAAAGACTTGCTTTTAGGAAATGAAACTTCTTCTTTTGAAGAGAAATTAATGCCTCCTAATTCTTCTTCTCTTATTGTTCACCACGATTCAAGGCAAGTTTTTCAGAATCGGGACGAGCCACTGATATGTCTTGGTCATGACGTGATGACAAACGAAGCTGTCAACCTTCCTCTTTCTGCTCTAAACTATAATGCTCAAATAATAGGCTCAGTAGGCAAGGGGAAATCTACATTGCTTTCTTTCTTAATTCCGCAAGTCTCGCAGGCAAATGTCGCGGTGATTATTTTTGATCCTAAAGGAGAATACGCTGAACTCCTTTCGAGTTTCGGCCCGACAGTGTTGGAACTAGGCAGTGAAGATGGCCTTCGTATCAACTTGTTTGACAAGATCCTATTCGATGATTCTGAGAGTATTGTTGCTTTATTTCAAGAAGTCTTACGAGATTCTGGAAGCGATTTGTCGCCAAGTATGATTCGTATTCTTAGAGAAACAATAATGGTTACGTCTAGCTCTCCCTCGCCTTCTTTGAAGACCTTTGTTTCAATTCTTCACGAAAAACGATCTGCGCTTATTGATAAATTTGGGTCTGCTGAGAGAATGAGCTATGATGGTCTAATAAATCGATTGGCATTACTGTTTAGCGAATCAGTGTTCAATCTTCTCAACACTTCAGAAATTGGGCGCAACGCTGTTTATGAGCACCTTAATCATCACCCTAGAAGCATTCTTATCCTTGACATGACCCCGTTAACAAAAGGTGTGAGAGGGATTTGGGACTATAAATTTCTGACAACAATAATACTGCGACTTCTTCTTAGAAAAGCCATTAATGATGGGAAAGTGGCCACGCTTAAACAACTTCTTGTGTTTGAGGAATCACTTTTCACCTTTTCTCATGCTTCTGACAACAAGAGCCTAACTACCGCAGATACTCTTCTCCTTCTTGGGCGTGCTCATGGCATGGGATCTATCTTGGTCTCTCAAGACCCTGATGCTTTTTCTTCCCTTATACGAGGGAATTCTTCAACTAAATTCATTTTTCAACTAAGCAGTTCTCCTACATATTTGTCACGGTCGATTGGAGTCTCAGAGGAGCTTAGCAATGAGATTACCCAGTTTGGAATTGGAGAATATCTAATCATATCTCCTTTCTTAGACTCTATCAGAAGAGTGAAACTACTGCATTCTGTTTCTCCTCGTGAGTCTTCCACTTTAAAGGTTAGTCCGCAACGAGTTTCTCATAGATACGTCTATTCAACTTATGATCTGTTTCTAACTCACCTAAGCAGTGGAGTTATCATTCCTAGTAACATGAAAAATACTGGTGCCCCGGCCGGGATTTGAACCCGGGTCGACGGGGCGAGAGCCCGTAGTGCTGGGCCGGACTACACTACCGGGGCACACAATTTCAAACCAACGTTCACTTGTTGTTATATCTTTTTTTCGATGGGACAATTCTCGAAAGTTATTTTTGTGTATTTCGTGTTGGCGACATGGTACTTCTCTTTGCACCAAGAGAGATTTCACTCGCTAAAATCGGTGGCTAAGACTTACTGATTTCAGCTAGTTATATAATCAATATACTATTAGTCTGTTGAAGAGTACCAGTCGAACACAACACCACCCCGTCCAGGCCTAGTGTCTTATCGCTACGTAACACAGCTTTTGACTGGATTATGCTCTCAACCAAACAAAACGGCTGATGACCAAATGCTAACATCTTTACAAATTCTCATGATAGAAGAGTTCAGTGCGGGAATATTAGGTCTCATACTCCTAGGGTTTGCCTTTAATCGCCTCAAGCTAGTGCTGTTTTCACGATCCAATAGGCAACTTCCTTCTTGGTACTTAATCGCCGGATACTTCGCAATAGTGATCACCACATTCTCAAGAGCGTATGGAATCTTTTATTCAAATCATGTGATACGATTCTGGGGAGCATTAATTTCCGGATCATTAACCATTATTTTTTTCAGCTTCTGGAGCGCTTATCAATTGAATTGGTCAAATATTACACGCCGAGGTGTACTGTTGCTGACGCTGATCGGTGCGATAATCTTCGCAATGGGAACCTTCAAACAAAATCATATTATTCAGACCATGGGATTGGCGATTTTTTCAAGCATTAGTTTTCTCGTTCTTATCATGCTACTGCAACGCGTGATCCGAACGACTCCATACTTGAGGGCTCAACAACGCGTGAAGATAACCACGATTGGTCTTGTCTCAATGGTCTTGTTTGAAATGATTGGTGTTTTTTTCATGCAATTAGAACAATGGACAAGCTCTGCAATCATTTTTGTAGGTCGAGACTTTGGGTGGATTGTTCTCACATTGGGCATCGTCTTTCCAAAATGGATCCGTGAATTAATGAAAAAAAGAGTTTCCTCGTCTCGTCACAGTCGACTGCTCACAACATCTTAGGAGCATCTCGGAAAACTTTGTCTGAATCTTTCTTTTTTCTCCAACACTTCATTCACCAAAAAAAATAGATACTTTCTAAGCATATCCGTTTATGAAATAATGCCAAGGAAAGCGAAAAACAGATCGACTTCAATCAAGGATGTGCCGTCAAATGACCCTTTGAAAACCCCGGAATCTCAAAAAGGAACTCTTGCACCTTCAAGAGTCGCTCTTATTCCTCCAGAGCTTTTTGGGGGTCTACGTGCATTCCTTATTCAGAGTCAGGATCAAGCCAAAACATATTTGGTATTAGAAAAAACTTTTTGCAGTTGCCCTGATTTTATATCTAGGTCTCTTCTAAGGCCCGAAAAACCTTATTGCTATCATATTGAAGGTCTTAACCTCATTAGAAGTGTTGCTAAGGATAATGATATCGGAAAAGTGAAACAACTTTCTAATTTTTTTGACATTCACGCTCGAGTTCCATGGTTTTAACCACGGGCGATTTTGGAGCCACAAATCGCTTTGATACGGATCTATCTACTTTACGTGTTTTATATGTTGTAATCATCACTAATTGTTAATGCAACGAAGAAATATTACCCCTGGTTCCACATTTTCCACAGAATCGGAAGGTTTATTGATCCGCACATTGGAGTGTTCCAAATGTCGATCCTTTGACAGCGCATTTATCAGTAAAGAAGAGCTCGCTGCCCTTGTTGAAGACAAAGATTTGGAAATTGGGAGTGTCATAATTAACCACAGAGATCACGATCGCATTGTATACTTTCTTATCGATGGAAGCTATCTGGGCGACTCGATTGTTGAGTTTGAGATGTCGGATCCTGGGAAACCTTCTAATTCGTCGCGTTCAAGAAGGTCATTTTTTTCCCGCATTCGGAAATCCCTGTTTAACATTCTTTTCGGGAAACAATTAGTCATTTCGATTACTGGTTCCTCACAAGCTGGAAAGACCACTCTAGCTCGATATCTTGCTACTGGAAAACCGCTTAGACTCCAAGATGAAACTTCTCTTCCTACTCTTGGAAAGAGCATGAGAGAAATAAAAATTGGCCGCTCAACTATTACTTTGCTTGATCTAGGTGGGCAGAGGGACTTCTGGAATCTTTGGCAAGAAGCGGTTTCAAATTCCACGTTTATCATTCATGTAATAGATGGATCTCGAGTCAGAGACGAAGAGCAGATAGAAGCATTACGACATATCTCTACTCTGAGCAGATCCGAGAAATCAAATGGGATTATTCTAATAAACAAACTTGATTTGTACCTTACGAAGGAGTGTAACGAATTTTTGCGTAAGCAGGATATTGAAAGCATTGCTCAACAGCTTGGTCTTCATTTTCCTGTGTTGGAAGTGAGTCTGTTGGAAGGTATAGCATATGTTGGTTCAGGCAAGGATATTGAAGAAAAAATTCTTGCGGATCATCTAAACAATATGCTCAAACAATTGTGAAAGAAGATTGTGGTGGGCTGGCTCGGATTTGAACCGAGGATCTCCTGGATACTTGATACACTCTCTAGCGAGTGTCATTCCCAAACCAGGGACGATACCAAGCTTCGCCACCAGCCCATTTTCAAGTCTACTGGTGTTTCTCTGGGTTTATAGGTTTTACCAATTGATCATTGTTGCCAAATGCTTGCAAAAACTACGAGATTTGTGACTCTTTATCATAAGCTATTCTGGTTCAGAGCTCAATTATTTCAAACTTCAAATGTTGAGTTCGATACCGACTGCTCTCTTCACTAGCTCTTTCAGCGTGTCATGCTCTTTTTCGATTCTTCCCTTTGAGCTGGGGATTTCTATAATGATCGGAAAAGGTCTTTCCAATAACGAATTAATTAGCTCTTCGTTTTTTGCTGCAATTTCTTCACTAATAATTAAGACTGCAACTTCTTGGTCTTCTGCAAATTCGATTATCTTTTGACGGGCCTCAGACGCGTCGTTAATAATGGCTGCCTTTTGGATACCTGCTAGTTTTAACCCCAGCACTGTATCTTCATCGGCTACACAAGCAATAGCAACAGGAAATGTGGACATAACCATCCCTCAGGAAACAATCATATTAACGATTGTGTCAATTATTTTCCTTTTATTTTCCGCGTATTGTTTTCTTAGTCGCTCTTTTCTTGCTTGGGCTTCTTTTTGAATACTGCTGATCTCTTGTTCTGTTTCCTCTTCTATTTTCTTGAGAATTGAATCAGCTTCCTTTCTTCCTTCCTTTTTTGCTTTATCTACTATTTCCTGAGCTGTTTTGCGCGCATTTTCAATCTCTTTTCCAGCCCATTTCCTTTTTTCTTGAATTTGATGCTCAATAGTTTGTTCTAGTTGTTTGACTTCCAAAAGTAAATCCTTCGTCATGGTGATCCCTAAGCCGCTCTAATATTGCCTTATGGGTTTCAAATAAGAGAATTGCGGTTATAAACTAGGAGAAAATGCAAAGATAATCCCTATTCTTGTGTGAAAAACACTTTTGTTGATAAAGAGTCTAGTAACTTGTGATCCACTTCTTTTTACAGATGCACACTATGTGAGCTACTTGGGTATTCTTATTCTACGCTGATCCCAATATTGTGAACTCTTTTTTCTGCGGTTCAATCAAAAAATTGATCAATAGATTGCACACCCTGTATCTCATCCCAAGAGATCTCAAGTGTTTCTAAGATTTGTGAAAACGTGCTTCTGACGTGTTCAATTATTTTTTCTGTGTCAATCTCATCTCGTTTTTTGACACGTTCAATGGGTTTCACGCTACAGGTTTGGGTGCCCTGATATTGTTTGGGTATTGCTTCTGTATTAACGTTAAATCGGAAAGGCCTAACTGGAACGAAGAATATTGTCGATCCTTCTCCCAATTGTCGAGTCGTGTCCTCATCACTGAATAATTGAGCGATTGCTTGCAAGACGGGGGTCCAAGCCTTATAATTTTTCAACGATTGCGATACCGTCTGACTAATCGCAATTTCTTCAATATCAAAATCGAATGACTTTATTTTCTTGATAAGTATTCTAATTTCTGAAATGATTTTTGCGCGGGCAGTCTCAAAATCTTTTTCGCTGTGGATGTTTCTTAGAGTGTTTAGTACTCTTTGGAATGCTTTTCTAACCATTGGAGGGGTATTTCTCTTTTTTCCTAGCAACCCCTTGACAATAATTTTTCCATCATTTGTGACTCCGAAATAATTCTTTTTTCTCTCTGAAAGTACAACGTATCGAAAAACATAATCTGTTCCTAAGTCGACTTGGAGTTCTTTTCTGCTCCATTTTTTCAATTCCTCCACTGCTTCATCACTTGGATTAAGTAGAAAAACAGAATCTGTGTCTCCATAAATAACCTCAAGCCCTAACACATTTTCACAATATTCTTTGGTTTTTGAAATTGCAAATCTTGCTAGTGCTGCAGTTGACTCTGCAACAGGTGGGCAGTAGAAAGAAAAGTACTCCGCTCCAAATACACCATAGGCTGCGTTTATTAGAACCTTCAGCGAAGCTTGAATAACATTGTACTGGTTTCGAACGCGTTTCGGCAGACTACTATCTTTGGTTTTTGGCTTGAACCAATTTACCCTAACGTCTCTAATGAATCCTACCAATGCTGACATGAATCCCTGCTTTTTGGTACAAACCCAGTGCGTTGTACCGGGAACAACATTTTCCTGACAATCTTGATGAGGACAATTAATGGTCTCGTAGGATAGATTTCGAACTTTGATGAGAGAAGGATAAAGAGATGCGAAGTCCATGACGTGGACATTCCACCAAATCCCTGCTTTGGGAGTAATGACTATTGCCCCTTGGTATTTTTTCCCCTTAATCATTGCAGTCGTTGAAGCTGACCCTTTGAGTGATAAAATATCACTCCTATTTGGAATCAATAGCTTCTTTTTTCGGTGCTCAAAAATAAACCAATTTCTGATCCATGTACTTACAGTATTGCGAATGAAGTCGTGCATCGGCATTTTGGTTATCCTCATTAAGGTCCAGATCAGATCCATTACGAGATTATTGTTGAACCTCGTAAGCTCTAGCGTGAGTTCTGCGTCTCTAAGATTATACTCTAATAATTTATCTAGGGTTAGGTTCTCAATAGTCCCTTCAAACTCTATTTTCTGTTTGCCAAGCAATGCACTGGACAACTCATCCAAACTAGCGCTGTCATAGGCGTTGCCAAACGCATAGACCTTGATCGCCGCTTGCTTGAAGAATTGATAAAGATCCAAGTGTACTGCTCCGCTCTTGCAATAACCCTCTTTATTCTTTATCTCAAATGGGATTTCTTGCTCGCTGAATTCCAATCTCATAGCTCTTCGTATCAAATAAGGGATATCAAAATTGTCTCCATTAAATGTGACAACAATTGGATATCTGGAAATAATCGAAAAGAAATCACGAATTAGTTCTTTCTCATTGTGAAATACTCGGATTATTACATCTTGCTTTAGCAATAAGCCACTCTTTTTTTTTCTCAAAAGAACCCAAACCACTCGATTTCCCAAGGTATCAGTCAATGCGATACTAATGATTGCTTGCTCGGCTTCAACCACATTTGGCATTCTTCCTTCATCTGAAGCAACCTCAATATCAAAGGACGCTCGTAATACATCAGGCATTGGAGAGAACAAAAGCGGCATGTACTCTTGTAGGAGATCTTTTTCTTCTTTTTCCTCGTTCTCAAATGCCTTTTCCAAGGCATTTTGGATCTCTTCATCGATTTGCATTGTCCGCTCATGGGGCTTATTATCTCTAAACTCAAAGAAGCTTGCCGGAGTAATTGCTCTGTCACAAATATAGTTCAAATGATAACGAATATCTGCCTCATACGCAGGGCCGATAAGTTGTCTAAACGAATCTTGCCTTCCACCAATTGCCAATGGATTCGAGCCAATTATTCGAGAATACTTTCTTTCTTGAAACAATAGCAAGTTGGTTCTTGTAACGCTCTCAATCCCTACAAAATTCTTAGAACTCGCGACACGATCAACCTGCATGATCTCATCAGGCTTTAGAGTCGTCAAGAGATAAGGCCTGTGTCCTGTTTGATCAATCCATTGAAATAGCTGACCGGAAATTGGATCTACAAATGTTAACACTGCTTTGTTTTTATTTCCAGAGTATTGGATATCCAAAAGATAGATCTCTTTTCCATCGGGAGGAGGCAATATCTTGCTATTTGGCAAGTTTTGTAAGATTTTCTGCTCTCCAGATTCTGCTTTTTTCCCAACTTGTCTACCTGAACTTGTTTCCTTTGAGTTCTGGCTTGTATTCAAATCAGCTTTCTTTGGGTGGCTACTTACTTTATTCTGCCTCTTCTTCTCCGAATCAGTCTTATCTTCAAAGAATTCATCGATTCGGGATTGGTCTCCAGAACTCATTATTGTTATTAATTAGTGGAAGTTATCAAATTTTTCTATGATATGTTCACTTTTGTTTTTAAGCATTACTTGGAGTATTCAAAGAAGCGTTTCCCAGAAGTCAAAGGAAATAAGATTATTCCTTGTTGAACCTGTCAGGAATCATTAGTGTCAAAAGAGAAAAAGGAGGGGATAGGTGAACAAACTAGTGGGTTTTATCCCCAGCGTCCACCAATTGGGGGTTCAGGCCAAAAATAGTAATTGTCCAAATCACGTGTGTCTTTGGGTTCCATTTTACATCACTGTTTGACTGTTGAGTGAGCTAATGCTCGATACGTAATGCGAAGTTTGGTATTTAAGCCCCCTAAATCCGTGGGAAAATCATGAGAATCAATAGTCTCACGTAGATGTCTCGTTTTTCGCCCTCAGAACACAATGGTTCAACGCGCCCAAGTGATCCCCTGCCTTGTTTGAAGAACTAACGAAGAATCATGAATTAAATAATGTGCGTGAATTGCACTCCAATTCTTATCAATAAGGCTTTTCTCTGTAAACAAATTTTTAAAACCGTTACACTTGTTGATCTTAGTAAGTACTGAGGCGATTCCATGGCACTAGTAGAATACATTTCAGTTGCGGTTCTGTTGCTCATAGGGTCCATTACCGTTATCGCATTTCTCGCCCTCAATAGACTTTTAGCTCCTAAGCGTCAAGGATTCTTGGGTCCCGACGGGCAACCCTTAGGGACGTTTATTGCGTATGAATGTGGTGAAATCCCCATTGGTGAGGCCCATCAACGTTTTAGTTTTCAATATTATGTCTTTGCACTTGTCTTTGTTTTATTTGATGTGATTACAGCGTTTCTGCTCACATGGAGTGTTTCTGCTCAGACTCTGAGACTTTCTGGCGTCGTCACAGCCTCTGCTTTCTTGGCTATTATCTTTGTAGGTTTTGGCTATTGGTGGAAGAAAAGAGCACTCAGATGGATGTAGATCACTCTAACCTTTCCGCTTTTCGCCATATCTGACTTTTCTCTTTTCCATTTGTCTTTTGGTGTCTGCTTGAATTATGCCGTGGAATCTTGATCGTGGATATGCTTTGTGATCCTTCTGGCAAGTTCCAAAGGGATCCTTGCTTTTCTTGATAATAGCTCCGGAGAGACGTTCTCTTTTTGCATAAATTCTATCGAAGGAAACGTCTCCAGAATCGCTTTTTTCCGTTTGGGACCGATTCCCTCGATCTCATCCAATATCGACTTCAAGTTCTGCTTCTGTCTTAACTTTCGATGATAAGTCACTGCGAATCTATGAGCTTCATCACGAATTTTTCTTAACAATAACATTGCTGGCCGCTCTAAATCAAGCTTTTTGGTTCTTCCATTTGGGAATATCAGCGTTTCTTCTTTCTTCGCGAGACCAGCGATGATTAATGAAGAGGTGTTTTTCCCGGCTTTTTCTAACCCACGAAGAGCAGCGTTCACCTGACCTAAACCACCATCAATAAGTAGCAAGTCCGGAGTGTCTTCTTTTACGTACCTCCGATAAACAGCTTCCTCGATAACTTTGTAGTCATCTTGGTGGCTGTGAAGTACACTCTTATATCTTCGATATTCTGTCTTGCGAGGGTTTCCTTCGTAAAATACAACACTCGCAGCAACATTCTGGCGACCTTGGAGTGTGGAAACGTCAAAGCAATGAATAACTTGGATGTTCTTTCCAAATATTGCTGCTAAGTCTTTCTGTTGCTGTCTAGCTGTTTTTCGGCCTGACTTGATCTGGGCTAATCTCTTTCTTGAAAGCATTGCATGTTGTAATGCATAGTTGTACAGTTCTTGTTCAGTGTTACTTGAAGGTGGTCTAAGCATTATTCCCCTCTCAATTAGTTCGTTCTCGAGATATTTCCACAAAGGTGAATGCGGCTCCGTGATGACCATATTTCCTGGAGGATTGCTTAGGCGTTCTAGGATAAAAGGAATCCAGCTCTTTCGGTTTTTCGTCTTCGAGATGGGTAACTCAATAGAATTAACTACTCTCCCATTTCGTAGTTCTATGATAATAATTATTTGAGGAGAATGTGTGGTCTCTGCAATTATGGTCGCAGAGATTGGACTCGAGAGAAAGACGTTTTGTCGTTGCATGGTTTTCCTGAGAGCTCGTATGGTGTCTCTTATTTTTGCTGCTCCTTCATATTCTTGTCTCTCCGCTAGATTCCACATCTCGTGTTCTAATCCCGAGATTAATGGCTCAAATTCGCCAGAGAAGAACTGAATAAGCCTTTCTATATTCAATTGATAAATTTCCTTTGCGATATTCTTGCTACATGGTGCAAAACAGGTTCCTAACTTTTTCCTCATACATATTCTTGCATACTTTTTTCCTTTCTCAGAATCAATATCCGCTTCACAGTCTGCAACCGGGAAATGTCTTAATGCAAATCGGAGTGATTTCCGAAGGCTTTTCACGTTAGCGTATGGGCCGAGATAAATCGCATTACTGCTTTTTTCTTCCCGAACAATGAGAACTCTTGGATACTTCTCTTCTGTGGTAATCTTAAGATAAGGAAACGATTTGCTATCTTTCTGCCTAGAATTAAGAGAAGGGCGATGTTCTTGGATGAGGTTGAATTCCAACAATAATGCCTCCGCTTCCGTTTCGGTCTCGATCAGCTGAATTTGATGTGCAAGTTGTTGAATGATTCTTGACTTTGTCGCTGGCGTGGAAGGATGAAAATGTGTTTGTAAGCGATTGCGGAGCGCTTTTGACTTACCTATGTAAATGATTTTGTTACTCTTGTCAAAAATGATGTAGACTCCTGGACTGTTTGGAGCTAAATTTATCTCACTCGGTCTGAGGATCATTGTCTAGCACTTCCCGTAAGAACTTTCCAGTATAGGATTTGGAGTGCCTTGAGACCTCTTCAGGAGTGCCTGTTGCTACGATTTCTCCACCCAAATCTCCGCCTTCCGGACCTAGATCAATAATGTAGTCAGCATTCTTGATAACGTCTAAGTTGTGTTCAATTACCATAACTGTATTCCCCTTATCGACTAGTCTGTGAATTACTGATAAGAGTCTTCGAACATCATGGAAATGTAACCCTGTGGTCGGTTCATCAAGCAAGATCACTGTTTTACCAGTCGTTCGTTTTGCCAGTTCTCTACTAAGTTTTATTCGCTGTGCCTCTCCTCCCGAAAGTGTTACTGAAGATTGCCCCAGTTTTAGGTATCCACAGCCAACATCAATCAGGGTTTTCAGAATTCGCTGAATCCTGGGCAATCCCTCAAAAAACTCGAAAGCCTCGTCAATAGTAAGGTCGAGCACCTCACTAATGTTCTTTTCCTTATATTTGACTTCTAATGTTTCTTCATTGAATCGGGTTCCTCCGCACACATCGCAAGGAACATACACGTCTGGAAGAAAATGTAATTCAACTTTGACATCCCCGTTTCCTCTGCACGCTTCACAACGCCCGCCCTTCACATTGAACGAAAATCTTCCCGGTTTATACCCGCGTTTTCGACTCTCTGGGAGCTTTGCGAAGAAATCACGAATATGGTCAAAAACTTTCGTGTAAGTCGCTGGATTCGAACGAGGCGTCCTACCAATTGGGCTTTGATCAATGAGAATCACTTTGTCAATTAGGTTTAACCCTTCAATCGTCTTGTATTCGCCGGGTCGTTCTCTACTATTATAGAATTTTCGAGCAAGGATTCTCCATAATACTTCTTGTACTAGCGAACTTTTACCCGATCCCGAGACTCCTGTGATGCAAGTAAATGTTCCCAAGGGGAATTTTACAGTAACGTCTTTCAAATTATTGTGTCTGACTCCTGTAAGAACAAGCCATCCTTTTGCTTGCCTTCTTTTCTCGGGAACCCTAATCTTTAATTCTCCTCTCAAGTATTTCGCCGTCAAACTTTCTCTGTGATGCAAGATCTCTTCCACAGTACCTTGGGCTACAACCCATCCCCCATTCAATCCAGCTCCCGGACCCATATCTAACACATAATCCGCAGAGCGAATAGTTAATTCATCATGTTCGACAACCAAAACACTGTTTCCAAGGGATCTAAGCTGCTTAAAAGTCGCAATTAATCGAGCGGTGTCTCTCGGGTGAAGACCAATGGAAGGTTCATCAAGAACATAAAGAACCCCAACAAGCTTGCTCCCAATCTGGGTTGCTAAACGAATTCTCTGTGCTTCTCCCCCGGATAGCGTAGATGCCTTCCGATTAAGTGTAAGATAATCGAGTCCAACTGAAATCAAGAATCCCAGTCTTTCACGCAATTCCTTAAGGATCTGTTCTGAAATGAGCCTCTCCTTTTTGGAAAGTCTCTGATCAAGATTACTCAAAAATTCATATGCTTCTCTAACTGACATCTCGTTGATCTGAGCAATAGAATATCCCGCTATTTTAACTGAAAGAGCCGTTGGGTTTAACCTAGTGCCATTGCATTCTTCGCAGATATATTCACTCATAAAAGACTCGTAATACGTCCTCATGCTCTCCGATTTTGTCTGGCGATGTCTTCGCTGAATGGCATTTACGATTCCTTCTGTTGGCTTCTTGTATGACCAACTGAATTCACTATCTACTGACTTGCTGGAAATCTCAACATTGACTGCTTTCTTGCTTCCAAAGAGCAATGCATCTAATCCTTCACTAGAAATTTGATTAATCGGTGTATCCAGTGTGAAACCGTATTGTTCACCAAGGCTAGCAATTATCCTAAGGGACCAAGAATCAGGGGATTTGCTGAGAGGGAGAATTGCTCCTTCTCTTATCGTCTTTGTTTTGTCGGGGATTATTAGATCTGGATCCGCTCTAAGGACTACGCCGAGTCCTGTACAAGAAGGACACGCACCTTGTGGGGAATTGAATGAGAATAATCGTGGCTCTAATTCTGGGGCAGCAAAACCGCATTTAGGACAGGAACCCGTTTCACTAAATAGCATCTGCTCTTCAGTTTTGTCTTCACGTAGGACTTTGACCGAAACGATCCCGTTTGCAAGTTGCAGAGCTTGTTCTATGCCATCCGCAATTCTTTCCTTATTTTTCTCGACTACTCGCAATTTGTCAATAACAATTTCAATAGAGTGTTTTTTCTTCTTATCTAAGTCAAGTTCTTTTTCGGTTAAATCTAATCGTTCTCCATCTACGATCGCCTCAGTATAGCCTTTTGCAACCATATCCTCAAAAAGCGCTTTGTAATGGCCTTTTCTTTGACGAACAACAGGTGCAATAATTGAAATCTTTGTTTTTTCTGGAAGCGACAAAACAGCATTAATGATCTCCTGTACCGACGTGGGCAAAACTTCTCCATGCCCCCTGGGACAAAACGGAACACCAATCGATGCAAACAACACGCGTAAGTAATCATAAATTTCAGTTACAGTACCCACAGTTGATCGAGGATTCGCAGAAGTTGTTTTTTGATCAATACAAATCGCAGGGGACAGTCCGGTAATATGATCTACTAATGGTTTTTCTAGCTTACCAACAAACTGTCTAGCATAAGAGCTAAGTGACTCCAAGAATCTTCGCTGACCTTCTGCAAATAAAGTGTCGATTGCAAGTGAGGACTTGCCACTACCAGATAGTCCGGTTATTACAACAAATTGATTCCGAGGAATATCTACGTTAATATTCTTCAGATTATGCTCTCTTGCTCCTCTGACTCTAATCCACTTCGCTTCCTCGAGAATTTGTTTTGTGTCCTTATCCGACTCTTTGATTGCTACAATGGTCTCTTTTACGACTTGTTCCATTTCAATTCCCCAGTATCTCTTGTAATTCCCTAATCTCGTCTCGTAATTCTGCTGCTCTCTCAAACTCCATTTTCTTTGCTGCGCTTAACATTTCCAAAGTTAGTTCCTCTATTAGCTGTTCAAATTCTGATCGTGATGTTTTGGCCAATTCTATTTTTCTTTTCTTCTTCGATTTCCCTAAATTTTGATCCCTTATTGGGTCAAGAACCTGAATGATCTCTTTGGAAATGCTTTTAGGAGTGATTCCGTGCTTTTTGTTATACTCTAGTTGTTTTCTCCTTCTACGATTATTCTCTCTTATTGCCTGCTTCATTGCTCCCGTCATTTCATCCGCATACAAAACAACCGTACCCTCTACGTTACGTGCTGCCCGGCCCATTATCTGAATTAGACTTCTTGTCGATCGTAAGAATCCTTCCTTATCCGCGTCAAGGATCGCTACAAGTGCCACCTCGGGCAAATCGATACCCTCTCGCAAAAGATTAATTCCAACAATCACGTCAAATATTCCTTCACGTAAACTATGAAGAAGAACAACACGGTCAATAGTGTCAATCTCACTGTGCAAATATTCAACCTTGAGGCCAATTTCTTGCAAGTACTCCGCCAACTGCTCTGCCATCTTCTTTGTTAGAGTGGCAACTATTGCCCGATGCCCCTTATCAATGGTTGCCCTAAGCCTCGCAATTAGGTCATCAATCTGATTATTTGTGGGTCTAACAATAATTTCTGGATCAACTAGTCCTGTCGGTCGAATGACTTGTTCAACGATTTGTTGAGAAACCTTCACCTCATATGGACCCGGAGTCGCACTCATGAACAAGGTTTTTCCCATCTTTTCCTCAAATTCTTCCCATTTCAAAGGTCTATTGTCAAACGCGGAGGGAAGCCTAAATCCATGATTTACTAGGTTTACTTTTCGCGAATAATCCCCGCCGTACATCCCCCTAATTTGAGGTACCGTCACATGTGACTCATCAATGATTAAGAAGTAGTCTTTCGGGAAATGATCTAGTAGAGTATATGGGGGGTCACCAGGTTTTCTCCCGTCAAAAAACCGCGTATAATTCTCAATACCGGGGCACATCCCTGTTTCTCGCAATAATGTCATATCATATAGCGTGCGTTCTCTAAGCCTAGCCGTTTCAATTTGTTTGCCTTCCCTTTCGAGCTTCGCGCATTGCTCAATCATTTCTTTTTCTATTTCCTGTAACGCATTTTCCAGAAGATGTCCCTCTGCCACATATTGTGTTGCAGGAAATACCCT
>JAJRWK010000265.1 GCA_024276795.1 archaeon | reverse complement strand
CAAATAACATGCAAGCTAGGACTATTTGGCCAATTATTTATTCACGGGGGATCGTTGTCTTCTCTGCTTTTGTTGTCATGAAGATCTGGTTTCTTAATCTGCTTCAGTTACGGCTTCTACCTTGTCTTCCATCTTTCTGGGTTTGTCTCTCCGATCGTCGATCTTTAGAGTAGTAACGACTCTTTTGCACCCATATTCGATAAGGGCTAAGTGAGCCTTTTTTGTAACATCCAGAATTGTTTCGAGGGATTTTGCCTCGATGACGGTTCCCATCGGGTGATGCCATACACGAATGCCAGGATAATTATCAATAACTTTTACTGCCTCTTTGACATACTTGGAAAGGCTTGTTCCAACTCCATGAGGCGAAACAACTAATTCTGCTATAACAGTAAAATCGTCTGACATATCTAAGGGAAACTATTGAATTTGTATATAATAATTCATACGTTCACTTCAATTCCTAGCGCATCATTCTGGCTTCTGAGTCAGAGTGCGTCATTATGAATGGCTTCCGTTGACAACGTCCCAAATCGGGGCATGTTTCATAACCAATACTGAAGCGATGTGCTTGTCTCTATAGTGATACAAACACCAAGAAGTGTGTGCTGGATTCACCTTGAGCTAGTCCGGCGTAATAGGTGGAGCATTTCTTTTGGAAGCCTGAAACAGCATAATAACCCCCTTGGACTATGGTTCCTTGGGAACGCAGTAGCCATCGTCAACATCAATCCATTATTGATGACCCTTGAAGGCATGATCCATCTTCCTTTTTGGATTCCAGATCCTAACAATGCCTTTGGTTCTGGATACCAAATGATCACCATCAGGCGAAAATATCATCAAGCAAGAGGCGCGTCTTCACAATTATACTTGTTTAGATTACAGCCAGTTTAGGAATAGTCCGAAAATCAAGATTCCTAGAAATCCGGTGGCATAGATAACACCAAGCGAGAGGAACTTTTGCCTCTTCGACTCCATGTCATGAATGAGAAAGGTAACTACGTAGAAATGCAGGTACCCTAGGAAGAAAATAAGCCATATTCCTTTAAGAGAAGCATTCCAAAACCAGTATTCCCACACCAAGACGTTTGCTTTGTTTAGTAAAACTTCGATAAGAACAGAACCCCAAGCTGCAGCAATTGCCATTACCCATCTATTATTAATCTGAAATACTCGTGCGTTCAAAGATAATTCCCTGTTCAAGGGAAGCGAATAAGCAAATGCAATACCTAAAACAGAAAACATTAACGCGATTTCAATGTTCCAGCCAATGAGAATAATATATGCACTTTTTCCCGGAGTCATCCAGAGGGCAGCATGGTCTGAAAAATGAAAGATTAAGCCATTAACGATCTCATTTATCAAGTCCATGCCAAAGAGTGCTAGTCCTGCGGCAACTTTGCTCCAGTCTTGTTCTTTCTGCGCTTTATGGATCTCCTGAGAATAGATGTAAAGAACAATTACAAACAAAGGAATAACATACCATTGGAAGTTAGAAGGATCTCTCAAACTATTGAGTGTTTGTTGAGCAGAATCTGTTACCACTAGATCACCTCTTTAGAATTTGTTCGAAACCATCTTATTCTTTTCCTATTCAAGGAGATGAGAAAAAGGGAGTCCATTCCTTATTCATAAACTAAAAAATAATTCTTGACCCAACTAGTCTCATTACTCATCGGGATTGAATTGCAGTTAGCTTTGGAGAGGCCAGAAACAAAGATTTACAGTTTTTCTTATTAGAAAAGTCAAGAATTCCTTAAATGCTCCTTAACAAACCTATCTACATGTATGATTTCCTATTGACTTCACGCGACATTGATCTGCGAAATAAGGCAAGGGAATTTGTTGCTCAAGTCCCCAGAGAACTGCTCATAAGCATGGACGAAGATAAAGTGCAGTACCCCACAGATTTTGTAAGGGATTTGGCTGAGAATGGATTGCTTGGAATTCGATTCCCGATAAAATACGGTGGTCATGAAGCATCATGGGTTGCTGAGATGGCAGTGCTTGAAGAAATAGGCCACCTTTCCCTAGCATTGGGGTGCTTGTATTCTCTTCCGAGCATTTGCGGTGAAGCCTTGAATCATTTTGGTACCAAAGAGCAAAAGGAAAAATTTCTGCGTCCGATTCTGAAAGGAGAATTATTCTGTGCAGAAGCACTGACAGAGCCTCGAGGAGGAAGCGATTTCTTTGGCGCAACGACTATTGCCGAGAAAAAAGGGGACCACTATATACTTAATGGACAAAAGCGCTTCGTTGTTGGAGCAATTGGAGCAGATATATTTCTGGTCTATGCGAGAACAAGCAGTGATCCTAATATTCCACCCCAGAAACAAATTTCCCTATTCGTAGTTGAACGAGATGATAACGTGAAGGTCAAGTACACCTATGGATTGATGGGGACAAGGGGAGGAGGAGCAGGAAGATTAGTCTTCGATAATACCAAGGTTCCCGAAGAAAATCTTATTGGGAATGAAGGGGACGGTGGCAAGATATTCTATCAAATGATGTATCCCGAAAGAATGACCAGCGCTGCTGGTATCCTAGGGATGGCAGACGCCAGCCTAAGAATTGCATCCAGATATTCCTCCAAACGGCAAGCTTTTGGAAAGCCAATTCGTAGCTTTCAAGCAGTCAGTTTCAAAATTGCGGAAGGAATAACATTGCTAGACAGTGCTCGAGCAACAGTATACATGGCAGCACGAGCCCTCGATGAATATCAAGATCATCCTGCCTTATGCAGAAGACTTGTTTCAGAAGCTAAGAGAGTGGCAACGGAACAATGTTACAAAGTAATAGACTTGGCCTTACAAGTAATGGGAGGAATCGGCTACACAAACGTTTACCCCATCGAACGCTTCTTCAGAGACGCGAGGCTCTCAACCATATGGACAGGAACCTCTGAGATCATGAACTTAATAATCCAACACGAGTACTATAAAGAAGTCATTGACACCAGCTCATTGCAAAGAGACGCTGAACTAGATGCCAAGGAGGCTTTTGCTGAAGAAGAAAAGGTGTATAAGTAGCGCATTGCTTGGACAGGTGCGAAACGCTACGGTCTTAGGAATTCTTAAGAAAAGCTACACAAGACACTACTCGTGAAAGTTGCTGTGAGCGTCAGTCTGGGAAGTGATACCAGAGATCACCAAGCAGTTATTGAGATAATGGGAAAATCCGTAACTATTAGAAGAGAGGGAACGAATGGTGACATTAGACTTGCGAGAAAGAAGATGAGGCAATATGATGGGAGAGTTGATGCGCTCGGCGTTGGAGGGACGGATCTTTATTTACGTGTCGAAAACAGATACTACAAGCTCCATGGAGCCTGGAAGATGGTCAAAGATGTTAAGCAAACCCCTGTTGTGGACGGCACTGGTCTAAAGACAACTCTCGAAAGTCAATTAGCTCCTTTTCTTGAAGAACATGTAGGCCTCAATGCTACAGAGAGTAAAGTACTGATCACAAGTGCAGTTGACCGCTACGGGATGGCAAAGTCGTTTGTAGATGCCGGATTTGAAACCATCATGGGGGACTTCATTTTTGCCTTGGGAATTCCAATCAAAATCAAGACGCTTAAAGGAGTCAGAAGATTAGCCAGATTATTACTTCCGATTATTGGGAGGCTACCACTAAGTATGATTTATCCCACGGGAGAAAAACAAAGACAAAACACTCCAAAGCATGAAAAACTATTCCAATGGGCAAACATCATCGCCGGAGACTTCCATTATATCCGAAGGTATGCTCCCCTAGATCTCTCAGGCAAAATCATTGTTACTAACACGACGACCACCGCTGATATGAGGTTTCTTAAAGAAAGAGGAGTTTCTCACGTTGTGACCTCGACTCCCGAATTGAACGGTAGGACCTTCGGAACTAACGCATTAGAAGCAGGCATTACTGCGGTAGCAGAAAAAGGTCGGCCACTAACCGATGAGGAAATTAGCGAAATTATTCAAAGAGAAGGATTGAAGCCCTCATTTCACAAACTCTGAAAATTCACATATTCAAACATTATTTGTTACTTGACCAACAAGGGAAGATTATTAACGCGAAAAACCAATTCAGATCTATGCAAGCTAATGGGGATCATTTTCTAGAAAAGCTGATAAAAGCACACTATTCCGGGAGGAAACATCTCCTGAGACTTCTAGAGGGTCTGTCGGAAAAACAATGGATGGAATTCCCGACTCAGGCAAAGTGGAACATTCAAAGAACAGCGACTCATATTGTAAACGCGGAGATCTATTGGATGCGCTCTGTGAATCCCGGTCTTTCGTCAATTGAGTATGCAGGAAAGGAGATGACGCTCGCCGATTTTCTCATTTGGCAAGAAAACGTTTCTCAACTATTAGAAGAAAAAGTAAGACAAGAGTAT
>JAJRWK010000037.1 GCA_024276795.1 archaeon | reverse complement strand
TTTTCCCAAGTGCAATTCCTTTTTGTAAACTTCTTTTGTGAGTTTCTCCAGCTTTTCCTCGTCTTTCAGCTCTGCATTCTCGTTCTCGACTAAAGTAACACCTGGCATATCGGGAAGACCTTTTGCCTTAATCAGTGGAATCGGTTGCAGTTTTTCGACTGTTTGTCTTATCCATTCACTCTTCTCATAATTCTCATAATGCTCTCTCAAGTGCCTAATCGCAGCCCAGTCAAATGGGGCGTGCCCAGGAACACTCATAACGACACCAGTTCCGTAATCTTCCTTGACAAAAGTTCCCGGAACAATAGGAACTTCTCGATTGACGATAGGGGCAGGAATTGTACGACCGATAAGCTCACTGCCCTTTATGCGGTCAGTTTCCTTTAAATCAAATAACTGGTCTTTCAATTTTTTCACAGCAGAATCTGCCAAAATGAGCTTCTTATCTCCCCAAGCAACGATAGCATAGTCGATTTCAGGATTAATGAACACATTGGTAACTCCAAGCACTGTCTCAGGACGTAACGTCGCACATGGGTAGTAAAGTCCTTCTTTATCCGGCCCAAAGAGCAATACGTTCCAGTCGCTTACTGACACCCCTTCGCCAACTAATCGATCGTGATCACCTGTGGGTGACTGGCAAGATGGACACCAAATCACTGGATGCGTTCCCTTAGTTACATACCCCATCTCTCGTAATCGCAAGTACTGCCACGTAATGAATTTCGAATATGTTGGAGTCATGTCTGTGGTTACGAATTCACGCCTCCAATCAATCGCCAACCCTATGGACTGCAAGTCTTTCTTCATCAATTTGATAAAATACCGGGCCATGTAGACAGGATCATAGAACTTGGGTATGTCCTCATCCTTAACTCCAAACCTCTTAATGCCTTTGATCGCATTTGGGTCGCCGTCTTTCAAACGTTTTGCCTGCCCAACAATTGGTTCCCAGGTCGCGTGAAATCCTTGCGGGAACAGAACATTGAAGCCCTTCATCCGCTTGTATCGTGCCATGAAATCGATCTTTGAAATTGTGTAACCGTGCCCAACGTGAACTGAACCATTAACGTAAGGATACGGAAAGGTGGCAAAATACTTTGGCCGTTCTGGATCTGGATCTGCCTCGTAGATTTTCGCCTTGTTCCACTCTTCTTGCCACTTCATACCTATTTGCTTCAAAAACGTAACAAATTCGTCTTCTCTGTTCATTCTTAATTACCTCGCATCGGAACTGAAAACTATTGATGATATCCTCTGGATACTTATGACATGCCGCTTCTTGAAAACACCAGAAGCAGAATTCACTGGACACAGCTACGCTAAGACTAATAGAAAAATCATGCTGGGGGTAATAGAACGCTATCCCTCACTTGCTGTGTCACCAAGAAAGGAGACAACCAAGACTTACTTAACTCTTTCTCTATATCTCTCGTGAGCTAATTTTATGTCTGACTTCAATTCATACGATCCTAACGCACATATTACTCCCTCTTCTCGATGCAGAAGCCGGGACGCGGCACATTATGATATCGTTTATACTTGTGAAAACTCTTTTTAAATGCAACATATCTTTAAAAACGTCTTACACCCATAAAGATTCGAGGATCTCAGAGGGTAATTATGAAATGCCAACAGTTGCTATTATGACAGGAAAAAAATCACTGTCAATCAAGAAAGAATTATCTAATCTTTCAACTGGGACATCTCTTTCAATTACCTTTCATAGAAGCGGTGAATCTGCTTCCATCACAAAACAATTAGTCTTTTATCCAGAAGACCAACAAAATAGGGACAAGGGCCCCGTAGCGAAATCTATCAATACCATAAAGAAAATTGCAAAAACAATTGATTTTGGTGGTAGTAAAGAAGAATTACTCGAAGAGATATACACTAAGAGAGAAGAATGGAGAGAAAAATGATTGTACTTGATAGTGATGTGTTAATTGAAATCCTTGATAAGAACTGTGAAAAAACAGAACAAATCATTCAGTTCATTCAGTTTTTGCAAGAACGTAAATCTGAAGTTGTTACAACTGTAATAAACTATCACTAAGTTGTTTTTGGGATATTGAGGCGACTAGGTTCAAAACAACTTTCTCCAGTTCATCTTTTAGAAACATTGTCTGTACTAGACTATACAAAAAAGAAGCTCTTCTGGCGGCTCAATTAGAAGCAGAGCTGGAAAATAAGGGAAAAAAGCAACAACGGATTGATGTGATGATTGCAGCAATTGCTATTGAAAACAAAGCATCGATATTTACTTTTAATGAGAGACAACTTAAGCCAATTCCCTGGCTTCGAGTGATTTCAAAAAGAGACGTATTTAAGAAGGAGAGTGAAATGAATGATTGATCAATTGCCTACTCATGTTCACTGGGAGAATTATGACTTTAATATTGTTCGAGAAGATTGGAACAAATATCAGTTAGAAGATGAAACCATTCTGAAAATTAGAATTATTCTCAATAAAGTTTGGGTTGGAGAAAAGCAGTCAGAGGGAAATATTCCCTTCACATTTAACTTTGATACAAAAACTATGCCGCAAAGGTACCCCTTCGACTTAGAGGAAAACCCTCCGAGACTCCCGTATCAAAGGAAGATTTGGCCGCCTCAAACAAAGAAAAGCTTCGCTTTGATACAATACGGGAAGAATGGAATGAATATCTATTAGAAAATCGGTTTCGAATTCGAATAAAGATTACCCTAACAAGGGTTCTTAGAACTCCCTTCTACAATCATGATGGCGATCCGATATATACTACAGAAACCGCAATACTTCAAGCTCTAGAACCTCATGAATAACTTTTGCTGAGACCTCTCTTTTAGCCTTTGGTTCCGTTGCTCCCTCCCCTTTCCCTAAAATGTATCTATGGGTGTTTTTTGTAATCTATCTGAAATATCGCGTGCGGCAACATATTACCCTCCTAAAAAAATGCGCAGAAAATAAAAATTGCGTGATACGTTCTATAATACCTTCTTTTTACCAACATAGAGCAAACAAAGACTAGCCAGTATCCGTGCTTGAATTACTCCCATTTCTGGATATTCTTTCAAACGTGGGTGACTACTTAAATTAAGAAATCCCCGCCCCCCCCTTCTATTCTCGATCAAACTTGCGTAGCTTCAAAGGTCACAATACCCCACCCATCTAACGACGTTGGAACAATCTCAATATAAAGAGTCAACTCTGAGCTGGGTGGAACCTCAAAGTAATTTGCCCAATAACTCACAGTCATACTAGGGTCGAAAACATCGGTGCTGTTGAAAATTAACTGTTTATCATCGTAAACATTGAAGTAAAAGTATGGTCCTGTTGTTTCCATCCTCGTTAAGGTAAAATTAAGGTTCTGACTGGACTGTAAGTTCATTGTAAACCAAAAGGTGCCATTACTACTCGGGGTTGGCAAGTATATCTGATACAGTGTGTCCGGTATCAACAGAAACGGGGTGAACAGTGAGAGACCAGAAAGCTCCTGTACTTCTAGTTTAAATGTTCCCGATGTTGCGTTCAAGTGTCTGATCTTTACAAGCACTATATACGCCGTTTCGTTTGGATTCACAAAAATAGGGAATGATCCTGGAGCATTATTGTTGTTAATTCTCTCTGTTTTCTCGGTTCCATTCTTGAAATAATAACGGATAATTATTGTTAGATTCGCGTTTTTCGTCGAACTGACATTCAACCCTACCTCTCTTGTTCCGTTAAAATTAATTCGTTGAACAAGCGCACCTCCGCGGGCAACTGTTTCATTGAGCTGGATATCTTGCAAGTTGATTATAGTCCCGTTTGAGCCAATAGTGATGTTTTGATGCAAAATAACTTCGGGCATAGTACCGTTCTGACGATTAAACACCCTCCACTCGTAAAATTCCGCAAGAACCTCGTCCATTGTCTTGTTCAGCGTTGATTCCAATGCTTGCCTTGCAGATACTGTCTTTGAATTGTTCGAATGGTTTTGCTGCGCCCGTTCGAAAATTCTCTTAACTACCTCAAGTCCATATTTCTCTATCAAGAACTTATAAAAATCAAAAGACATCTCGTAGTCATTCCATTTTCCCCCCCATCGCCAAAACGCGCTGGTATTAGTGTCTCGATGATCCCACCAATTAGGAGTACCAACTTTTCTCGTTCGGTTCTTTACTTCTGTCATAGACAGTCCGAAGTTTTGCATAGCGCTCCTTACTCCCCAGTATTCTGCCATCCCCTCTAACCACCACCGATTTTCCGAATAAGGCCGGGGGGCATAAGAGACAGTCTCATTGTTCGCATTTCTGGTCCTGTTAAAGTGAACCAAATGCATTATCTCGTGCTCGATAGCCACCTTGGCATCCACACGGTCAAAATACTTGGGCACTCTAATTATGACTTGGCCCGAGGGTAAAGCTTCAGCAGTGGTTCCATTATCGTTCGGATTAAACCTTGTCTTATTCACAAGAGTGATAATGATTTTTCCGCTCGAGTGAACGATCGGATCCGGGAATCCAAGCTGTGCATAGTAATTAAGTGTAAAATTCACCATTTCTCGCATCAAAGATGCAACCGTCGCGTTAACAGGCGCATAAGACGCGTTAGTAAACCGAGTGTCATTGATACTTCTTAATCCAGGAAGACCATCCGCCGTAATAATGGGGTACTTACTAACACCATTTTCAATAACGACGCTTCTCGATGGAGTCGCTGAAAACGTTAGTGCAGAACGCTCTCCTGGAGTAGGTACTGCACTAAGCCAGTTTGCAGACGAATCAGTATCCGGGCCGAACAACTGGAGAGACTCCGTACCATTTGCAATCGCTCCATAATCATTATCAGCCCAATATTCCTTTACAACAGGATTTGAGACTCCTCCCCAGCGCACGTAATCAATCACATTTCCTTTCGGATCTTTGAGCAAAGCCTCGCCTTTGTCTTCTAAAATCTTGCTTGTTGAGATGTTCAAGAAAAGTTTTACCGTTCCATCGCTTCCATCCAGGTCACTAGTTCCCGAAACAAAATATATGGGCACATACGTAAATCCTGGAACGTCTGACGCGTTGGGCAACAATACTTCATAACCCTCTATTACTAGTGTTATCTCTCCAAGAAATAAGGTGGTGTTTTTGCTTATTCTTATCTCTACAAACTCTTTTCCAGCTTGTCCTCTGTAGTAGATCTCCGAAAACTCGACTAGACCAGTATACTCAAAACTCGGTTCAGCTGGCAGTTGTGAATCATCATCTGGCCCTAAATTACCTAGATCTCCCTTGTCGTTGTCCGGGTTGGTAAAGAAGAACTGGTAACCGATAAGTCCACCAACCAATAGGACAAGGACAAAGCCAAGAGCAATGACTGACTTGCCGGGGGGCATATCATAACTAATATCCCTCAAAATAATTAAATGGTGTGCTAATGCCTAAAAAACACTAATAGTATCCTTAAGAATTACTACCCTTGCTTTTTGACCCTTTTTATTTGACTCTTACCCGAACCGTTAAAGGGGATCTCTCTGTAATATTCCAGTTCCAGGACGAGTTCTGTTCATTCAATCTTATTTTGACGATTTTCTAAAAGACATCCTTCGCTCAATATGTTAGAGTTTTGACCAACGAACCTTCTTTTGCGCTTAGCCATACTAAAGCGCAATCTTATCCCTCGTCCTTTATAAATAAACCTTGTTTTTTTTGCGTTTAAAAAAAGCTAAATTGCAAATCCGTTTTTCCTCATTTTGATCGTATTGGATCTACGTATAAGTTTCACTCAAGGTACATCCTAGAAAACTCATGATCAAAATTGAAAGCACAACTCCTATCGGGACGAATTTAACATGCTCACTTATCGCTTGTATCCTCAAGTGTTTAGGACCCACGTTAAAGACAGTTCTCCACAATGCATTCTTTTGAATTTTGAGTATTTCTCGACCGTAGTTATCTAGGATTATATCCCCACATTCGAACCCCTTAATTGAGTAAAGTTTTGTAATAGATGACATGGTTTCAATGCAAACCGTTAATTTGTAGAATGTTCCTGGCTTCAAGAACAACATCCTTGGTTGCAATCTGTTGAATAAATCTCTATTTAATGACTCCGCGTTGTAAAATACTTGTTGCATCTTCCATTTATCTCCCTCCGTAGTTGTCCAGCTTCTTACATTATCTTCCTTGATCCCAAAAATCCAAGGGGTAAGATGTAGTGGATACGTGCTCGTTATCCATAATCCCTCACGATCAAATCCAAGGATGTCTGGATATGATTTCATTCGCTCTTCCTTCTTCAAAGGTAAGACCAATACCACTCCAATCAACTCAGGAATTAAGACATCGTTGTCTTTGATCTGTCGGTAAATCTCAAGTCCTGCCTCGAATCTGCGAAAATTTAGATGTCTTTTCGTAATTAGCATTGGAGTTGTTGAGGGAAGGCTACGCAATGGTACTGTTGGAGGGTGTTCTTGCATCTGAGTTACTAATGATTCGGCCCACTTTTGCTCTAAGTATTTGTTGATATTCACGCTTATTCCATGTTATTTGCTACTAATAATGTTCACTTTTCAGTGTTGTCTTGACAATTCTCCAAGAACCCGAATGCATCCGTCAATTTTTTGCTTGAAGCAAAAGCATAATACATCATAATTTGAGCTTGTAATGAGGTTCCGTGAGCACGGATCAAAACGCTTTGACCAACATTCCTCAAATGCAATATGCCGATTTACCTGTTTTGCAAAGAATAGACCTAGTTAACTTGTTCTTGGTTCATCTTTCTATTTCCGTGGTTCTTGTTGCTTTGGGCTCTGTTATTCCCTATGAACTAAGCGTTGCGGGCTGGAACCGATCTTTGATTGCTGTGTTGTTTGGATTCACGACTCTGATGGAGTTAGGCAGAGTCATCTTTGCTAGATTAATCGATAGGGAAGGATTTCACCTTGCATTCAGGGTCTATCTCCTCGGGGCCTTGCTAGTTACTATTGCAGGTGCTATTTTTTCGCTTTTCGAGATTAAGGGACAAGTAATAGTGATTATCGCTTTGTTTGCTGCTACTCTGGGAACAGCAGTTGTTGCTACGGTTCTAGACGGCATGTTTGCCAAGTCAAGCTCCAAACAGGAAGGCAAGGTCGCTACGGTTCTCCAGACCGGGAGGCTACTCGGCTATGCTGTAGGGGGAATCATGATGGCCATTTATTATGGGCAATATGGTTCGAAAACTGTTTTCATGGTAGCGAGCACTCTTTTTCTCGTTGCAGCACTACTCTCTGTTCTCTCCATAGTTCACATTAGTCATAAGTTGAATGCTCCTCCTTCGCATAAAGAATCGCACATGGACCTCGTCTCTTTCCGTTTCTCATTTCGTAGTCCTCTTGAGTGGTTTTATCAAACGTTGGGTAATCATTCCAAAGACTTCTTCCTTTTGACCCTCTTCTATATCTTGTTTGGTCTGGGTTTCTTTGCTCAAGACAGTGTGTTAGAGGTTTTTGGGAGAGAGGTTCTCGACTTTGATCGAGACAAAATTGGTAGACTAACCGGGATATGGGGGACATCCACCCTCATCGGTGTTCTCGTAGGAGGTGCATTACTCTCTAGAATCTCCGACCGAATCATCGTTGCGAGCCACACCATTATCGCGGGTCTAGGCATTGCGATAATTGCTTTTTCCCCCCTCTTCTCAGAAAACAGTTTAGCAATTGTTTCTTTAGGTATTTTTGTCCTTGGCTACGGCGGTGGTGCAGCTTCAACTCCTTCAATCGCTAGGCTAGTCTATTATAGTCGGCTAAGCTCACAAGGCGTTTTGCTCATTGCAATATTTGGGGTAGTTACAACATTGGTTAGGAGTATCTCCTCTTTTCTAGCCGCGCTAGTTTTGACATTCTTTTCCTTCCAATTTCTCTTTCTTGTAGAAGCATTATTTCTTTTTCTTGCCGCTGTACCATACGTAATGCTTGCTTCCTCTGCTTTTTCATCAGACCATATTCTTTCAGAGAGTCCGAAAGCCCCTTGACGTTCCTTCTCAGAAATTCCATAGGTTTAATAGCATCTCTATGAACATTTTTTTGATGAGTTCTCGGACCCTCAGTATTGAAACCGTCTCGTGTCCCAGCTGTGGTGCCCCTACAGATTTTAACCCTGAAGACGTGCTTGTAACGTGCAACTTCTGTGGGACCACTTTCACTCGAGGATCGCAAGAAATTTCCGATCACAAATTCATTGTCCCTAAGCATTCTCTTGCAGAAGCTGAAAAAAAGATTCACGACTGGATTCGTAAAAAAACCAGATTTCGAGGTGTCAAAAGCGTTACTTTGGTGAAAGCCGAGAAACTTCTTATTCCCTATTGGGTCATGCATTCGAGAGCAATTTCAAAATATCGAGGTTATCGAAGGGAAACATATACTGAATCGAAAACTGTAGGCTCTGGAAAAAACAAGCGGACTGTCACTAAAACTGTAACGGTTTTTGTTCCCGTGAACGAAACCATTGATGAAGAGCGTTACGACCCCTTGATATGCAGAATGGGAGCAATCCTATTCGGTTATGAAGAAATCAACGATCGAGTCAAAGAATTAGTCATGAAACAATCTTTTGAGGACTTCAGCATAGAGGCTCTTAAAGATGCTCCTGAAAAAGTAAAGTTTCTGAATGGCGAGATCAAGCAAAGTGAAGCAAAAGAGTTGATTGAAACTCTCATCCAGGACGAGCATCGGAATCGCGCGCGTGCTGATACAACAGAATTGTTTGACTGCCGGACTCGTATCGAACTTAACGGGATGCTTTTCCTTCACTTTCCGATTGTCTACGCTGAATATCAGTATGGGAAAGAAACTTACCGCGTAGTAGTGGACGGTAACTCGGGGAAAATACTTCTTGCAGAACTACCCATAACAACTCGTTTCAGAATCATGGCAGAACTAGTAACCTTTGCCACCATCTTTTTGATTTGGGGGGCTGCTTTGTTCTTCATTCCAGACTCTCCGAATGAATTTAGTGTCTCGGTCTTGGCTTTCTTGGTAGTTGCTGTCATTCTCTTCCTTGGTGGCTTGAAAACCAATAGTGTAGCATGGGCAACAGAATCCAGGGTTCGAGAGAAATGAGCAAAGGAGGTAACGAGAAATGTCCCAGCAAATAATAAACTGTTCTAACTGTGGAGCGCCTCTCGACTACAGAGAAGGAGACGCGGTAGCTTTCTGCGTATACTGCAATACCATTACCAAACTAAGGGAAGTAAAAGAAATTGAAGAGCATTACATGCTCGAAGTAAATGTCGGCAGAGAAAACATTCGGACTCTCCTATTAGGAGATTTGCTCAAGGTACCCGGTGTTCCCGACTCCGTTAAATATCGCTTGCAAATCGTTAATGCAAAACTCATTTACATTCCATATTATGTTGCTCAGGCTCATGGCAATATGAAATGGAAAGGCTTAGGAAGAGATGCGGATTATTGGGGGCATTATAGAGGAGGATATCGACATATCTCGTTTCGTGTTAAGGAAGAATCAGGCGAATTCGATGACAGATTAGTTGTGATTCTCTACGCTGGATCTCGAAAAGATTCCGATCTTCAAAATTATGAGTTTGCTACGAAAGGAAAGCGTTTCTTCTCAATAGGAGAAATCAAAGAAATTGGTGCTGAAGCTGAAGAAGAACAATTTGACTTTGAGGAAGCAAAGAAGCGAGCCATTAGCTTAGTCAAACAAAAGCATCTCCTCCTCTTAGAAGAAGAGCTAGAAAAAGTGGAAGATGCAAAATCAGATTACCACGTTCCCCAGCTAGAACTGATCCATGTTCCGTTCTGGTTTATCACATGGGAACTATCTGGCTCTGGCAAACAGTATCATGCCATAATCGATGCTGCGTCTGGCGTCACATTGAGAACTGATACTCCCAAGAGCATATTCCACTGGCTTGCTGTTATTGGGGTTGTCCTAAGCTTTGTGACCATAGGGGCTCTCCCGTTCCTATTTCCTACAACGGGGATCTTCCAAACAGTCTTCACCTCTGTAGCAACAATTATTGCTTCATGGGGATATGCTTTTCACACCCTCATAAAAACCGTGAGTAAAGTATTTAGAGAACAAAGAGAATAAAGAAGGTATTTTTCCTCTCCCTCAGAACTGAAACATTATAGAAAGAATTTCCAGATTATGAAGCCCAATACCGCAACAATACCAAAGAATATGGTAAATTGAGCCACGATGCGGTTTTGCTCTGCATGAGTTTCATATCCTCCCTCTTTTGCTTTTGCAAAGCATTCATTGCATAAAGTTGCATACTGGAGCCTTCCATCACTTGTTTGATACGACTCCCTTGCAATGTGTTCTTTACAAAAACCTGATTTGCACATTTGACAGATTGCGGTCACCGGGTTCGTACACTTAATAATAGCGCATTCTTGAGTTCCTGACATGTTTAACACTTTATTTGTTGTTTCTGAAAAAAAAAGGATGGAGGGGGATATAAATAATTCAGAATCAAATCGCAACCGGTTTTTTTAAGGCAGTTTTGCACCACAAGTAGGGCAAAACTTCCCATCAAGAGGAGCTTCAGCCCCGCAATTCGGACAGAATTTCTTTTTCCCCTTAAGCTCATCGTCGGTGGGATCACCACAGTGCGGGCAGAACTTAGCAACGGGTGAGAACATCCCACCACATTGGTTACACTTAATCATAACCTTATCTTCTTGTACACCTTGCGCTTTGGCCTCATCTGCTTTCTTCAGCAAATCTGGGAAGACTGCTCCAGCAAAACCAAATCCCGCACCACTTCCTTCCGGCATGGCTCCTGCAACTTGCTCCATCCCACTAAAGGTAGCAAGCTTGTCTGCGCTGACTCCTGCTCTCATCCAGAACAGTCGATCCCGATATTCTGGTGTTGTATCAATTCCAAGGAATTTCACCGTTTTTAGGTTAATACCGAACTCTGCAAGCTCTTTTCCTACCTCTCCCTTAACACGTTCTGAAGTCTTTTCTTGGTTCTGCAGAACATCTACGATGGAGAAATTGGATAACGCCGCGCTGATTTTTTGGACGAAGAATGATCTAAAGAACTCGTCGAATGCTTCTTGAGTGAAAATCCCTCTGTTGCCTGCAATTTCATAAACAAATTTCTGATAATCCCCCACATTGAAAATATAGTCCCCATGAAACTGCAATGGTGCTAATTCTTTTGTTTGAGATCTTCCACCGAATTTTCCTTTGAAATCCGACGTAGAAACGAAAACGATCTCAGCATGAAATGGGTCCTTTTCATAGCCAGCTATTCTTGAAAGAACTGTTGTCAGTAAAGGAATGTTGGATGTCTTGATGACATGGCTGCCTGGTTGGAAAACATCGAATGCTTTCCCGTCTTTCATGAATACCGCTACTTGGTTTTGTCTTACTGTTAAGTAATCTCCCCAAGACAATCTGTCTTTAGGGTGCCGCCACAAGATTTGTGACCCTGATTCATCCATCCATTCAATTATGTCTGGCATCAAAAATTGTAGGTACTCGGTATCTTTTGGATGTTTTGTTTTAAAGTTGTGATAAGAAAAAAAGCCCAACTAATATTATAATTCGTTTTTTATTCGCTCTTTCGCAAATTAGCCCTTAGCGACATGCCCATATTGATCGTAATAATACCTATGATCTCATACAATCCAATGTTTTTTGCGCTCAAAAAGAAATCCTGCGCCTGTTCTTCTTGGTGAATCTTTCCAGTCAAATAGTCATTGTACGTTGGGGTCAGCTTGTTCAGTTTAACTTCTGTTACATATGGGACATAACCTTTTTCTTGTGCACGTTCGTATGCCTTGGTCACAAGCTCTATTTTGGTGGCATAGTCAACGACTAGGGCAAGCTTATTGTTTCTGATCAGTAAATCTAGCTTTTCCTCTATCTGTCTTGTCTCACTAGGCGGCCGGGGCTCATTAGTAGCAATATAATAGACCTCCTCTCTACCCAGGCCTGTAATTGTGGAAATATACCTATTATCCTCGAGAAGTTCTTCCGCATTTTGGGGAAAGACACCAAACGATTCGCCAACTTGGTTTCTTGCATACTCCGCGATTGAAATAACAAAATCAATCATGTCTGCTCTTGCAGAAGGTCTTTCATCTTCGAAAAACTCATACGCGTCAATAATGTCTAAATAAACACCATCAAACCCCGCTTTGATAATGCGATCAAGATAACTCTCGGGAGTACCGAAAATTATCTTTTGCCACTCAGGATCCCAGTATCTCACCTTGTAATTGCCAGGCCAGCTAGGGTTTTCCGGGCCTAACCAACTTGGAGGATTTGTATTCCATTCCTCTCTCCAATAGAATCGATAATCTTCGGCTTCCCCTATACTCATGTAGGCTATGAGCGCTTTAGGGTACTCGCCTGATTTCATTGCTAGAACGTCTGATTTTGGTACTTCTTGATCTTCTGTTCCATCATAGGAATAATCTATGACTGCTAATTCTGCATTTGCATTGCTTATTCCTTCTACGTCGAAATCCTGTAACTGGTAAACCCAAGCATTTACTTTATTCCATTCATCAAATAGCGTAGTGCTTTGAGAATCAACATGTGATGGCACGAATCTGACCATGATCGGAATGAGAATGATTCCCATGATTACTTTGCTTCTCATGGCTATCACGACAAGTATCCAGTGATATTACAAACAAGTTTTTCTACTAATACCGAATCGCTGAGATCAGTGAATCGGGATTTCCACGAAATCTCCAATGTCTAAATTAGCAAAGACTCCTTCGATAATTGGCTTTAGGAGTATTGAAAGCAATTCCGGGGAAAGCTCAAGGTGGTCAAGCGCGTTCCCAATTTTTTGGTAGGCTCTTACTGGCAAATATCTCGTTGCTTGAATATATGGTTCTGTAATTTCAGGGGTTATTAATATCACTTGCAGAAGTCTGAAATTCGCATAGATAAAATGCCATGGAGGGATTTCATGTGTCGTAACAACGTTGCTAGTTATTCCTCCCTCTCCATTTGTGGGGATGGCCTCCCTTAGGATGTTAATCACTCCCATTATTCCTCCGGAGATGATTTCACGTGATGGGAGGAGTTTCGTATCTTTATGGCCTAAGTCTATACATGGATTGGCATTATGCATAATGATCAGACGAACTGGTATTTTCTCTCCTTCTAGTAATAATAAGGGTCTACGAATGATTAGGGCGATTACGAGCGGTCCAGCTAATGCAAAAAAAAGAAACCTTGTTCCTTTTGGAACTATGCCAAAATTGCTTAGACCTGCAGCGACTACTCCTATCACAATGAAAAAAACTCCTATAGTGTACATTTTTGCATATTTTTTGTTTCTTTCCCTGAGTTTTCTCTTTTGTAGCGTAACTGCGCTTGTTGCAAATTCAAGCGTTGCAAACACTGCGAGTGCCATAAGAACATTTGCCACGATAGGTTGGTGATACTCCGCTCGAAGAGGATTGGCATAAACTGTTACTAGTTTACCACTGATCAATAAGACTAGAGTGAATCCGATACCTGTCCAGTAGATGGCGTAATAACTGGGAATGTATCCTTGTCGTGAAAGTTTGAAACTGGTGGATAGGAAAACAGTGGAAACAACTGCTAAAATAGCGTTGAAAACGAAAACCTTCTTCAGTATAACCCCTTCGAATACCCCTTCAAGCAAAAGAGAGAACAAAAACGAATAGATCATCAAGCCTGCCCATGCTGTTGCCCAGTAAATCATGGCTCTCATTTTCCACTCTCTGTAAGCATATAATGCACCGACCAGTGCTAGGAAGCTCCCTACCGTGGAGGCGTAAATTGCAATGAGGATGGGGATTTGTAAAGGGAGCATATTCGGCGCAAATAAGTTACTCTTTTCCTATTTGATTCTTTTGCCCAGTCGTTACAAACACGGCCCAAGAAAGAAGAGTTCTTGTTGTTCGTGTAGCGTTCATTTTCTTGAGGGTTTGGTTTTGTCATTTGATTTCGCTAAAATAGGGGCAAGTCATGTTTACGGGGCATGTCTCACACTTTGGTTTTCGAGCCGTACAAACAGCTCTGCCAAACCTTATGGTTGCATGAGAAAACCAGACCCAGTCTGTTTTAGGGATGATTTTGTTAAGATCCTTTTCAATTTTCGCTGGATCATTTTCATTCGTAAGACCCAGTCTTTGCGCTACTCGTTTCATGTGAGTATCAACTACAATGCCTTCTGGCTTACCCGTCATCTCCCCTA
>JAJRWK010000264.1 GCA_024276795.1 archaeon | reverse complement strand
TTAGGTGAAATTATGGAAGAAAAGACTCGTCAAGTAATTGTTCCGAACAATGGGTTTAGAAAGAATCACGCTTTGATTTATGCTATTCTGGGGATTGGTATGATCGGGATGGGGACAGTAACGATAAAGATCATAATAGGCATCTCTGCCATCGTCTTAGGGTCGATTTCTATCCTTATCGGGCTGTTTTCGCTTTGGTTGCTTTTCCTAGAATTTTATTCAAGGTATGATTTCATAAAATTTGAGATCGCAAATGTTGAGATCAGAAGTACGCCAACTCTGGGTACGGGGCTTTTCCCGACTCATTTGAAGATTGCCTATCCTGACATAAAAGAGGTAAATATCGCCGTCATTCAAGATAGGCTGGGATCTTCAACTCAAAGACTAGCCCTTGTAATTGACTACATTAAAAAAGACAGCAACGTTGATAGAAAGATCATACTGGATCGTTTTCCTCCCAAGACAGTACTAAACGCTGGCCAAATAATTGAAACCTCCGCAAAAATAGGGTCAAAGGTCAAACAATTCATGGATACTCATCCCGAGTTTGTAAGCGTAGCAAAGAAATTCTTGAAAGGTGCTTCAAAGCTATTAGACTCTATCAAAGCATCTCAAGCCCCGCCGTCTGTGAAAGAAGACAAGACCCCGGAAGACTCCGACCCAATCAACTAGAAGGTGGAAAATCAATAGAATAATATCACTCCGATCCATACCTTACCCGTGGAACCATTTTGGGAGCTTAACCTCGAAGACATTAAGGGTAGTTTTTCCAGTGCTCACTTTGTACTTGGTAGCTCTTCTTGTGAGCCGTTACACGGGCACGATTACACGGTTAAGATTGCAGTAAGAGGAGTGTTGAACGCGAATCAAATCGTCATCGATTTTTTGGAGCTGAAACCATTGCTCCGAAATATTACTAAAAAATTAGATGGGAAATTTCTTTTACCCACGAAAAATCCGGACTTGATTGTTTCTGAAAACACAGATCAAGTAATCCTCACAATTCCCAAGGTTGCTAAAAAATATGTTTTTCCTATACAAGACGTTGTTTTTCTCCCAATACAGAACTCAACAGTTGAAGAAATTGCTGCCTACATTTGCTCAGAGCTCAAACAATTAGTTGAAGGAATAAACACTGGTCTTCGGATCTCGGTCTGGGTTGGCGAGACTCCATTTCAAGGAGTGTGGTATCATTCATAAAATTCTCTAGGCATACCCTCTATCCACTCCTCTTAATCCCGCAAGTAGAAGGCCATGACGTCTGAAACTCATGATCAATTATTTCAACAAAACTTCCAAGCCAGCACAGAAGCGTTTTAGCGATTTGAAGCTTTACAATTTTTCTGCGTTTCCATGTCTCGTAGTTGTGAATAATCTTATCGCGGATAGCAATTGGACCATCTAGTGCAAAACCATGAATGTGTACTCTTCTCACGCCCATTGCTTTAGCGAAGAAAGCAGCCCGGTCTCCATCAGTAAATCCCAGATAGTTTCTAATCCATCGTATTGGTTTAGTCTGGGTAGTAAGGATAATGTTCTTTGGCTCATAGGTATGAAAGAAACTCTCCACTTGGTGTGAGTTATCTCCATGAACATGTATCAGAAGTAATGAACCTTTTTCTTCTGCTTCAGCCAGCATTTTGTGATTTGAATCTAAGTCTGTAACAACAACTTTGGGGATGATGCCCTCCTTAAGAAATTCTCTTGTGATTCCCTCCACAGCAATAACCCTTGCCTCCCTATAATCGTCTAGAGTCCCCGTGGCCTTCACCGGGCCAAAAACATCCACTTCTTCTCCCTTCCATTGGTCTCTAATCTTTTTTTCAAGGAAGTTTCGTGGCTCAACGATTTCAAGAATTCTCAACACTGCTTTCTCATCTGTTTTTCTAGGGATTTCCAACGTTTCACAAATCCAAGGATACCAAAAATCAATCCAAGCTGTCAAGTCTAGTGACTTTGGCCAAGTATCAAAGTGGGGGGGCGATATTTTCATTTTTTCATCAAAAGCTGATCCAATGGGATTAATTCGTTTTCGGAATCCTACGGAACACACTTAAGCCACATAATGAATACCCATTGTGCTGAATCTCGAACAAAAAGGATGTGAATCGCACCTATGAACGATTTGTCAATACTTTTATTGCTTCCCACTTCGAATGAAGTTGAAGCCATTGAACCCGTAATGAATGAAGTTCCTGATTGGATCAATGAAGTGATGGTTGTTGATGGTGGGAGCACCGATGGCACTCGGGAGAAAGCCGAAGAACTGGGAGCAAAGGTTGTTCTCCAAAGATACGGAAAGGGAAAAGGATGCGGTGTTAGAACAGCCATGGAGGAGTTCCTGCAAACCACTCATGATGTTCTCCTAATGATTGACACTGACGGAACTTGTGTCATCGAAGACACCAAGGTCATGATCAGAAAAATTGCTGATGGTACCGCAGACATTGTCATAGGAACTAGAATTCGATCAAAGAAAAGGGATAAAGGCTCCATGCCCTTTATAGTGTGGTTTGGCAACTATCTTACCAGCATTATCCTAAGCATCCCTCATCTCCGTCTTTACTCCGATGTTCAAAGCCCGTATTGGGCATTCAGCAGAAATGCAGTGGAACAACTTCTTCCAAAGCTGAAGGCATCCAAGTTCGAAATTGAATTAGAAATGTTTACCAAGGCAATGAAATCCGGAATCAGGGTTAGTGAAGTCCCAGTTGGGTATCGATCTCGCATTGGCCATACAAAATTCAGTATAATGTTGCGTTTGAGAAGTGTCGGTTTCATTCTCTATTACTTTTTGTACGGATTTCGCTGGTGGTTCTGGATCCTTCTCATAGCATTCATTGGAGCTTATCATTACTTCTAGATTCATTCACCAAAATTATTCTATATAGTATTACTTGAGAAAACTGCTCCGTTTTCTTGCTAGTCCAAGATTATCGAAATGCTATCCTACTCACTAATACGAGAACGACTTTCTTGTTATTCTCCACTATTAGTCTTCCAATACTTAAGGGCTCTCTTGCTCCATTTCAAAAGGCAAACATTCTAATTTGCTAATACCTCTCTAATTAGTGAAGCCAATGGGCAACAACTTAAACCACATTCCGTTCGAAGGACGTCCTGAATTACCCGATGGAAACGTTGAATATAAAGTCAGAATTGATCCTAATTCGGAAGAAAGAATTGAGCGACTCGCTACCCAAATGAAATACCGTCTACAAGAGGGAAAAGGGCAAGCATTCTACATTGTCGGCCTAGCTGATGATGGAGTCCCTGTTGGTATTTACAAACACGAACTAGCGAAAATGGAGGAAAGGCTCAGTTTCGTAGCTTCCAAGATAGGAGCAAAAATCCGGAAACTCCGAGAATACGATATCAACGATGAGAGGACAATTGTCGAATTCGTTGTTATTCAACGAAAACTTCCCGAAGAGATTCCTGTGGACATAAAGATTGCGAGCATCGGTAATGTTGATGCTGGGAAATCAACTCTTATTGGTAGTTTACTCAGCGGAGAACTAGACGACGGTAGAGGTAAGACCCGAGCAAAAGTGTTTAGACATAGACACGAATTAGAATCTGGAAGAACATCATCGGTAGCATTGGCATCCATCGGATATGATATTGATGGGATTCTAGTCACACATGAAAATTTAGGATCTCCAGGAATAGATCATTTTCTCGAAAAAAGCATTAAAACCATTACATTCATCGACTTAGCCGGACATGAAAGATATCTGAAAACTACCATTTTTGGTTTGGCTTCAAGCAACCCCGATTATGCTATGCTGATCGTTGCAGCAAATCAAGGAATTCTGAAAATGACAAAAGAGCATCTCGGATTGTCAATTGCTTTGAATCTGCCTTTATTCATAATCATTACCAAAATCGATTTGTCTCCATCCCGCAAGCTGAAAGAGACAATAAATGAGCTAAAGCGACTACTACGGATGCCTGGGATTTCAAGAGTCGCTTATCTGGTAAAGGACTCCCATGATGCTATTGTTGCAGCAAGCGCAATGACTTCAAAACAAATTGTACCCATCTTTCAAGTAAGTAGCGTTACCGGTCAAGGTCTAAAAGAACTCCACCAATTCCTGAGCCTACTAGTTCCAAAAAGAGAAGAAGAAAACCCAAATGACATGGTTGAAACAGAAGAATTAGAAATGTACGTGGATGATATTTTTTCTGTTCAAGGAGTCGGAACCGTAGTCAGTGGTGTTATCACTCAAGGGGAAGTCTCCGTTAATGACAAGGTGCTCATTGGCCCTTTGAATACGGGAGAATTCATCGATACGAGGGTAAAAGGTATTCACTACAAGAGAGTACCAATAGAAACTGCGTGGACTGGAATGGGCGTCACGTTAGCCTTACACAACGTGAGAAGAGAGCAAATCCGGAAAGGCATGGTCGTCAGAGCCCAAGAAGTCCCGGTAGCTAAGCGATTTGACGCTGAAATCTATGTTCTTTACCACAGTACAACTATAAGAGTTGGATATTGCCCCGTAATTCACCTAAAGAGCATACGACAAGCAGCAAGAATTGTTTCACTCGAAGGTGATCTCGCCCGAACCGGCGACAAAAAGATGGCGACCTTTGAATTCCTTTATCGGGCTGAAAGAATAAAGGAAGGGGACGAATTCGTATTTCGAGAAGGGAGAACACGGGGGGTAGGGAAAATTCTGAAAGTCTACTTAACAGAACCCTAATCTAGAACTCGAAATTGATCCTTTAAAACGGTTCGAAGTGATCCTTCTTTTGCTGGGGGTGCTAAAATAACAACACTGCCTCCCTTTCCTGCTCCTGTGAGTTTGGCACCAAGAGCTCCGTGTTCTAAAGCATACCACACGACTCTGTCTAGTTTTGGAAGACTAACGTCTAAGTATTGAGAAAGAAAAACATGTTGTTTTGTC
>JAJRWK010000263.1 GCA_024276795.1 archaeon | reverse complement strand
GTTCTAATGGCCCGTCACGAGAGAATAAAGAGAGCAAGACTGGCTAAGTCTGAAAAACAGGGTCTGAAAATATCCCAATAGTCCTATTTCTTATTGGTCTTTTTCGCCTTTTTATTCTTGAGAATTGCGTTTAGCATCACCAACACGCAAAAACAATAAGGGAAAACACTGTTTCCTAAAACGGTCGAAAATGCATACTCTGAGACTCTTCAACAAATCATGACATCTTTCATCAAGTGCGCGTTTTATTTCCTTTACATCTTTCGCTTTTTCTTTCTTCTTTGCGAAATAAATAGTTACCAGAATCATGAATAGGGTTGCGGAGACTATTAGGAATTGAACTTCTATATTCACGCCTTAATTTTTTCTAATGATTCATACAAACCATTGGAAACACATAATCGAACGCTCGAAATTCACCGTATGCGTTCTTTTTCTGGATATTTCACAGAAATATCATTGCACGTTAAGAAGCATGTCCCATGTCCCAATCCTAAGCTTCTGAAAACTTCTTAAATATCGTATCCCTGCTCTCTTGTTGAATCTGGTGCCAATTGGGGAATTCCCCACGTTTCTTCCAGAGCGTCTACTAGTTGAAGTGAGCGAAGCAAAAGAAGAGCGACCAGTATTAGTAACAATGCGCTAGCAACGAAGGGAAACCTATAATCGACTTCAAAAAGAGCACCTGCGAATAAAGGCCCAATTATTCGCATGAGGGATGAAATCCCTTGATTCGTGCCAAGCACACTGCCTTGTTGGTCCCTAGGCACACTTTTACTTAAGGCACTGTTCAGAGCCGGATTGGAGAGGGATACTCCTAGGGCCAATGGTGTCATTGCCAAGAATATTGAAAATAAAGAGTTTGTCAATGTTAGTAGAAACAGACCTACTCCCGTCAACATCAAACCAGTGAAAATCGTATTTTTCTCACCGAATTTCACAACCATTGGTCGAATAATGGCACCTTGTCCCAAAATCACAATTAGCCCTACGTACCCTAAGATGTATCCAATGGATTCAGCTTGAATTGATGGGTTCACTTGGTTGGCGAACAAGGCGAAGATCACTTCGAACCCACTGAACGCGAAAGTGATCAGCGCAAACGAGGCAATGATAAGGCTCACATTAGGATAAGAACGGATTTTGCTTAGTTCTGTCAGACTGAGTGAATGCTTTCGACTTTGTGTTTTTCCTTTCAAATCTTCAGATAAGCTTTCTGGAAGCCATATGAATGCCCCAACCAGATTTATCAGAGATAATCCTGCAGCAAAAAAGGAAGGGAGCGCAAAGCTTGACATTCCCAAGAATGGAATGGTCGAAAGGAAACCACCGATGACTGGTCCAAATGCAAATCCGAGACCAAAAGCAACACCTAGCATCCCAAACGCGGCGGCTCTCTTTTGGGGTGGAGAAGAATCTGCGATGTACGCCTGGGCAGTAGTAAGGGTCGCGGCAGTAAATACTCCCGCAATTATTCTAGAAGCAAAAAGCATCCACAGCTCATACGACAAACCAAATAGCAAGAATCCAAGGAAGGAACCGAAGATTCCAATGAGGATAATTGGTCTACGACCTACGCGATCGGAGATTTTTCCCCAGAGAGGAGAGAATATGAATTGCATTATGGAGTAAGAAGCTGCTAAGGTCGTGTATACGAATGGCGAAGCTCCAAGTTCTACGGCGAAGAATGGGAGTAAGGGAATAATTATTCCGAATCCGAGCAAGTCTATGAAAACAGCGAGAAAGAGTAGGCCTAGCTGACTTCTTGATGTATTATTTTCCTGGCCTCCTGCCACGGTGCTCATACGTTCTCCCTTTTGAACAATATTTTAGAGAGTTTTGATTGAAGAACGCCACGAAACTCATTAAGAAACAAACCCCTTATGGTATTTTTTGCTCCCTTGGAGGCTGGAGAAAATTAGGTCAATCTCTTAGTTTTTTAAATTCCGCTTGCTAGCCAGTATTCATGAAGCCAAAGCCTCCCTCTGCATCCGCTGTAGAGACGTATCAAATAATGATGCCTTCTCACTCAAATCCGAGTTGGAAGAACGGAGAAATCGAGTTGGGAGCAGTGAACGGTGGTGCAATTCTCAACCTGATTGATAATATTGCTGGAATTGCAGCGCTTCGCCACTGTCGAACCCGAGTTGTTACTGCCTCTATTGATTCTATGAGTTTCCTGAATCCTGTTCACGTAGGTGAGCTCCTCATCTTAAAAGCTTCAGTGAACTATGTTGGAAAAACTTCGCTTGAGGTTGGAGTAAGAGTCGAAACCGAGAATCTTGCAACCGGGGAGCGAAAAAAAACTGGTAGCGCCTATCTAACATTTGTCGCGATAGATGACAAAGGAAATCCCATTCCCGTTCCTCCTCTCGAACCTCAAACACCAGAAGAAAAACGACGCTACGAAGAAGCGAAGATAAGAAGAAAACAACGCCTAGCTAATATTCGAGAAATGGAGAAAACAGAACAACGCTAATCAGTAGTTGCACCCGCTATTGCCACCGCACCCGCTGGTCCAAGAGCGAGAGGCAAAATTCGGATTGATTCCGAAATAATGTCTTTTCCATTAAGGGTAGCGCTTCCTCTGTCTATCAAAACATAAACTATAAACCCAACAACTACCCCTAGTGAACACACAATCCATGCCAAAAAATAATCCAGAGAAAAGATAGAGAATCGCGTTTCCACCACTTTCTTTGCTCCAAAATAAACAACAGATGTTATTACCAACCAAAGTAGGGCTTCGATCAAGTTATTGACATCTACTTGAGTTAGGTTAGAATTTTCTTTGATCTCAATAATTGTTTGCAAAAACCTGGCTAGTAAAGCGCCAATAATTGAAACCAGAAAAACGACTCCGTGCACTGCGAATTTTGACATACGAACAAATAGTCTCAACCCATTTTAAGTTTGTGCACATAATAACTCTAGATAGATTCTACCAGTATTGCTCGAAACAAGCCTAAACGATCACTGTAGCTACTAATTTTTTCGACTGGAATTGTTGTTAGAATTATCAAGTTTTTAATATGAGTGGGGTTACCATTGTAGTGGTAACGATGACTCGGATGAAGTACATACCATCATTTATTTCCAAGAGCGTAACGAGAAGGCTCCCCAAATACACTGGCATTATTATCGCTATTGCATTGGGAGTAACGATGTTCGTGGCTGTTGACGTAGGAGTAGATTCGCTTACCGAAGGAATTGTTCAGTCTGAACTTCAGAATCTTGGCGAATTTGACCTCTACGTTGGAAACAATACTGGAGATGTCTCTGTGGATGTCCTAAGTTTTCTGCTCAGTGAATATCATAACCCTCAAGTTAAGGCTATTGTAGGAAGGTATGAAATCAGCACTACAGTCTTTGCTGGTTCATCTGGGCAAATAGAAAAAGACATCTCTGTAATTGGGATCAACACCACCGATGATACACCTCTTGGTGAGAATGCGCTTGGAAGTTTGAAATCCACATCTGGAGAGGTTCTTGACTTGTCGCTTCTGAGGGGGGATCCTCAAGTGTTTGTCACGGAGCCTCTAGCAAAGAAAATGTTGATTTCAACCGGAGATCGTATCGAGTTTGGTTTACCTATCAAGTATGCGAATGGCACCACTTCATTTGCGTTTTCCACTTTCTTGGTAGCGGGAATAGTCGCATTTGAGGGAAAAGCGACCCAAAGCCAAGGACTTACTGTCTGGATAGATAGGACGGTCATGAACGAGATTATTGACCCAGATGGGGTTTTGCGAGACAAGTTTACCACTATTTGGATATCCCTTTCCTTGAATCACAAGAAAAATCCAGTTTCAATAGAAGAAGGACGTTCCATCGAAGCTGAAATCCAAGCTTTGCTAGATCCACGCTACAACGCTAATCTTGAGACTCCTATTATCGTGGCCGAAGCTCTCCGCGCCGAGATCGAAGATGCTATTAGATCAAATCTTCAGATTTTCAAGACGTTTCTAAATATTATGGCCTTTATGATAATCCTTGCCGGTATTTTGCTAATCTCAAATATTCAGATCATGAGCGTCGAAGACCGACAAGTTCAGATTGGAATCCTGCGAGCGTTAGGAGCAACCAAGGGAGAAGTTGTTGTTTTGTTTTTCTTAGAATCACTCGTTCTCGGTGTAATTGGGTCTTTCATTGGCTACTTCTTAGGCATTGGAACTGGAAAATATTTAGGGATCTACATTACCAAAATCTTTGAAATTGGAGGTACCCCAGTAGTGGTCATCAATAGCGGGACAATAACGCTTGCTCTCACCAGTGGAGTGATTCTCGCAGTAATTACAGGAATATACCCGTCTCTTAAGGCCCGCTCAATCAACATTGTCGAAGTCTTGCGTGGAATCAAAGCGTATAAAGATGAACGCTTATCAAAGAAAAGCATATACTACGGATTTCTTACTTTGATCATTTCCTTGTTCATTCTCTACTACCGGAATAAGTCCTATAACGACCGTCTTTGGGAAAACGCTGGCTGGAATGGCATCGGAGAACAATTGCAGAACACGTTATTCCTTACCTTTCTTTTCTTGGGACTAGGGCTCATCCTCTCCCAGTACATTTCAAGAACAAGAGCACTTAACATAATCTCGATTGGCTATATCGGTTTGTCTCTCTTTTTCTTCAGAAAAGGGATTTTTTGGCTTACAGGTACCGGAGACGCAACCAATCTTTTCATTCTTAACTTCTTAATGTTGGTTGCTGGAACCGTTGTTCTAATCGGCGTAAACTTAGATTATCTGGGCGCCGGGATCAGAATGTTATTAGGATTCAGTGAAAAGACCCGAGCAATAGGCTTAGTTGTTACTAATGTAATGACTGAAAAAAAGGTTAGATCCTTGTTAACCTTTAGTATTTTTGCCATAATTTTGAGTTTAAATGTGTTTGTGGCGAGTTGGAGTGAAAGCCTAGAACGGGGATCAATTGACGAGTGGCGATTCTACGCTGGTGGAATTGATATTGTTGTTGATTTGGATATTCCTGTCCTTCCATCTACAATGAATTATTCTGATCTCATATCAAATGTGGATCGCTCGATTGATGATGTGACTGGACTAAGACATACTACTCGTGTCTTAGGTCTAGTGCCTCCAGAAGCCCAATCCCAGCTCTCATTATTACTTATGGACACTTATGAAATAAATGAAAGCACATTACGTAGGATTGATGGGAGCTACAAGTATGACATCATTGCAATTCCAACAATAGAATCCATGAAACCGGATCAGCCATTCGACACTCTCGACAAGAAAAGGCAGCTCGAATTAAGTCGAAGTGTTTGGGATCTTTTCTTTAGCGGAAACAATATTTCAGAAACTGGTGAACCAGACCCAAACGGTCTTCCACCTATCATAGTTGACGCGAGTTTCACCGTATTCCAAGATCAAGACACTATCACATTACTTACTGTTTTTGGACCAAGGGAATTCAGGGTCATTGGAGAACTAGTAAACTTTGCACTTGGAATTAATACCTTCTTCCCCTCTGTGATGATTCTTCCCCAATATGCAGAATTATTCGAAGCATTCCAAGAAATTCCTTACTATAATTTTTACTTCGTGTCTACAACGCACGAGCTTGATGACTCTAGAGTTTCCAAAATTGCACAGGAGATCGAAAGAGTTAGTAATGCTGTAGATAGTCCACTAAGATCAAAAGGCATCATCGCTGGTGCTTCGGCAATCCCTGTGTGGGACTTCTACTTAGACCTTATTAGTGGAAACGTAAGATTCCTAGATTTCTTACAAGTCTTCGTCAGCATTGGTTTCCTTATTGGAGTTCTCGGCCTTATTGTCATCAGTCTGCGGAATGTTGCCGAAAGACGACGAGAAATCGGAATGTTGCGTGCAATTGGCTTTAGCAGAACACAAGTAGTCATAGTCGCCATTTTTGAAATTTTCACCTTGGGGCTTATTGGCCTTATAATCGGAATAATTGATGGGCTATTGGTTGCTGAGTCTTTCAGTGAACTGACAAACTTTGACTTCTTTGTTCCTTGGATGAGGTTGTTACAGTATTTCAGCATCACTTTCACAAGCGCATTCATTGCCGGTCTAATTCCTGGCATTCAAGTTGCTCGAATTCCCCCGAGTGAAGCGCTAAGGTACAGAGGCTAGGAGGAGATTGTAATGACAAAAAACATTGTTGTTTTGAAAAATGTGCACAAAATCTATGACCCTGACGGAGTCCGTGTTCATGCCTTACGAGGCATTGACCTGGAAGTCAAGGAAGGGGAAATGCTTGCTATCATGGGACCCAGTGGCTGTGGAAAAAGTACACTGCTCAACCTACTGGGAGGCATTGATTCTCCAACGCAAGGAAACATCGTGATTAATGGTATAGACATAACTACTTTGTCTGATGGTGAAAAAACTACGTTTAGGAGAGATAATATTGGGTATATCTTCCAGCTCTTCAATCTATTAGACTTTCTAACAGCAATTGAAAACGTTGCTCTCCCTCTCTTATTGCAAGGATACACAATGTCTGCTGCCATGGAAGAAGCAAAAATGCTTCTCCGTCAGCTAGGGTTAGGGGACAGAATCTATCACTATCCCAATCAACTTTCAGGAGGGCAAGCCCAGCGAGTGGCTGTTGCGCGGGCACTTATGACCCATCCTGCAATTATCTTGGGAGACGAGCCCACTGGTGATCTTGATACGACCACAAGTCTGGACATCATGTCTCTCTTCAGGCGCATCAATAGGCAAAACAAACAAACTCTGATCATTGTTACTCATTCGAGAACGATTGCTGAGAAATGCGATCGAATTGTCCACATCGAGGATGGGAAAATCGTCAGAGAAGAGTCCGTTCAGTCAGCAAAGGAGGAAATCGCATAATGACACAAACACCCCAAGTTCAATATTATTTTAGTTCCTATGTCAACTTGCTTCGAGAATACGAACTGAAGCGTCACGAGCAAAGAATGAAGAAGGCTCTAAGGAAGAAACTTGGTCTACTGCACATCTTACAGACACCTCTCCACTTACTTCAGAAAATGCTTTTTTCTAGCAAAAACAATGAACTTACTACCATTACAGAGATGAATACATTTGTCGTTGCTCAAGTTACTCTTCCTCAAAAAGCAGTCGAGTCCAAGAAGAAGAGGACAAAAATAGAGCAAACTATGCTAGACCTGCATTTCAAGTACGCAAAGCGAGAAATCGAATACATTCGCCGCAAGGCGCTTCATTCACCTGAATTAAAAGAATTCCATTCCATTCTTAAATCAAGCCTTTCAATCCTTGATCCAAAGACACGCCAGTTATTGATTAAGCAGACTAAGGAAGACTTGGAATCCTCCTTGAAAACAACCGTTGCCATGATGGAGGACCTCATCAAAAGCGTATGGCTCTCTCTCTGGGATTTTCCCGGAATCGATCAAGACAAAATCGTACTAAACGACATTGTCATTGAGAGAACTTCCTTCGTTTCTGACCAGCATGAGCATGACGATCTCGCAATCATAGTCGACGAGCTAATACTGACTCTCTTTTCTAAATATTATATTGCTTCAATGGGACAACTAATTCAGACCTTATTGAATCCACTGAGACTACTAGAAGAACAGACTCCAGAAGATCTTTTCCTCTTTATTCCTCCCGGACAAGAAAAAGAGGTTCTTACGCTTCTAAGGTCCTTGTTTGGAAAACTCTCCAGTACTTCTGAATATATTCTTCAGGCCAAGAGGCAAGTCAAGAGACTAATGCAAATTGAGGAGGAGATAAAATCAGAATTAAAAGTGCTAGGTCTAGATGATAGCAATAACCCCTTGTCCTCATTAATCATTCCTCATGAGCGTTTAGAATCATTGCTGAAAGCAATAAGAGAATTAGAAGATCTTGCTAACACTCTGCGTCAGAAATATGTCGAGATTTCTCAAATACGTAACAATCAAGTAGTTGCAAAAGGAACCCCTGAGCATTTGGAATCCTTAGCAGAGGCAATTGCCAGGTACCTTCCCGCCGTAGAATCTTTGCGGATCTGGGTAGAACAATTTGCAGATATTTCATTCATGACAACAATGTCTGGCAATGTTTACGAGGAAATTGAGCAAGCGGGCACCATCAAGGAATTTCACCTCTACGGATTGGGTCTATTCAAAACTTACCGCCTATACTCTGGAATTGTACACGCATTAAGAGGCGTAAGCATTGGCATCAAGAAGGGAGAATTTGTCGGAATAATGGGTCCCTCAGGATCGGGAAAAACTACTTTGCTCAACCTCCTCTCAGGCCTTGACCTGCCCGATCAAGGCAAAATCTTTCTTAATGGGAAAGAACTCTCGCGGCTTTCAGACTCAAAGCTTTCCAACTATCGAAAGAACAGCATGGGCTTCATCTTCCAGTCTTATAACCTAATCCCTCACCTAACTGTTTTGGAAAACACTGCCTTACCCGCTCAAATGGCTGGAGAATCTTTCCGAAAAGCAAAAACCAAGAGTCTAGCGCTACTAGAACAAATCGGAATGGAGACTTTTGCTGATCATTTCCCAACCATGATCAGTGGAGGACAAATGCAACGAGCCACAATCGCTCGCTCCTTGGTAAATTCTCCCGAAATTTTGTTCTGCGACGAACCCACGGGAGACCTAGATCACGTCACCGGAGAACAAGTAATGGAGGTTCTACGACGCTTCAACAAAGAGACAGGCACCACAGTCGTTCTTGTTACTCACGATGAATCATTGAAAAAATACTGTGATCGTGTTGTATACATGCAAGACGGCCAGATAGTTGGAGAGGAAATCATTCAAAAATAAACCGTTTTTCCTTCTTCTTTTTCACCATTCTCAGCCCTCTGCTGATATTGCTGCAAGATTTTTCACAATCTTTTGAAAAAAAGCTGAGCATTCTAGCTTTAAGGTAACAAGATTTTTTTCTCATGCTGGTTTCAATCAGACAGATGGCATCAGAACTAAGAAATCAACGCATCCTTGAACTTTATGACATCGATTACTTACAAATGAGCGACGGCGTGCAACTCCGCCTACTTGTTCATAAGGCCAGTCCTTCCAAGGGTACAATCTTTTTTCATCCTGGACTAGGAACCCTTCTGCTTTCTTGGGAGCGAGTCCTTGAAATGCTAGCAGACGAGGGCTATACTATCTATTATGTGGAATCTCGCGAAAAATACACAGCAAAGTATCCAAAGAAGGCAAAGCTAACAAGAGAGCTTATGATTCGAGACTGCGCGGAAGCGGTTCGTCTCATAGGCCTCGAAGACAATACCTATATCGCTGTGGGTAGCTCGCTCGGAAGCACAATCCTCATACACGCCATGGCTCAAGGCCTAATTTTCCCCAAACATGCTGTTCTTGTTGGACCGAATGCAGAGATGAAGCTCCCAATGGGGCTAAAACTCCTTCTACCTCTAGTCAACGATACTATTTATCGGATTTCAAAACCTCTTATAAAATGGTATATCCTCAAAAAATACGTCGACAAAGAAGCAGATCCAGAACAATATCACAAATACGCATTAGGGATTGATCTTTCTGTTCCCAGCAGATTCAGAAAGGTTCTAAGGGCTTGGCTGGGAAATAAAATCTGGGATGACCTTCCTCTTATTAAGTCACATTGCGTTCTCGTCGGAGCTGAAAAGGACAAACTGCATGCCAGCAATACGACGCGAAGGATAGCTGACCTCATTCCTGATTCTGACTATATTGACTTGGGTACCAACAAGGCAGCTCACGACAAGCCACTGGTTGACTTGATACTTTCTCTAGATGTCTAGTTTTCTCCTGCTTTGCTCTTCTAATTGTTTCTACAACATTCCACGAAACAATGCTCTGTTAGAGGGTTATTGTTAAATCTTCAGAAAGATTTATTCTACATGTGAAGGAACGAGTGCGAATCTACGTCAGGGGGCGTGTTCAAGGTGTATTCTTTAGAGCAACTGCTAGAGACAAGGCTAGGTCTCTAGGACTAACAGGTTTTGTCAAGAATCTCCCCGATGGAAACGCGGTTCTAGCTGAAGCTCAAGGACCTGCTGACAAAGTTCGAGAATTTATCACATGGTGCCATAGAGGACCACCATCAGCTCGAGTCGATGAGGTCAAAACCGAGAAGATTCCTCTCGTCAACGAAGAGTCTTCATTTGAAGTTCGCTACTATTGATAGAAAATCTTAGGAATTCCTATCAGTTCCCCGGGTCAAAATCTAGGAAAACATAATTTGTTTGTGGCTTCCTTACATTTCTTATGAAGTACGTCTACTTGGGTCGAACGGGACTTCGCGTTTCGAGAATCTGCCTCGGCATGATGTCCTTCGGAAATCAGCAAGCATGGCAACTGGAATTGGAAGAAGCTCGACCCATTGTTCAAAAAGCGCTTGATCTAGGAATTAATTTTTTTGACACTGCGGATGTGTATTCTGGTGGTCGATCAGAAGAAATTACCGGAGAACTTCTAAGTGATTACAGAGACGATGTCGTTATTGCAACCAAAGTTTTCTTTCCTCTTGAAGGATTTACTACCAACATCCCCCCTAACAAAAGTGGTTTGTCAAGATATCATGTCTTTCGAGCAATCAAGGCCTCTTTGAAGCGTTTGAACACGGACTACATTGATTTGTATCAGATCCACCGACTAGACAAGTCCGTTTCTTCCGAAGAACTGTTAAGAACTCTAAATCGCCTCATAGAAGACCATCAGGTGCTTCACATTGGGGCGAGTTCCATGTTCACATGGCAACTGGCCAAATTACAATGGACTGCTGATAAGCTAGGGCTAGAACCATTCCGTTCCATGCAGAACCACTACAATCTAGTGTATCGGGAAGAAGAACGCGAAATGATCCCATTTTGTATTGATCAGGAGATGGCAATTATTCCCTGGTCTCCTTTAGCCAGAGGTTTTCTCACTGGAAAATACTCTCGGGCTAATCCTCCCCAATCTATCCGGGCGAAAAGTGATCCTTTCTTGGTGAAACGCTACTTTGGAGATGAAGATTTTGAAATTGTAGAAAGAGTAAAACAACTCAGTGAAGAAAAAGGCGTTAGTCCTGCCCAAATCTCTCTGGCCTGGTTGTTCTCAAAGCCTTATGTAACAGCGCCGATTTTAGGGGCAACTAAGGTTGAACATGTGGAGCAAGCAGTCGAGGCTCTTGATGTCAATCTATCACCTGACGATGTGTCTTTTCTGGAAGAAGCATATAAGCCTCACCCTATCATTGGCCACTCCTAAATTGTGTCTCTTGGCTCCTTGACACTTGTTGATATAATCTGTAACTTCTTGATCTCTCTGACTTCCCCGTTCTTTCGTCTTCTTTTGATTCAAAAACTTAATGGACATTATTCTGCTATGTGCACTTGATCAGAATGCTATCCCAAAAGCTAGGCGTTGAGCACATTTTCAGAGCTTATGATATCCGAGGAATCTTTAACAAAGACTTAGATACTACTATAATGAATCTAATTGGTCGAGCTTACGGAACTCTAGTCGCCAATAAGGGAGGAAATAAAATCACGGTCGGTGGAGATATTCGGGCCTCAACCCATATTCTGCTTGAAAGTCTTTTATCCGGCATAGCAAGCACGGGAATATCTGTCGAATACGTGGAACCGTCTCCTCTTGGAGTCACTCTTTTTCATGCTTGGAAACAAGACCACATCGCTTCCGCCTTCATTACTGCCTCACATTTACCTCCAGAATGGAATGGAGTAAAATTCTACCATGGGAAAGGAATGGGATTTTCACCCGATGAGAACAACGAGGTAAAATCAATTTTTGACTCAGAGTCTTTCAACAATCCAGATGCCTTTAATGTGGGAACTATCGAAAAAACGGATCCTTACGACAACTATGTTGCTTACCTGGCTAAAAAGTTCTCTGAACTTTCCAACACGTCAATAGCGATCGACTGTGGCAATGGAGCAATGTCGCTTGTTGCGAATAGAGTATTCCAAGTAATCGGACTCAACACAAAGGTTCTCTTTTGTGAACCAGATCCAAAATTCCCCAACCGGCCCTCCGAGCCAGGTCCAGAAGTACTGGGAGAACTTTCGAAACTGGTAACCACTTCTCAATACCCTCTAGGAGTTGCTTTCGATGGCGACGGAGATAGAGCAGTCATTGTGGATGATGAGGGTCACGTCCTGAGTGGAGACGAAACTGGTATTATCATTGCCAAATACTTACTTGAAAAACATCCTAACAGCTCCATCGTTATCAATGTAGAAACTTCACTTATTGTTGAACAAGAATTAAAAAAAGCGGGAGCTAATGTTAAATGGATTCCAGTTGGTCATTCCTATCTTTCGTTTGAAGCAGAAAAAGAGAATGCTATTTTTGGAATCGAAGCCAGCGGACACATGATAGCGCCCAAGGTCTTTCTTTTCGACGACGCGATAGTCATCCCGTTGCTGATGATAGAGGCCCTAGATCACTTCGGCACAAAACTTTCAATCCTCCGAAAACAAATTCCTTCCATATATAAAGAACGATTTGACCTTCCAGCTAGTGACCAGACCAAGTTCGCCATAATTGAAAAGCTAAGAGATAAGTTCGAAAAAGAATTTGGACAAGTCGTTAGCCTCGACGGCGTTATGGTAAGCACTGAAGCCAATCGAGTTCTAATTCGGGCAAGCAATACAAGCCCCCTCATACGTGTAACGATCGAAGCGAATAGCTCTGAAGAATTCGAACGTGCCAAAACCAAATATCTTCCTCTTGTTGAACAGATCATAAAGAACAATTAATGAAATTGCAGACATAACCCAAAGGTAAGGCTAATGACTAGCAAGCATACTCATATTCATTTTAGAACAAGCGGTTATCGCTCACAAATAGGTAAGTCTCTCAACCCCTCTGTAGCAATGAACATTGGAGCGTCAATCATCAATCACCTCGGAGAAAGTCCAATTTTCATAGGCTACGACAACAGAAGAACAAGCCTAGCATTAGCACAAGCTGCTGCTTCTGGTGCCATGACTCAAGGAGCATATGTCTACATCGGAGCAGAAGCCCTCCCAACCCCCGTGGCTGTCAACTATATTGTGCATAGCGATGCGAAAGGGGGCATAATGGTCACAGGATCGCACTTGCCTCCATCAGACAACGGCCTCATATATCTACTGGGCGATGGTACCTATTTCAAGGGTAAAATTCCTCTTTTAACCCCGGAAGACTCCTCCTGGGAGGTTTATGGTGATTCCGAGTTCATTGAAGAACCAGTGTTTGCTTACCTCGATCGGATTCGAAGCGCAAAAGATGATTTCAATATAGACGATTCTAACCGAATTATTGTCTTAGATACAGCACATGGCCCCTCTATTCACTATTTCCGAGAAATCATCGGTGGTTCCAGTCGGTCCACTGTTGAGATCAATACCACTCCCAACGATGAATTCCCAGGAAGACCCAGTGAGCCCTTGCCAAATCATCTCATCAGCACACAAGCAATATGTGAAAAAACCCATGCGACAATCGGGGTTGCAACCGACATGGATGGAGATCGCGTTGTCTTCATAGACGAAAACCACCGCGTGCTCGTCGGAGACTTCATCGGCACTCTATTCTCAATTCACTATTGGGAAACACATCCAAAAAAAGTCGTAATAGCTCCGATAAACACAAGCCTAGTCTTTGAATGGGCTGCAAACGAATTCAACGGAAAAGTAGCATACACCCCAATCGGCCCTCCTTCTATAATCCAAGGAATTAAAGAACTAAACGCTAAACTTGCTTTCGAAGAATCTGGAAAATACTTCTTCACTGAATGGGGGTTATGGCCTGATGCCATGTATTCAACTATTCGGATGCTCCACATGTTGAAAGAGCAGGAAAAACAACTAGGCGAATTCAGCAAAGTGCTTCCCGAAACATTTCTTGTCAAAGAAAAAATCAAAGGATCAAGAAGTGTTTTCGAGAAAAAGAGCCGGCAACTAAAAGAACGCCTCGATCAGTACCTAAAACCCGAGGAAATCATTAGCATCGATGGACACAAGCTCGTTTTTGAGGACCGATCTTGGGTGCTTGTTCGCCCCTCAGGAACAGAAAACTATATTCGAATTTTTTCTGAAGCTTTCGACAAATCAACCGCCATGGAAAGACTAAACTTAGCTAAGCAAATAACGAGAGAAAACTTGAGAAAATAGCCTTTCAACAAATATGTTCAAGAAAGTGAAATCAAAGTAAAAGGCTAGGTCGCTTAGCCATTTATTTCCAAAACTAACCATATATTAGCTATATTCCCGCAAACCTTAGAAACTAGTACAATACATTGAAACATAGTGCCAAACAAAAGATCCCCCTTGCTTCGCGACAAAAGAGGAATAAGTCCGGTCATCGCAGCAGCCTTGCTCATTGCTCTCATGGTCACTTCCGTGGGAGTCGCATATGTCTTCTTGATTCCTCAAATCAAAAGGTTACAAATCAAGCAAAATGAAGCCAACATTGTTAATGGCTTACAAGCATTGGGAATCGCTGCACTAGACGTTGCAGTGGGAAAGGCAAACGAATCACGATACGTGAAATTCACAACGGGCACTGGTGTCGAGGTTCGCTCATTTGATTCGCCAGTTGTGCAACAGAGCCTAATTGTAAACTATCAAGATGCTGGAGGATCTCCCCAAACGATTACTCTAGTTTCCCTCTCCAACATGCCAGTGCTGGTAGTGTTTCAATCACCCACTGAAAATAGCCCAATTCAGAATAACCAACATAGAATAATGACTGATCCCGATCCGCCCGGTTATGAGACATTTTTCGTTTCTTCCCAAGCTGGATCAAACATTGGCCGAATAATTCTCAATCTGACCCGCCCTGTCCTTGGAGTCAGTGGAAGTGCCGGATACGTCCTAATGTTTAGAATCTCTATAACATCAGAAGTGTGGGTTGACTCAGGAGGAAACACTCACTTGCAACTAACGCTGAATCGAATCGTACTCTCATTTCCAATACCAATCCAAGAATCAGATGGAAATTACCAATTTAGAATTTTACATGGCAAGACTACTGTTTCTCAAACCAGCGTGACTGCATCGGGGCAAACAAGCATCACGGGCACTACCGACACTGACGGAGGAGCAGATTTTACCGAAACACCTTGGTTACTTACACCAACTACTGGCACTTACATTCTTGACGTCCAACTAATAACGACTCAAGTCATAATTCAATCACTTTAATAATCTAAAGAAGCTATAAGAGGAGAAAATAAAATGCCCTCAGAATATGTCATTTACTTGAGTGCCTTCGTTATCGGAGTACTCGCATTAGGAGCATTCACAACAACATATAGAAATTTGGATTCCCAAGCCGAGCTAATCGTCGCTTCAGAATCTCTGACAAACTTGGTACAAGACGTAGCTCGGAAAGTTCAGATTCTATTCGAGGAGGCAAGCATGAGCATTTCGAACTATGGAGTAGGAACCAGTTTCTCCAGTACGGTCTCGCTTTCATTACCTCACCTCATAGAAGGCAAGGAATTCTACATAGAAGCAGTCGTTGATGGTGCTGTGGGTGGTTTGCAAACAATACAACTGGCTGGTTACTTCGTTGATGACCAAACTAATTCTGTGGCTACTCATAACGTTCCCATAAATGCAACCGCAGTGTCTATATCGGGGATCCTTCATTCTTCAGCAACAGAACACACGATCACACTTTCCTATTCTGCCGGAGCCTATACTCTCAGATTGACCAGTGCGTAAAACCCCTGATCCCATTCGTACGCCTTGAACTAGGGGTACTTTTGAAGTTTGCTTCTTTTCACCTAGATTTCATGCGTATTCTTCTTTTTTCAAAAAATAGCAAAAATGTTACTTCCGATTTTTGCCACAAGGAATAAATAACTCGAAAACAGTTGATAGCCCATGGGAATGATGCCAAACATGCCTTCAAATGATCCACTTATAGAAACCGGGGCAATGCCTGTTCTCGAAGAAACCTATCCATTAATCCCCCCATTTGCATTTGCTCTCATTCAAACTGATCCCATTTCCAAGAGAACCCAATACGTTGTCATGGAAAGCCCGATGAACAACAAAGAAGAGAAAGCCTTTCATTTTATCAAAGACGTTCTTATTGAAGAGTTAGACATTGATTTCAGAACTTTTGGGGATAAATCCAAAGCAGAAGAATACCTCAAGAGAAAGATTAACAAGATCATAAGTGATTACAAGGTTGCTCTCCAGCCAGAAGAGCTCGATAAAGTCATGTACTACTTAATCAGAGACTTGATCGGTTTCGGGAAGATTGAGCCACTAATGCGAGACCACCTGGTTGAGGATATCTCTTGTGACGGAGTAGGAATCCCAATTTATATCTGGCACAGAAAATACGAATCGATTCCTACCAATATTGTCTTCGAAAAAGAAGATGAACTAGACAGTTTCGTGATCAAATTGGCTCAGAGAGCGGGGAGGCACATCAGCATCGCTCAACCTCTTTTGGATGCAGCACTTGAAGATGGCTCCCGTGTCCAGCTGACCTTCGGACGTGAAGTAACTCAACGAGGTTCTACTTTCACCATTCGTAAATTCAAAGCAGACCCTTGGACGATCACAGATCTTATTATTAACAATACGATAAGTTCCGAAATCGCAGCATTCTACTGGTTTGTCATGGAACACAGGATCTCTCTTCTCGTTGCGGGAGGCACGGCTGCTGGAAAAACCTCTCTGTTAAATGCTCTGGCAATGCTGATCAAGCCAGACGTAAAAGTTATTTCGATTGAAGACACTGCGGAGCTCAACATTGCACAAGAAAACTGGATTCCTAGTGTTGCTCGCGGTGGCATTGGAGAAACAGCTGCAGGAACTCGGAAAGGAGAAATCACAATGTATGATCTTCTCCGAGCTGCTATGAGGCAACGACCCGATTACATTATTGTCGGAGAGATCCGTGGTGAAGAAGCCTACGTTTTATTCCAAGCAATGAGCACTGGTCATAGCGGTCTAGGCACTATTCACGGAGACTCGGTTGAGGGAGTGATCAACAGGCTTGTGAACAAACCTATGTCCGTTCCCAAAGATATGCTCAGAACACTAGATCTGATTCACATTCAGACCAAAGTTCGCCTTCGAGGAAAATTCGCTCGTAGATGTATGAATATCACCGAGATCATAGACATCGATCCAGTAACCAAAGAGTTGCTCACAAATAAGGTCTTTCAATGGAATGCTACCAAAGACATGTTTACCTACATGGGAAGAAGTTACACTATCGAAAAAATCCGTGGCACTTCAGGTCTTTCAGAACAGGAATGCTGGGATGAGATTAAAAAACGTGAAACCGTTCTCAAATGGATGGTTAAGAAACACATCCGCCACTATCGAGACGTTAGTGCAATGATTCGAGAGTATTATTCCAATCCCGAAGAAACCTTTGAACGCGCCAAGCGAGGGCTGGAAGCATAAGTCCACAAATCCCATTAGGACAGATCGTCTTCGGGACTTCTTTTTCTTTCTTAAGCGCCGATAAAGATTAAGTAGTCTAACGCATAAGCTATACCAGAGTTAGAGGAATGAAGCATGGCTGGAAGACTAGAACGGCTAGCTTATCAATACATTGGAAGCATGCTGGAAAACTATTTGGACCGATTTGCAGACTTAAGAATCCAAATTGAGAAAGCTAACATCAGAAAAAGCCTACGGATGTATCTCTCAATTGCAATTTTTTGGAGTATTGTTGCAACCCTCAGCTCATTCGTTATCCTTCTGATTGTCAAATTTTTATTACTTCGTGGTCTACCCTTTATCTTCGTTCCGCTATTCTCGATGATTGTCGGGCTTTCAATCATCATCTATTACTTAGTCTATCCCAGCTATGTAGCAAGTGAAAGGAAAAGGAAAATTGATTCAAGCTTACCAGCCGCTGCTTCATACATGGCCGCTATGGCAAGCGCAGGAGTTACCCCTGACAAAATTTTTCTTTCAATGGCAAAACAAGATTTAGGTCTTATCACTGAAGAAGCATCCAAAATTGCTCGAGACATTCAGTTATTCAATGAAGACGTTGTTAGAGCACTGGATAACGCTGTTAAACGATCACCGTCTCACAAGTTCGCAAACTTCTTGGAAGGCATCATCGGTGTGTTCACATCTGGTGGAGACCTCCAAATATACTTGGAAACCATGGCAGCCAATCTAATGCAGGACAAAATCAATGAACAAAGGAACTTCATTGAAAGTCTCGGTCTTGTTGCTGAACTATTCCTGGTTATGTGCGTCGTTGCTCCTGTCTTCTTTGTTGTCATGCTAGCAATGGTTTCTATGCAAGGTACCATGGAACCGAGTGTAATCTTGTTGTTCACCGCGATTCTCGTTTTTGTCATCATTCCAATGCTACAGACAATGATCCTACTCATGGTCGATGGGCTACAGCCCGAACAATAAGGAGGTCACGAAATGTCATCAAAAATCCTTGAAATTGAAGAAGTTGAAGAAGAAATTATTGTTGGCCGCGCCCCCTTTTTCACTAGAGAGCGAGTCATCTGGTTATTCTCAGGCATACTAGCATCTGTGTTATTTTTGATTGGATTAATTGATTTCATAATGGATACAAGAATTGTTCGATCTCCTTCAAATGAAGCCTTTCTAGGCTTTGCAACAACCTCTACCGGAAATGACGGTATCATTCCCAATGAGCTTGGATTGACAATTAATGACTGGATCATTTTCGCAATAGTTGTTCTTGTAGCAATACCTGGGATCATGATCTATGAACGAGAATATCGTCGAGAGAGAGCAATTGACAAACAACTACCGTTTCTACTCCGAGAAATTGCTGATGCTCAAAAGATCGGAATGAGTCTTCCCAGGGCTATACAAGAGGCCGCGAAGAGAGACTACGGCCCCATCACAGCACCGCTAAGAAAGCTGTCTTCTAAGATTTCTTGGGGTATTCCTTTCCCCCAAGCAATGAGACAATTCATGAAGGAAGTAGACACTCCCTTGTCTCGGCGGGCGAATATTCTCATTCTAGAAGCTGAAAGAGCTGGCGGGGATCTGGAAAAAATCTTTGAAGCTGCAGAACGACACACGCAAGAAATTCTAAATGTTGAGGAAGAAAGGATTGGCGCAATTCGCCCCTACCTCTACATCGTATATATTGCCTTTTTCGTGCTTCTCGGCGTAATCATTGTTCTTTTTCAGTCCTTCTTTGTCCCATTCAGCAAGAAATCCATTAGCCTTGGGATCGGGACTGATCTGGGTACAATATCCATTCCAATCGGTCCCTTCACAATTCTGTTCATGTACTTCGTCGCAATTGAAGGCTTCTTCAGCGGTCTAGTGGCTGGAAAAATGGCTAGTGGAACAATCAAGCACGGCCTATTGCATTCTGCGATTATGATGATTACCGGATACATTGCTTACAAAGCCTTCATAACCTCAGACTTGTTTGGTTTCACCCTACCCGTGTAATGAACTGTTGAAAAGGTGATAATATTATGGGAAAGATCGATGATGAAGTAAAAGTACTCAAAGAACAAGTAGACTCCCTGAATCGAAAAATGGATCAGACTAATCATTATCTCATCCAAGTCATAAACCAGCTGAAAGCCCTTATTGAGAAAGGTGGAGGAGCGGTGGCTGGGGGCGGAGGGACTGTTTCAGTAGATCTGGGTCCTATTGTGGAACGAATAGATAACTTGGAAAAAGCCCTCATCCGAAAGGAAGACTTGGATGAGCTAAAGGAAGCAATTAGGCTTCTTGCCTCTGAAGAGAAAAAACAAGCACAAGAAACCGTTGTCAGGCTTACGTCTCTTTTCGAACAAGGTCTAGAGCTAATTAAATTAGAAAACACGCTTGATGATGTGAAAAGCTTACTCGAGGAAGCTGTGCTCTCAGAAGAATAAATAGATAATCGATAATATTCAAAAGGGCGGCAAATATGAAACAACACATCATGCGCGACAAGCGCGGGCAAGCCAGGGGAATTGACTTAATGGCTGCAATGATACTCTTCCTACTAGTAATGACCCAAATGACCGTCTTCACCATTCAGCAAATAAGTGATTCGAGGTCTCAAAGTGTCGCACAGACCCGGGAAAAAGCCGCACTTGCTATTACCGAAGGTCTTCTGAGCACTCGCGGTAATCCGGAAAACTGGGAGACCCTTAACTCATTGACCTTACCCGTCGATTTCATTCTTGGTCTGAAAGGATCTCATCCTAGAGAAGCCGATGCTGGGAAAATTGGTCGACTGTTTTTTGAGGCACCTCCCAATTGGGGATTGACCTACTCTACTATCACAATGAATGGACAACAAGTTTTCGCCGATTGGGATGTTGCAATTCGTTTCTTCACTCCTGTCTTGGTTCAAATAACATCCACGAGTTTTCCAAATGGAGCTGCAACCACTATTGATGTTGCTGGAACAGTGTCGCTCTACGGGCAGCCTTTAAGTGGAGAGACTGTACATCTCATGGCCCTAGGGTCTCCAGGACTGGCACAAGCGGTTCTCACTACTACTTCCACAACGACAACCACTGGAGATTTCACCGCAACTCTAACCTCTGCGACTCAAGACAAATACGTCGTTATTGCTTTTGTCGAATACACTCCCCAGCTTCAAGGTTTTGACTATGCGGCCGTCACTCGACCCAACGGAGTTGCCACGCCTCCAACAGAAGTCAGAAGCATCATTACTAATTCCCCCAACAATACCGCGAATCCTTTCCCTTACGCTATTTCTGTTGTTGACGACGCAGTTGCCGGAGTAAACGTAATGTCACACATTAGTGTATACTTGAACAGAACTTCTCTCCTTTCTAGAGAAACTACAGGAACGTTCATAGCCGCTGCATCCGAATGGAGAGGGGAATTTCCTATTGCAGACACCGGTCTTGTCATCGTGGTTAATCTTGGGAGAAACGTTGACACAGTTGCCGGAACTGACGAAATCCTATCATACTCTGTTCGCTCTTATCCCCAACCCATAGATGACAGACATTTGACTCCCTTGGAGCCAGCAGTAACAAGCCTTTCGGAATTTACATTTACTAGGACTATTGTGAGTAGAGGAATCCTATTGTACATGGAGGTTAAGATATGGGAAAAATGAATTCTAAAGGACAGCTCTTCGTTGTTGAAGTGCTAATTTCAGTCTCACTGCTACTTCTACTCACAACTCTTGTATATCAAGCTCGAGTCAACGTCGTCTCAACAACTAACGAAGTAGTTGATCCTTCTGAGGATGTTTACGCAGCAATAGCAAGTTTAAGAGCTACTTTCGACTTGGATCAGTATATCAGTGATGCCGCAGCCAGCCCAGGGGCTCTTGCTGAGGACCACCCTTCAAAACTATTGGTAAAACAAACCATTCAAGCGGCCCTCGGTCCCAAATATGTGTTCCGGTTATCATTACTTGATCGCACAACGTCTTCAATAATAGATATTGCAAACGCTGGAATAACCCCTCCCGAGAATACAGCCCTTTCATTTATCACTTACAACGTCTTCACTGTCTTCCAGCAAAGCGCAGAGTATACAATCACGATCACGACATGGAGTGTGTAAAAAAGCATGAGAAAAAACCAAAAAGGCCAAATCTTCCTCGTAATCACCATGGTTGTCCTCCTGTACTCCATGTCAATTGCATTCACGCTCTTATCTGTCGAGTTAGAAGCAAATCGTAATACGAATCCGAATGCAAAATCTTCCCTACTGCGAATTGACAACGTCATCTCAGAAGTCCACATGGCAAGTCAAGTCATTCTGGGTGAATTTACCAGAACGCCTATCGCCCCCAACGTTGCAGAAATTAGGTTGCAAGGCATCCTTCAAAATATTGAAAATGCATTTGACGAACAAGGATTCTTCCTCCTTCTCGAAGAAACTGCCTTCGGAATACAACGCGCAGTTCCCACAGACCAGTCGCCTGAAGCCAACATTACATTTTCTCTTTCCATCAGATATGAAAGCGCCGGGAGAAATGTTAGCATTTCAACGCAGATCCTTGTAGCGATGAGAATTCAATTCAACGCCCCTTCAACGCCAACTCAGGCATTTGTTACACTAATTCTTTCGAATCAGCTTCTTCCCGTGCCATATGCCGATACAACAGGGTCTGACGCTGTAGCGGTTTCGCTCGGAAACGGAGTTTACGACATTTCTGCCTTCGCAACTGGGCAGAACTTTCAAGCAGTAAGCCCTACGGGAATTACTGTTACAGCTACTGTTCCATAACGCCCAGTTATCTTTTCATGATTTCAAGCCAATCTCGACTTTCCTATGTCATGTTCTTACTTCTTATCCGAAGCTATGTTTTATGAGCCAGGATAAAAAAACCTAAAACCAATTACCGAAAGCAAGATATGGAGGCAGAGGTATTTGAGCCAGACACCACACTACGGATTCTTCCCCATATTGAAATTGGATCGAATGGAACCAAAAGAAAAGATCAATACGATCAAATTACACCTGTCAATTGTGGCCGGAATAGTTACCGGCTTGATTCCTATTCCACTTCAGTGGAGCGGATGGTTTGGTCTGGTCATGCTTGTCGGATTTCACTACGTCTCCTCATTAATTTTAAGAAGGAAGTACCTCCCAAATGAAACGACTGGGACCGTTGTTAAGTTCAGTCTTATAACAAGTACTCTCATGTTTTTGTTCTTCTGGACATTTACCTGGAATCTAGTCGTATTGTGAATTACTTCTTAATATTCTTATTTCCTCAAACTTCTCCAATGATGAGAACAAAACCCCCTACATGTTGGAAATGAAGCGAAATTAGACAAAAATGCAGTTTGCTCAAGGTTTTTTATTCTTGGAATTCAAGAATAGAATGAACGCCCATGCGATGGTTTCGAAGAGACAAACAGCAATCAAAGAGAAAAACTAGAACTTCAACTGAAAGCCTTCCAACCATCCCGATTGATGATTTTGAGGAATGGGTTAT
>JAJRWK010000262.1 GCA_024276795.1 archaeon | reverse complement strand
TGTTCATCTGGCTTACTTCTTCCATTCTACTTATCCTATCTGAAATCATCATCGGACAGACAAAGTTTACCTTTTGGGAAGCCTATTCCATGCTCGTAGCAATACCTTTCTACTACTTCATGACTTCGAGTATCACTGTTGCAGGAATTATCTGCAAGGAGAAAGGATCGCGAACTGCCCAGACTTTCTATGTCTTCACTATTCTGTGGTTTGTTGTTCAGCTATCTGCGAATTCAGAGGTGAAGTGGTACCATAAGGGATATTTTGGGTTATACGACCCTTTAGCGATTGTTCTAGACAAAGCTATTCTGGGATCTAATTATGAGTTAGTCCTATTTACACTACTCAGCATTGTTTCTACATTCTTACTCTATCGTCTAGGAAACCGTTACTCTCTTGTGAATAGATGATTTGTTTGAGACAAATGGAAAATGTATTGTTTTCCTCCCCGATTATAGAGATTTGCTTAAAAGAGCAAACCTTGATATGACTTTGTAATGGCTCAAAAAGTCTTTATTATCTTTCATTGGAATACTGACTACGCCGAGATTCCAAGAAAAGAGTTGCCAAACGTTGTGAAAACGTCATATCTGCCAATGCTTAGAGAAATACAATCTTTAGAAAACTGCGTTATCTTACATAATCTAACAGGTCATACCATTGAATACCTAGCGGATACATCACCAGAAATTATCGAAGCCATAAAACTAGAAGTTAAACAGAAACGGGCGGAACTTCTTCTCACTGGATACAGTCATCCTATTCTTCCCCTTCTGCCCTCGCACAGAATAAGAGCACAGTTGGAGAAACATCAAAAACTGTTGAAAAAACTGTTCAAAGTCAGCTCTCCAGGCTTCTGGCCTCCAGAACTAGCAGTAAGCCCCAGAGTACTTCACGAAGTCTCATCGTTAGGGATACGCTGGATTGCAATAGATGCAGAACACTACTTACTTTCACAACAATTCGGAAATGATCTAAATCCGTTTGAGAAAAGAGAGCCAACAATAACCGAAGTTCTTGCGAATGCTTATTGGGCAAAAGGATTTGGGAAACCCTTTGCTTACTTGAAAGCACTCAACCACTTAAAACGAACCATGATACACCTACCCGGCCCATTTATTGAATATTCACCAGAAACTGAAGATTCAATCATTTTTACTCTTACCTCGGTTGCTTGGTCAAATGCTACTCAACTTGTCCTTTCGGGGAACATTCCGAGGATACTCTATTCTGAGAAAACACATCTCAAATCGATTCTGCGCGCTAAGCAAAAAATTATCCCCTTGTATGCAAGCGATATTGAATTCTTTGGATATCGAAGACTTGGAGTTGATCCGGTCCCTCCCAAAAAATTCAGACAATTCATTGAAAGACTACAACAGTATGGTGTTTCTGTTACATCACCGACGAAAGAGATTAATGAAGAAGAACCCCTCCCGTCTTCATATGTTACAACTGGGTCTTGGGCACCCGATAAGTCTCTTCGAATATGGACGGATAGCGAAGACAATAGAGAACTCTCCCGCTCGATGAACGAAATCTATCAAGTATTGCAAAATCAAGGATGGCCCCCAGAGATCCTCGCAGAAATAGAACCAGATCTTCTGATTGCAGAAAACAGCGATGCAAGAGGGTGGTCCCCTCTTATAGAGCGAAAAAAAGAAGCCTATCTTGCAATTGAGAGAATAAGGAAAAAACTGAATATAAGTAATTAGCCGGAGTCATCCTCTCCTAAAGAGACGAGAAAAGAATCCCCGCTTTTTCTTTTTCTTCTCTGGCTTTTCAGCATCGTATTCAGATACGGCATATTTCATTTCACGTTTGTCTTCAGCAGAAATATCTTGGCGATAACCTTGTTCGATTTTCTCGAGCAGGGCGTAGAAGTTTTTCTCAACCTTGCCCCCTTGTCCTTCTTCAACATAGTAAACCACTGGAACCCTGTGTCTCTCAGCATCAATCATCTGAGCCACAGCACTTCCGCCACGTCTCTCTTCTACGTTGCAATTAGATCCATACCACACGAAAATTGATTCGTTGCCATCTAGAACAAACACATCATCGCTGTCTAGGGACTTCTTTGAGATAGGGACCTCTTTCACGCTAGCCTTATCAAGATTTCTCGTTTGTTTGTCTGCTTCTACCTTGTAAAGCTTGAATTCGACTATGTCGAGTTTGGCATGCCGTAGAAATCCAGGGGTGTCCGCATCTTTGATTTCAAAACTTATAAGTTTAAGGAATTCTTCCGGTTCTTCACCCTGCACAACGGTGATAACTCGGGGTTCCCCACGCCTTTCTAAGTCAAGCTGTTGGCTGGCCCAAGCACCAACCCCTTTTTCGTCAACTCCTGAGTCTTTCCCAAGCCAGATGTAAATCTCTGAATCGTTGTCTATAACATATACGTCCCCATCAAAGAAAACATACGGTTCTTTGATTTCTTTGAGCTCTTTTCCTTCGACATGAAACACCTTCGTCATTTGCTATCAAAAAAGATAATCGCTTATCGCAAATATACTTTTTTGAAAATCAATCTGCAAAATACTTCACTACTAGAATGATCCCAACAAATAGAAGGAGTCGGAGCGTCAAGTTTCTCCCCATGATTTTATACTCCTTACGTGTAAGTTTTTGGGTAGTTCTGGTGCGAGAAAATGCCTTTCGGATTCCGTGAAGAGTCGGCTCGATCGTGGATAGCAAAACCCAAACAGATGCCAATCCTGTTAGTATTACGGGAATGAAAGCAATTAAGAAGAATGCCCAAATTATGATCGGAATATTTTTCGAAGTTTTACGACGAACAACTTGAACATGCAAAACCAACACAACAGTTAGTCCTGAGAATAGCCACCAAATCGCAAGTAAGTGAAGTGTTTCTTCCATTGTGCCCACGGTTGAGCCCATAGCTACAAGTAAGGGAAAAATCGCCGACAATGAGAACGCTCCCAGTGACAAAGAAACGGTAGACTGTGCTCCGAAAATCGCGCTCAACAAGGCCCAAGAAAGAAAAGTGAAAATAACAAGACCAAATAGAAAATGCTCAAATGGAGTCGTAAGGTACAGAGCAACTGAGAGCAATGACATTCCCGACACCAAAATACCTGGGATGATTGAAGCATGGATATTTCGAGATCTGATTACTCGGGATATGCTTTCTGAGGATAGGAGTATGATTATAGCAAATAATATTGAGAGGAGCGTGCCCCAAGAATCTGCCTTTGAGGCAAGGATGAACCCTAAAGAAAGAATCGTGGAAGCGCTCCATATCGCGGTCAAACCATGCTCTTGAGGGAACTGGAATCCAAACCGTCTAAGCGTTCCCATTCTTGATTGTCCACTCAACCGATGTCCACTCATTACCGACCTACCCTACAGTCTTTTCCGTCAGATATTTGATAAATTCTTGCAATGAAGAATGGAGAAGCGAAAACCTCCCAGTAACAACTCTCCGACTCCCTGGCCCTACTTAAATAAGATCAACTATCAAAAAACAAGCAATAAAAAATTGCAAATTTGAACAATATACTGTGTTTTCTCTAATTTTGTCGATTCTTTTGACGAAATCTTAAATTATTTTGTCACTATTTGCGATAATAGGCAAGTCTGGCTTTTCTAAGC
>JAJRWK010000261.1 GCA_024276795.1 archaeon | reverse complement strand
ATCATTATCAAAGTAGAAGTGGACAACACAAAGCATCTGCGAGAACTGATAACAGGGGAAATCCGGAAAATCGATGGTGTGGGCTCAACAATGACAATAATTGCAGTTTAGGAGCTGGTGGCCAGAGTTTTTGCACAAACCGTTTATTTTTCTCAAAGCTAATAGGTTTTCTCGGATTTGAACTCCTATCTTGATTTTTCTCTTCTTTGTATAATCCAATTATAGAATCCTAATTGGTCTAAAACTGTTGCAATTCTTTATTTGCGGATTAATCTTGTTTCAATTGTTTTAGATACCTATTTTCAGCAAAGAATTTCGGAAAAAGCTCTTTCAATTAGGTATTGACCTTTCATTTTTTGTGTTCTTTCCCTTGTTGGTCATTGTTTCTTAAATAGGAAGAGCGATTATTCCCGAACTTATAATCATACATCATGAAACGCGGGGCTTGCTATGGCCATAGTTAGAATCTTGGGCTAACATTTTCGGATTAAATTTCCCCACGAACAACATCAAGATTGATTTCCTCGAACTCATCTTTTCGCTTATGATTTTGTTCATTGAATCCGCTGACCATTTATGTGAGTTCGCAACTACAGCATCATGTATAATGATAAGCAAAAACCATTCCTCTCAGTTACGATGGTTCAATACTCCACCATATTTCTGACAAATAGTCGTCGTTCCCTCAACCTTCTAGATCTTTTTATTCTCAACTGGCCCTGGGACTGATGGGAGATCGGGAATTGATGGTACGCTCTCTGAATCCGAGGTATTAATCGTGCTACTATTGATTTCTGGTTCAGGTGGAACATATTTGTCTTCAACTTTTTTGAGTATTCTTCTTTTCTTGAATGGTCTGGACAAGATTTTCTTGATTTCTTTGAGTAGTTCTTCTCTTTCAAACAAGTATTCCCTTTGACCCACCGTGTTTCTGCTTAACTTGCTGATTTCTCTTGCAAATCGAAGAGACAATATCAAAGATTGATGGTAAGCATCAATACCATTCAATATTCTTTCTAATTCTTGCTGGGAAACTTTGAGGTTATGTTTTATCTCTAACGCTGTCAAGAGGTCTGCCGTTACGAGGTCTGCCGCTTTTTGCTGAAACATTTCTAGCGCCGTTGCTATCGGAACAGAGAATAGCACTAGTGGGTCTATAGGAGAGTTTCCGTTTGTGTCCAAAAGTACTCGAAGCTTTCGAACAGATTCCACTACCAAACCCGCGTACCAAATGTCAAACAAGGCTGCCAGGTCTAGGAAAAAAGATTCATAATCCTTTTTTTCCCATGATTCCCAAGTTTTTTGGATCTGTTCTACGGTTTCTTTGAAGATTGTTTTTATCCCTGGGATTTGGACTCCTTTATTTTCGGTTCGATTGATTATTTTATCTTCATGTGCAATTAATTGTTGTCCCAAGAGTCCCCATATCATCTCTTCGATATCTTTAGGGGAAACATCATCAGTCGGGATTGACTTCTTGTATTTATTAAGAGTTTGCAAGCTTTTCTTCGCGTCGACCGATTTTTGCAAAACTATTATGTCCCCCAATTTTGTTACAGTGAACTTGTCCCCAACCTCAAGACTAAGTTCATCGCGGATCTCTTTTGGAATGGTAATCGTACCCTTCTTGCTTAGCTTCATTATTGATCCTCCAAAGACAAAATGCCCAGACTCTACATTTGACAAGACTTCCTTTCTTATTAAATTCTATGCAAACTCTTGCCCAGCTCGTTTTGTCATTAGGAACGCATCATTGCCGTTTTCATAATATCTCTCAATGATTCTGGTAATTCGGTAACCTAGTTTCTGACATAGCTTAATGGCTGAGCTGTTGAAGACATCCACTTCTAACGTGAAGTACTTGATGTCTCGAGCAAGCGCTAGATTCTCTGTTTTCTCCATCAATGTTGATGCAATGCCTTGCCTTCTGTAAAGTGGGTGGACAGCGACCATTACGATGTGTAGACTATCATTCTCAACGACCCCTAGCACAAGCCCAATCAATCGTCCATTCTGAAATGCTCCAACACTAATTTGGTCGAGCATTTCCATGTATGTCTGAATTGTTCTCTCGCCTAAGGGGTATTCAAAGCAAAGCCTCTCTAGTTCAATGATCTGATTCGTGTCCTCATAAGTCAACATGCGAATAACTATTGGACGTACTACCACTGAATAAACCTCCGAAATTAGTAAGTTTCATCAAATCTTTGCTGAACCTTTCCCGACGCAAGAGCCGCTAAATCATTCCCACGTGCTCTAGCCACTTCGAGATCAATCACGTATCTGCCGCTCTTGGTTTGCCGCAATTCTCCCGGATGAAGGAACAAGAACCCTGTGCGTTTCCCTTTGAATTTTACACCAATAATTGCTTCTGCGCCGAATCTCTCCGCAAATAGGGTTAATCCCTCGATTTCATGGGGTTCAATGTAGATTTTGGAACTCTTACTAATTTTTAATTCGATTGCGTAAATTTTTCCAATTTCGGCCTTCCCGGCCAGTAAATCAGGTCGTGGCGTTTTGCTTGCAGCACCGGAAGCTGGAGCGCGCATTACTGCAAATCCCGCCTTCCACATTTTGTTTACCAATTCTCTTTCAGCATCTATGCCTGACCGGGTCATCTCTATGACTATTCTTATCCATTACTTCTTATAAGTGTTGGACGAAAATCACTCGGCACCATGCAAGTTCTGCACAAAGATCTAAGACGAGGAATGATCAAACTCCTTCCGCAAACTCTTGACGACATCTATTCGCTGTCATTGCTTATTAGACCTGGTGATGTTGTAATCGCTAAGACGACCAGGCGCATTAGAAGATCCACTCAAGACACGGATAGACCTGATGAGGGCCGACGTGAAACCTTTTCATTAGGTGTAAAAGTCGAACAAGTCGAAATCACTGGATTTTCTGATTCCCTAAGAGTACATGGAATAATAGTAGAAGGTCCCGAGGATAAAATCGATCTTTATTCACATCATTCGTTATCCCTCAAGATAAATGAACCTCTCACAATTAAGAAGGAACAATGGTCTAAGGAAGACCTTCACCAGATTGAAGAAGCAGTCGAGGCTTCAAAGCAGGCTCCTCTCATCATTGTTGGTATGGAAAGCGACGAAGCAGTTGTGGCATTGGTCTCCACGCACTCCACAAGAATTGTTGCTGAATTTCGGCCAACTGTTTCGAGAAAAGCCAGTTCTGCAAAAGAACACGAGCAAGAAACAAGACAATTCTGGCTGGATCTTGCAGAATACCTTACTCAACTTCAGAAGAAACACAAACCCGAAGCAATAATCGTTGCTGGACCGGGATTTTGGAAAGACAATTTCATCGGCTTTGCCACAGAAAAGTTCTCTGAATTAAAAGGCATTCTCCTAAGCGCATCAGCGTCAACAGGAGGGCGGGTAGGCATTAGTGAAGTATTATCACGAGGAATTCCTGCGAAACTAGCGGAAAAACGAAGAGCAATTCTCGAATCTGAACT
>JAJRWK010000260.1 GCA_024276795.1 archaeon | reverse complement strand
GGTCCACGCCTTTCTGGTCCACGCCTTTCTGGTCCACGCCTTTCTGGTCCACGCCTTTCTGGTCCACACCCTTCTGGAGCACGCCTTTCTGGTCCACGCCTTTCTGGTCCACACCCTTCTGGAGCACACCCTTCTGGAGCACGCCTTTCTGGTCCACGCCTTTCTGGTCCACACCCTTCTGGAGCACACCTTCAGATGATTTTGATCATCTACCTGCAGATCTTTCTTCTCCTGACCACAATTATGGAAATGGCGATAACGTCAAGGAACACTTGAAAGACTTATTCGACGATCTCTTCAATGAAAAACCCTACAAAAAAGCAATGAAGAAATGGGCAAAAGAACTAAAGGAATTTGACTCTGAAATTCCATGGGGCATAAGTCGACTATACAATGGTAACTACTTTGGAGACCAATTCGAGGACTCAAAAGTACAAGTAGCAATTCTAGACACAGGAATTGATCTGACCCATCCAGACTTAGCTGACAACATTAAATGGACATATGATGCTACTGGAGGAAACAACCCCAGCGACGAAGTGGGTCACGGAACTCACGTTGCTGGCATTATCGGTGCTATCAAAGATGATTATGGTGTAGCAGGGATGTTCTCGAATGTTGAGCTATACAGCATCAAAGTTATCAGTGGCGAAGACATGATGGGAGAAGATCAATGGGTAGCTGACGGCATTGTTGCTGCTGTAAAAGGACCCGACGGAATCGTTGGAACCGCAGACGACGCTGATATCATCAACATGTCATTCGACTCTGGAGGCGAAGAACCTCCCGAATTCGTCTACGATGCCATCAAATTTGCTTATGACAATGGAGTTGTATTGGTTGCATCCGCCGGCAACGACGGCGATAACGATGCTTCAACCGAAGAGTTAACTTGGCCTGCGGCGTATCCGGAAGTCATTGCAGTTGGCGCAACAAGTTTTTATGACCTACTCACGTTCTACTCTAACACTGGCGATTTCGTCGAAGTAGTAGCACCAGGGGACTTTATTCTGTCCACCTATCTCGATGGTGGCTATGCCCTCTGGAGCGGGACTTCTATGGCTGCACCACACGTTAGTGGTTTCATCGCGATGCTCATAGCAATGTATGGAAAACTCCCAGTAGGAAACTTTGGAGACACAGGAACAGACACAATAAGAGGCCTTCTCCACTCTTTCGCCTTAGACCTTGGTTCTGAGGGTGTAGATCCGGCATACGGGTACGGTATTGTGCAATTCCCTATTGATGCGGAAGACTAGGCATAAATCTGAGCTTGGTCTCCAATCCCCCCCTCTTCTTTCTCTTTTCAAGAACTACCGTTATCGTGAGTGATTAATAATAAAACCCTAACTTAAATCCCATGACTTAAGAATAAAGAGCCCCTTCTCACGACCTCACTTCTGCTTTAGTCGTAGGAATAATGTGTTTTCAAGAATATTGTGCTCAATCTCAATGACCATGTCCCGATTCTCCACATGAGCATGAATTGCATCAAGTATTCCTTGAGCAATACCGAGGAAAAACTGTGGCGAAATAACTTCTTGTATTGCCAGAGTCTTCTCTCCTTTCAGATACTTAGTTTTACCAAGTTTGTCAAAAATGGGTTTCAACTCGTTGCTGATGACTAATTCTGGATCAAGTTTAAAATGAGCCCCCAATTTGAGCAAAGTCTGTCTTTTCCTGATCCACAACTCGTATCCTGTGTATCTTCCCGCAGCAAAGAGCTCGTCAGATGTGTGGAAAATAGAAGCGACTCGCGAGAAAAATGCAATATGGTTTTTTTCCGGGTCAATATCTTTCATTAACTGCGAGATTTTTTCCTTAATCTCTGGAGGACTCATTCCACCACCAGCTGGTGCGTGCACTGTTTCGGTTCTTCCCGTGGCAAGCAACACTTTCTCCACGCTTCGAACAGAATAGTTTCGGTCGACGTAAAGCGTTACAAAATGATCTCCGTGAGAAACCAAAATGGGGGCAATTCCTCGTTCTCCTAGCTCTGACTCGACGCTGGCTGGATCAATTTTATAATTAAATCTCTCGCCACAAGCACACAGGATCGCGAGTGTTCTCAAACGAAGCCACCAAACAACATGGGTTAATCTGTAATTGCATTAAAGCTTTATCCATGGAGTAACGCTCATTTTTGTCATTGATGCTCATCTTCATACTTTTCAAAAGTAATGTACTCAGTAATCTTGTCCTTGGACAACAATCCCGTTATTTCGTTGAATAGCTCATTAACATTCTCCCCCGTTGCCGCCGAAACAAAAAACGTTTTCATCGAATACTTCTGGGCAAGCTCCTTGGTCTCTTCGGGATTGAATCCAGGATGTAAATCTATCTTGTTACCCACAAGAATCAGCGTGCTTTTCCCTAGCAAATTTTGTTTTTCAAGCATGGGTATCCATTCAGTTTCAAGCTTTAATAAGGAAGAATATCGGGAAACATCAAATACTAACAGGGCAACATGTGCCTTTCCGATGAAGTCTTCCTGAAAAAATCGGAACTGGGGTTGCCCCCCCATATCCCAAAAAACTAACTTTGCAGTACCTCTGTTCTCCAGTTCGAGTACCTTGGTCTCAACGGAAAGGCCAGGCGTAAGGCTAACATTGATTTGCTTTTCAACAATGGTGTTTACCAATGACGTTTTACCAACACCACCATCGCCAAGCACGACTATCTTGCAGATCTTTGTCTTGGTCACCCTACGTTTATTTCTCACCTTTGCTTTTAGTATTTTGTGGGGGACCAGTATGTATTCAATTTTTCATCAACTAAATAACGTGGACAAAATTTTCAGCAAATCATATTAACTAAGTTCAAAAAAAATATTCAGATTGTTATGAGCACCGAAGAGAGCGCGCAACAATTGTCTGTAATTATGATAATGGCAATAGGACTTTCAACAGTCATTGGATCTGGGATTTGGAGAGATCCCGTCAAATGGGCAAATGCAGCCGGGGTCTACGCAGTGTTAGGCCTACTGATTGCCTGGTTGCTATTCTTCTCATCTGGTCTCGCATATGCAGAATGCGTTGGAATGTTTCCTAAAAGTGGAGGCCCGTATTCTTTCGTTGGAGGTGCCTTTGGAAAGAAAACCGGAACGTTTGTAGGCATCCTTTACTTCCTCGGATATGCCTTTGTAGGAGTCGTTCTAAGTTTCTTGACCGCTTTATTCACACTCGCGATTCTTGATACTGGCGATTTCAAATACATCACTGACCAAAATCTTGCATTTTTCACTTTGGCATACATCTTGATCTTTGGATTTATTGCAAGCTACCTGGAGTTACGAAAATCCGGGATGGTATTGCTGGCATGGGCTTTCATCAAGGTTGCTATGTTATTGATCATTGCGTTGTTTGCTTTCACGAATATGGATACGAGCCTTATCAGTGGAGCTAGTTTTGATTCCTCAAGATTCCAAGACAGCATAGCCCTTGCGATATGGGCATTGCTCGGGTTTGATGTTATGCTTATTTTTGCTGGGGAAATTGAGAAACGCAAAGGAATAGACCCTGAAGAAGGGCGAAAAGCCATGCCAAAAGCCATCATCCACACTTTGCTTATCATTCTCATCGTTTACTTAATTGTGGCTTTAGCGGTGGTCGGAGTCATTCCTCCCCAATCTTTGCAACCATCACAGTCCGGAACGCTTGGAATAATGCTTGTTTATGCCTCTAAAAGCGGTGTCAGTCCAGGATTATTATTTACCTTCGCAGCAATATCCGCCGGGGGAACCACTTACGCTCTCATCTACATTTCCATCCACCAAATCCGCGTCCTCGCACAAGACCAAGCCATTTCCCTATTCCCCGGAGAAAGCTTTGAAATTCAGAGAAAACGAGCCATCATTGTCGTCGCTAGCCTCTTCATCTTTGCCGCTGGCATGCTGGCAGCGAACAAATGGATTGACAACAAAACAATTGACTTAATCGCTGGAATAGGAGTCGGCCTTATTCTGCTATCGGCAATGCTTCCTGCAGGAATCACTGCTCTATACCTGCGAGTTAAACTTCCCATTCTAGATAGGCCCTACAAAGCACCATTGTACTTCATCGTGTTTCCCATCTCAATTGCTTTGAGCCTTTACTTGATTCACGCAAACTACTCTGATTTTGACGCATTACCATGGATTTCAATTCCCATAACCCTTGGAATCATGGTTCTTGTATTTCTATACGCTTGGTTTAAGGAATAGGAAATCAGCGCCTACTAGCCTTCAGCAAGTAGCTTCCCCTCCCTCTTATTTTTGAAGAATTCTCCACATTCACTTCTTCAAGCTGTTCTAACACTTTCACTCTCCGAATGTTATGAGTTTTAAAAACTCCTAGCGCCTACCCATTCTCCCAGAAAACCACGGCGAAAACAAACAAGCAAAAACAAAGCGAGTACACCCTTTCTGTCACCCACAATACGCAATATTCAATTTTACTTTACACATACCCTCCCCCTACGCCCTTAAGCCCTAGCGCCCTAACTAGAAATATTGTGGTAAACTCTAGATATTTTAAGCAGAACCGACCCATTTAGAATACCCATATTCACCCCAATCAGTTCTAGAACTCCTCTAGGTGGAAAAAATGAGTAAAACACGCGAACTAAACCCTCTAGCGATCAAACGCTTCTACACAACCCCCCAGAAACACCCTTTCGAAATGGTCGAATGGGAGACAAGAACCGCTTCCATTACTGATCCAAGTGGAAAAACCATTTTTGAACAAAAAAACGTCGAAGTTCCCAAAACATGGTCACAACTAGCGACCAACATTGTCGCAAGCAAATACTTCCACGGAAGACTCGGCAGTCCACAAAGAGAACACAGCGTCAAGCAACTCATTACCAGAGTCGCAGATACCATCACCGATTGGGGTATCAAAGACAATTACTTCCAAACACCAGAAGATGCGGAAGCATTCCGCGCAGAACTCACATACATTCTCCTCACCCAAAGAGCAGCATTCAACTCACCCGTCTGGTTCAACGTGGGAACAAACGAAACAACACATCCCCAATGCTCAGCGTGTCAGCCCTATCATGCTTTGATTAATACTCCAAAGGGATTAATTCCAATCGGTGAAATTGTTGAAAAACAATTGATTGGTCTACAAGTGTTTGATGCATCAGGAATTACAAAGGTTGTCAATACAAAATATAATGGAGAAAAAGAAGTTTTTAGAATAACTCTAAATGATGGACATTTCATAGAGGCAACCGGAGATCATGTTGTCTGTGCGCATGAATCTAGGCGTGCAAAGAAAATTAGCTGGAAACGTGTAGACGAGCTAAAAATCGGAGACTATATGCGTGTTTATGCCAAGTTACCCCTTCAAAATACTGAGAAAAGTGATCCTCGACTAATAAGTGAGGCGGCACTCGCTGGTTGGCTACAGGCCGATGGTTTTGTAGGAGACCATTTCAATTCATCTTCTACCTCGCTAACAATTGAATTCATGGTAGTGAATTCAGATGAAGAAAAATGGATAAAGGAACACATGGAAAACGTATTCTCCGGAGTCCATTACAAGGAGAGAAGTGTTGAATCAAAAATTGAAGAAGGGCTCGTAGTTGCTACAAGAATTAGGCTGTATGGCGAAGTGCTAAGAGAGTTCGTCGAAAAATATGACCTATTACGAAGGGGAACCGAAATTAGAGTACCTAGAATAATAATGACCGCTCCAAATGATGTTGTAATCGCATATCTAAGGAGTGTTTTCCAAAGCGAAGGTTATGTTACTTCTGACTCGTCACGCTCCCGAATTGGTCTTGCAACCATTTCACGACAATGGATGGAAGATATCCTTATACTCCTATCAAGATTAGGGATTTACGGGCGATTAAGGAGAAAGAAAGAACCGAGGCCCAATCGACATGATTTATGGGAAATTGATATTGCACTACATTCTGAAAGAAAGCAATTCGCAGAAATAATTGGATTTATTTCATCTGGTAAAAAAACCAAGCTTTCTGAAAGCATCCAAATTCCTGGTAAAGAATGTCCCGCAATTAGATATCAGCGTATTGTCAAGATTGAATCGCTGGGAACAATGCCAGTGTTTGATATTCAAACAGAATCGGGTAATTATTTAACAAACTC
>JAJRWK010000259.1 GCA_024276795.1 archaeon | reverse complement strand
GCCAATTCTCGCAAGTTGTTCGAAAGGCTTCTCGAGCGTGTGTAGGAGCTTCAGAATCGTTGACGGGTATTTTGAGAACAACATGTCGAGTTCTTCGATATTGTCGCTTTCACAAACACCACATTGTCGGGTTGTTATTACCTGGATAACTATTGATGATGTATCCCCACACTTTGGACACTGTTCCTCAGTGTAATGCTCGCCACAAGAATTACACTGTTTGTTGGGGATAGAGACAATAAACAAGCACTTGTCGCAAATAGTTGAGCCACAGTCAAAACAATATTTGCTCGCCTCACGAGAGTGACAAACAGCGCACGGTGCATGTCTCATGTGGCGAGCGATCATCAGCTAGGCTTCGAAGCTTTACTTAATAAAACACGCTAATATGTAGATTATACACTCTTCTCCCTAACTTGGAAAACACGCCTGTCAAAGAGTATCGCTTTTTTCTAACCATGATGCTTCACTGCAATGGATTTTTCATAGATTGGCAGACTCAGACTATTTCCTTTCCATTATTTTTCCATCCTCTATTTAACAGTATCTCCTTCCTATTCGCGCTCTGCTGAGCTTCTTCAATCACAAAGCCCACCTAGCTCAATCTCGCCAGTATCTTTCACGTAGGTCACGGCTCTCGCGAATTATTTAAGGTGGAATAATCCATTATTATTGTGTTCAGATTTGGTTTGATCAGCGACACTCACATCACCAAAGGCGGTACTTTTGTAGAACATGTCTATGACCGAGGCGTCAAGATCATCAACAATGAAGATGTAAAGTTTGTTGTCCATGCTGGGGACGTAACCGACATTGGAACGCTCGATGATTATGAGTTAGCTTTGGAAAAATTATCAAACATAAATAAACCGCTGTTCTTAGTCCCTGGGAACCACGATAGCAAGAACGTAGGAGATCACTTATGGGAAGAAATGATCGGAGAGCGTTCCTTTGTATACGAAGAATCTAACTTGCTCATGATCGGAGTCGACTCTTCGGTTCCTGACATGAATGAAGGCAGAATAGGTTCTAAGACGCTTCAATGGGTGAGAAACTTGCTTGGCTCTGTCGGCACCGATGTCTATAAAATAGTGGTTTTTCACCACCAGTTATTACCCATTCCGTTTACGGGGAGAGAGCGAAGCGTTATTCAAGATAGCGGAGATGTGCTAAAAACGCTTCTTGATGAGGACGTTCAACTGGTAATCAATGGGCATCGTCACATCAGTAATTCATACATCGTAACTGATGGAAGCGGGGAAATGGTAGTTATTAACGCTGGAACGATGTCTTGCAAGAAGACAAGATATAGGGAGCAACAAAGCATTGCAATTGTTGAGATTGAAAACACAAATAGGAGCAGAAACAAGGTGATTCTGAGAGTGTTCCCCCTACGAGTCGAGCCAATAGTGGAACTCGACAGAATACATACCTTCGCTCCTCGTCCCAACAGCGCCCAGCTACGTCCTTATGCTAAGATTATACATATTTCAAACACTCATTTTACGAAAGGTGATTTTGACGAGCGTGCTTTCGCTAAGGCCACCCATAAGATTAACCGGGAGAAGCCTGATTTGATTGTTCACACTGGAGATGTTACTTTTTCCTCAAGAATCGAAGAATTTGAATTGGCAAAGGACTATCTTAGTGATTTCGAAGCACCTTTGCTTGTTGTTCCCGGCAAACGGGACATGATGAGTCTTGGATGGGAAGTATTTCCTGAACATATTGGAGAACTTGATCCCATGTTTGAAAATCACAAAATGAAAGTAATAGGTATTAATTCCTGTGTTGTCGAAGACGAGTCCGGAACAATTGGAAGAAGAACGATGAGACGAGTCATTCGTGAGTTTGCAAAAGAGGAGAAGCGGCTCACAGTTACTGCTTTCCATCATCAAATCATTCCCACGCCTAGGACAAAACACGACACTGTGCTCAATGACTCAGGAGACGTGTTGGCGGCCTTTTCAACTGGTAATGTCGATATCATTCTTCATGGATACAAACACATAGGCTACGCTGTGCAGGTTGGAAAAGCTGTTATTTCGAACGCTGGGACGCTTTCTTCCCATAGGTACTTGACGAAGGAAAGAAACACCTACAATCAGCTTAATATTTTCAAGCATGAAAAGGGTTTCTACGTTGTTGTAAAAGAAGTAGATGTCTTGGCAAATCGTGAAAAAGTTCTTGGTGATTTCATGATCGATGTTAAGAGACTACTCCCAGAGCAAGCCAGTAGCGCGCTACCATTCCATACGCTTAGAAATGAAAGGAAAACTTTGCCAAACATCATGAATCGTTCCTGAGTTTGAGTTCTTTGCTTTTGCTTTTCCTCTCTGAGAACATCACCTTGACAGTTCCAAAAACAAGACCGATGAATGTTACTCCTAAGTAGAACCAAGTTAGCAATATGGTGTCTCCCCCTTGATATTTTCCAGAGTTTTCAAAATTAGGGCTTAGTTTCAAGGCAACTTCCCAGTATGATGATAGTCCGTCTCCATCTAGATCCCGAAATCCATCTGGAACTAGAGGATTCGTTCCCATGAAATATTCCTCTCCATCTAAAAGTCCATCGCCATCTGAATCTGGGAGTGTATAATTTGTGCCAACGTAGAACTCAAGGTAATTCACTAACCCATCACTGTCGAAATCTAGGAACCCGTCAGAATGGTTGGTAGGAGATAATAACGAATCCTTCGCTTCCAGAGAATCAGATAAGAAATCAAGATCCGTGTCTGCCATATATGGATCTGTTCCTAGTGCAATCTCTTCGGAGTTAGTCAATGTGTCCGCGTCCAAATCTTCAAGAGCGTCTTTGACATTTATTTTCAATGTATATTTGGCTTCTAGCGGGTCTGGAATCAAGTCCCCGTCTGTATCCCCCTTATTGGGATCTCCGCCAATCCATTGTTCGTACCAGTCTGGTAGAGAATCAGAATCTGTATCATTTATCCCCCAGACTCTTGTATAGACAGTGCTTTGAGAGTAAACAATGATTGGGTAAGTTTTCTTCATAACCAACAATGACTCGGAGAGTATGGGTATTTCAATCGTCGAATTCTCGAAGAAAATGACTCCTTTATTCTCCATTCTAATTTCCATCCCCCATGTGGAGACTGAGAAATCGGTCGCGTTTATTTCCAGATATGCACTGATCTCGCTTGGGGGCTCCAATGTTTTCAGAGTTGACACGAGACCAAGATTCCCGGAATAAAGTTCAATGACCCATTCGTTCTGATTTAGGTAAGCAATGACGAAGCCTTGCAGGGAACTCGCCTGAAATAACAGTCCCTCCTTTTTTGAGCCTAATGAGACTTCGCCTCCGCCGAGAAGATTCCTAATGAGTAAGTCTCCTTTCTTAGTAAAATATGCGAGCGAAGCGTCGGTATTGTTGACAAAGAGAGCAAAGCTATTAGCTTCGAACAATTTCTCTATTGAAGAATCTCTAAATTCTGGTTTGAACGATGCAGCGAGCAACTCCGTCTCGTTTTGAATCACCATGACCGCTACTTCCTGAGTGGCTGCAACTTGCAGATTAGAGAGTTCTCCTTCAAATCCTATGCTTGTTTGATTGGTGACCTTATTCGTGGACAAAATCCAAATCCTGTAGATCATCTCGGTACGGTTGGTTTCTGAGACCCAAGCAAACCACAAGTATTCCTCATTACCCGCGATTGCAAAATCGGATGACACGTCATTTCCAACTTTATATGACTGAATATCCCATCGACCAGTAGCCAGATTTAGGCGAGAATAGTACAGACTGGAAGAATCAAATGGCGTATCAGTTACTCGCCAAGCCAAATGAAAATATTTCGAATCAGAAAAACTGCGAAACTCGATTGGTTGGTTCCATGACCAGGGTGTCGTAATCCTCCCTGCAATAATTCCTAATGACCAATCACCAGACCATTCGATAGCTTGGTGTAGCCGAGTTGCGCTATTTTCAGCGACTACTATTGCTATTGGGGGATGATTCATGCCGATTAGAGACGCGATGAGCATTATGGATAAGACATAAGTACCAATGAGTTTCATCATTGTTCAATTGGATAAATCAACAGATAGATTTGAACCTTTACTAAACAAATTCCCATCCTACGTTCGAGACGTAAACTGAGCAAGAGTGTTTTTCAAGCTGTTAGTGCTTTCCTTTCTATTTTTGCCGCCAAAATGAAATCATTTTTCGAAAGACCACCCACTGAATGAGTCCATATTTCTACCTGGACTTCTCCCCATCTCAGCAAGATGTCTGGGTGATGATTCTCTTCTTCTGCAACTCTTCCAATCTCATTTACGAACACTAACGCTTGTTTGAAATCTGAAAAGGAAAAAGTCTTTTGTAAATGATTGCTCTGATTAACGTTCCATTTGTTGTTGAGAATGCCTAATAATTCTTTTATCCTCCCTTCTTCTAGGGGTCCTTGATCTGACGGAATATCTTGACAGTGCATATTGGCTAAATCTTCAAGTGAAGACATGGGGAAAGCTCACTTTTTCCTCATAAAAATGTTGGTTCTCTGGAAAAATGGTGGGCTGGGGCGGACTTGAACCGCCGATCACCACCAGATTGGTCTTTCTTCAAGAATGATCCCCAAGGTGGTATCCTACCAAGCTAGACTACCAGCCCATTTACTTGCATTTCCCAACCTTTCATCTATCAATATATCTTTTTCCGTGATTCACATATTGATCTGATTATGCACCCTTCAATAACCCTTTGTATTACCCTACAACGTGCTTTTCACGATTTACGCCATTGTGTTGTTAGTTACTAATGCTAGATGTCCCAGTATCTTCTCATTATTGCTTTTGTCTTCGAGAAATATCTTTCTGCTAGCCGGGAAACGGGAAGAGATGGGGGAACCGGTCTTCCCTTATCTGTCAATCCGACTAAGAGCGAAATAAGGCTGTCCCCAATATCCGGTAGTTTGTACCCTCCTTCGAGTAAAACTAGTAATCTATTCTTGGTTTTCCTTGGTAAAATATCACGTAACGCCTGACCAGCCATTTCAAATGCATCACGCGATAACGCGAGTCTGCCATACGGATCACCCTTCAAACCGTCGAAGCCGGCACTGATAATAACCGCTTGTGGCTCATATTGTTCAACGATCGGGAGAATTATGTTAGTTATGCCCGCAATCCAGTCGATATCGCTACTTTCAACGGGAACCGGAACATTAACTGTGTGTCCGACCCCAGGACCGACTCCTACTTCTTCTGGGTATCCAATCCCGGGATAACACTCGTTAGGATCGCAGTGAATTGATGAATAGAGCACTTTAGAACTTTTTTCGAAAATACTTGCTGTTCCATTTCCATAGTGATTGTCAATGTCATAGATAAGAATTCTTTCCACGCCTTTTTCGTCAATTAGGGTTTGAGCCGCTACTGCGGCATTATTGAAAAAACAGAATCCCATGGCAGCATTCGCAGTCGCGTGATGGCCAGGAGGTCTTGTTAGGGCGATCGTGAGTTGTTTCTTATCCCATGCCCTAAGCGCAGCTTCCTTGGAAGCGCCGGCCGCTCTCATCGCAGCTAGGAAGGTGAATTCATTAGTTCTTGTATCAGGTGTGACCCAAACCGGTGCCTCTCGTGCCGCATGCTCCACGAACTTAATCAATTCTGGGGAATGGACTCTGGCCAACTCTTCAAACATGATAAGATC
>JAJRWK010000258.1 GCA_024276795.1 archaeon | reverse complement strand
TTCGTTTCTATCAAGAATGCCTTCGTCATAGAGTCTTTGGAGTTCATTCAGTTTTTCATCCAGCCTAGCTTCTAGCTCATTTGCTAGTTTGATAAGGCTATCATGGACGGGATAACTAATGAATCCACTTGAATCGATAGCTTTAGGCCATAACTCGCCGAGTTTCGCGTAAGTTAGTAGTGGTATGGTATAGACACGAATGAGTGGGAGGAGAGTAACTATGACTCTCTGGAAGAAGATATCTCTGTTAAGGGGATCATTTTTGTAAATCTCTTCATACACAAGAAGGTCCGAAACATCAAGTACTAGTGATGCATATCGAAATGCACTGTTCACCCAGCAAACAAGGTCTTCATAGTGCATGGTAGGAATTGCAGTCAATGCCGAAGTGTAGACTGTTTCCGCTGATATGACTGCATTAAGAAGTGCTGAAAGGCTCTTTCTGTATTCTGGAGTTCCTTTAGGAGGCAAAGACGGTATTTTTTCTATTTTTGGGATTCCAACCAACAATCTTGAAAGAAGGTTTGCTTGTGCCTGGAGTCTCATCATATCGGTTCCTTGCTGGTAATATGTTGCAAAAATTCCCAATAGAAGATTATGAGACGCAGTTAGTTCGAGCCAAACAGTTTGATATTCTTGTTCATCTGGAATTTTGGCTAAAATATTATTAAAAATGGTAATTGCTACTGATAGGGTTTCTACGAGTCTTTCGGGATCTGTGTGGAGTTCTGCAATCAGGTTGTTTGTAGCCACCTTTATGGAATTGATTCTTCTTCTGATTAACATGACTTTGTTGTTGGTTCCCAGTTGCCTATCTTTACTGGTTTCCAGAAATTCAAGGAGGTCATTTAATGTATTAATAAGATCAGAATGGCGAAGATCACCGTCGCGCTTCAGATCTCTAGAAGAAGACATGAAAATACTTAGCAATCCTTCCTTAAATCTTAATCGTTTGTTCCGTCTGAAATCGATAAGAAAAACACCCTCAAATTCCATGTTTGAATTTTATCTCACACAATTGTCGGATTCATGCCCTGAGGGAAACACACCCTTGTCAGACCCATTTTCCTCGCTTCATTTGTCTCACTGTAGAATGATAAATGTCATTCAAAATCAATGACGTTTCTCGGGTTAGGAATATGAATAGCCTTCCCGAGAGTCGCTTCGGCTACTTCCATGATCATTTCTGGAAGCGTGGGATGTGGATGCATTGTAAATCCAATGTCTTCGGTTGTCGCTCCCATCTCTAGAGCTAAAGCAATCTCACTGATGAGATCAGATGCGTGAGGTCCGACAATTTCAGCGCCTAGCAATTCTCCTGAGTTCTTATCTGCAATTATCTTCACAAATCCAAGTGTTTCCAATTGACTCATTGCTCTCCCAGATGCTCCCCACATTGCTCTTGAAACAACTATCTCATACCCGTTTTTCTTTGCCTCTTTCTCTCCAATCCCCGCGATTGCTATTTCTGGATCTGTAAATATTGCACTGGGAACTGCTCTGTAATCATATTCTGAGTTTTTCCCTGCGATCGCTTCTGCAGCTATAATGCCTTGCTTCATCGCTTTGTGGGCAAGGAATGGTATTCCGGTGCAATCTCCTATTGCAAATATTTGGGGAATATTTGTTCGTTGCTGACTGTCAGTACTTATGAATCCTCTTTCATCTGTTCTGACACCGGCTTTCTTGATTTTCAGCTCTTCTGTCACTGGCATTTTTCCAACAGACAATAGGATTTTTTCAGTTTCAACAACGATTTCGCCTTGTTTTTTGGTTCTTATTCTTACTTCTATTATGTTTCCGTGTTTCTTATACTCCTCAGCTCTAGCTTCTGTGTAAACCGCAATTCCCAGCTCCTTTAATCTTCTCTTCACTGGTCTGACGAGGGCCGCATCGACTCCTGGGAGTATCTCGGGCATTAGTTCTACGATTGTTACCTTGGAACCAAGTTTTGCGTACACAGTGCCTAGTTCTAACCCAATCACGCCTCCTCCTATAACCAATAATTGTTTGGGAACCTCTGCTAGTGCTAAGGCTCCTTTGGCACTGAGAATGTCCTTTTCATCAATATCAAATCCTGGCAAAGAAATAAATTTTGTACCCGTTGCAATTATTACATGTCGAGGTTCAAGGATAACTTTTTCTCCGCTCTGTTTGTCGACCTGAATCTGTTGCCTGTTTAGGAAACTCGCCGTCCCAATGATTATCTTTACCTTGTTTGCTTTGAGAAGCTGTGTGATTCCCTCAATCAGACGATTCTGAATTCCTTGCTTCCATTGTTGTAATTTCTCCATATCAATAGAGGGCTTCTGAACAATTATTCCCATTTCTGAAGCATCCTTCTCTATTTTATGAAAAAGATTAGCAGCTGAAATCAATGCTTTTGATGGTATGCATCCCCAATTAAGACATTCTCCGCCAATTGTCCCCTTGTCAACTATGACTACTTTCTTTCCCAATTGTGCTGCTCTGATCGCCGCCACATAGCCTCCAGGCCCTGCTCCTATAACAACAACATCTGGTTTTTCAGTTTTGCTCATACTATTCACAACCTCAAATTAGTTCTATACTTTTTAGCCTCTGGGTTCCTTCCCTCCCTCCTAGAAATCCTCTTCGAAAGAGATCAGGGCGGGGTTTTCGATGTATCTCCGTATTTCTTTCATGAATCTCGCGGCGTATGCTCCGTCCACTAGTCTGTGGTCACAAGACAAACTTAGAAACATCATGGGTCTAATTGCAATTTCGGGTTTTCCGTTTTCTTCAATCACCACGGGCCGAAGTTTTCTCTGCATCACACCAAGAATCCCTACCTCTGGCCATCGGATGACCGGTGTCGCCATCATCCCTCCAATATTGCCAATCGAAGTGAGGGAAAATGTGCCACCAGTGACATCTTCCAGCGTTAGCTTTCCACTCCTTGCTTTTTCCGCTAGTTCTTTGATTTCGGTAGCTAGTTCCCAAATACTTTTTTGATCTGCGTTTCTGATGACAGGTACCATTAACCCGTGCTCTGTGTCCACGGCAATTCCGATGTTGTAATAGTGTTTGATAACAATTTCATTTTTCTCATCATCGATTGTTGCATTGAGGTATGGGAATTTCTTTAATGCTGGTATTAGGCATTTGATAAGTAAGGGGAGGTAAGTTATTTTTGCACCATGTTTTTCGGCTAATGGTTTGAGATCTTTTCTGAGTCTGTCCATGGCTGACATGTCTACCTCGTCCATTAAAGTGAAATGTGCCGCTGTAAGTTTTGATCTCTGCATAGCACTTGCAATCGTTCGCCTTATTCCTCTTAGTGGCAGCTTCTCTTCTCCTCCCGTAGTATATTGTTTTGGAGCAATACGGGGCTGTCGTTTCTTTGCCTGAGAAGTCATGTATGCTTCAAGGTCTTTTCTCGTGATTCTCCCTCCTGGCCCCGTACCTGGAATATCACTTAAATCAACGCCAGCCTCTCTCGCTAGACGCCTAACTATGGGGGCAGCTAGAACTTTTCCCTTCTGCCGCTTGGAGATTTCTCTACTACGTTTAACTACCTTCATCGGTTTTGATGCCTTAAACAGTGGAGAGTCGTCTATTTCTTCAGCTTCACTTTCTACTTGTTTTTCTTGTACGGGTTTTGGCTTTGAGTCGGGTGCTTTTTTCCCTACATCTGTATCGATTGAAACCAAGATTTCCCCGACGTTGATGATTTCCCCTTCTCGTTTGTGAATCTTATGGACTTGGCCCGAGACGGGGGATGTTATTTCTGCATTAACTTTTTCAGTCTGGATTTCGACCAATAACTGTTCTAATTGGACAATATCTCCTTCTTTGACGTGCCACTTGAGAATTTCGCCCTCGTGGACTCCTTCTCCAATATCCGCGAATTTAAGCTCGAATACCATTCTTTCATCTCCTAAAAATTGAAAGAGCGAATAATGCCGTCAAGGACTTTTTCAGCACTTGGCATGTAGTCATGTTCCAAAACAAATGGGAAAGGAGTATCATAGCCCGTTACCCGAATAATTGGTGATTCGATGTATTCAATCCATCGCTCTGCTACTAATGCAGATAATTCGGCTCCAAACCCGGCAGTTTTTGGGGATTCTGTTACACTAATTACTCTTCCTGTTTTCTTTACCGATGCTTCGATGGTCTCGATATCCAATGGAACAAGTGTTCGAAGATCAATTACCTCACAATCGATCTTGTGTTGTTCCATTGCACGTTCTGCTGCATCCATCGCTACATGAAGCATCGCGCCATAAGCCAAGATTGTGACATCGTTTCCACTTCGAACCACGCTTGCCTGTCCTAATGGGATCGTGTAATCCTCCTCTGGAACCTCTTCTCGGAATGCACGATAAATACGCTTAGGCTCGAAGAAAAGAACTGGGTCGGGATCACGTATGGAGGCGGCCAGTAACCCTTTAGTATCGTAAGGACTACTTGGTATTACTATCTTGAGACCAGGAGTATGGGCGAAATATGCTTCCGGAGACTGGCTGTGATAAATTGCACCCTTAACTCCTCCCCCATATGGCGTTCTTATCACCATTGGGACAGTAAACATCCCTCCACTCCGATATCTGAATTTTGCTACTTCAGACACGATTTGATCCATGGCTGGCCAAATAAAGTCTGCAAACTGAATCTCTGCTACTGGTCTTAGGCCATACAAAGCCATTCCAACGGCAAATCCAATAATGCCACTTTCATTTAATGGAGTATCGAGTACACGTTTTCCTCCGTATTTTTCATACAGTCCTTGTGTTGCTCTAAACACCCCACCATCTGGGCCTATATCTTCTCCAAGTAATACTACACTTTCATCTCTGGCCATCTCTTGATCAAGAGCTAGTCGCACTGCTTCAATAATTGTTAATTCTGCCATTTTTTTCACTCCTTTGTAAATCTCAGTGCTTCTTCAAGTTGCTCTTCCAAGTACCACGGCATAGTCTCGAAAACATCTTCAAACATTGTTTCCAAGGGAGGAGTGGAACGATTGTCTGCTTCTGAAATAAGTTCATTGAAGATCTGATCATATTTTGAATGAATGCGCTGGGGCTCGTCTTTGTCGATTATTCCTTCGTTGATTAGATATTTAGAAAAACGACCAATTGGTTCTTTTTGTCTCCATAACTCAACATCGTTTTCAGATCTGTACTTAGAAGGGTCGTCTGATGACGTGTGAGGGCCAAGCCTGTATGTTACCGATTCAATGAACGTTGGTCCGTTTCCTTTTCTTGCTCTCTGTGCAGCTTCCCTTACGGCAGTAAACATTGCGAAAATGTCATTGCCATCGATTTGAATTCCCGGCATTCCATATCCTGTAGCCTTGTCAACTAGCTGTTTTGTTGCAGTTTGCTTGCTAAGTGGAACAGATATCGCCCACTGGTTATTTTGACAGATGAAAACAGTGGCGGCTTTTGTCACCGCGCCAAAATTCATTCCAGAATGAAAATCATTAGAGGACGTTGCACCATCACCAAAAAAGACAATTGAGACACTACCATCTTTTTTATATCGAGCAGCATATCCTGCTCCGGCTGCTTGAACGATTTGCGTTCCAATTGGAGCTGAAGGATTGATGAATCTTATTCTCGAATCTCCAAACAGTCCTGGAAGTCTACGTCCTTTCTGGGGGTCTAAATCATTAGCAAACAAGTGGTTGACTATGTCTGCTAATGCGATTCCTCGATATATTGCTAATCCATGTTCTCTGTATGCAGGAAAAATCCAATCCTTATCCTTTATGGCTGCGGCTGCTCCAACATGGGCTTCTTGGCCGGTTGTGGGGATGTGGAAACCGATTCTTCCTTGACGCTGCAATCGCATCCCTTTTTCGTCAAGAACACGAACCGCGATCATTATGTCTAGCCATTTTACTAGTTCCTTTTTGGCAACCTTAGGTAGTAAATCAGGACTGATAACATTTCCTTCAATATCTATTATTTGTCTCATAAAATATTCCTCAAGCCATGTTGTAGCCAAAGAGACCTATTGGGGTCTCTGATATGAAATATTAAGAGGTTTAGGTCACCCGAAATTTTCCTATCTTTCTAGAAAATGAATTCTTAATAGATTTTTCGTCTACAAAAATAGTGTTCAATTATGCTTAATGCAAGGGTCTCCTAAGGATTGGGCGGATCAACAATTGTGATGCGCATACTATCCACTCTTTCTTTCTGGCCATTGCTTTTCTTCTAGAACTGTTCCACACTTAAAGCATTTCATGATCTTGTTTTTTGGGGCTCCAGTTGAATCAAATTCAAATTGCGCCACAATTCCTCTGTCACATATGTAGTCGTAATTATCGAGAGGACAGTGATAGTAAGTATGTTCCTCTTTAACTGAAGGGGGTAGCAGTCGAATAGGACATGATCCCGTACCCACTGCTTCTATGCAATCGCATCTAAGATGCCTAGCGATTACGGCCATGTTGTATCTATGGAGAGCCAAGAATAAAAACAATTCTTCAAAGCTAGTATGCCGTAGTATCAAACATCATCTTCGCTTCGGCTTTATGCCCTCAATGTCCCTTTTGCAGTACGTCCGTTATGATTTGGTTCCATTCCCTCCCCTCCCAAATCCTTTTTACGTATTAGCACGTAATTATTAGCGTGAACCGAGAAGAGAGCTCACGAGATGAATTTTCTCCAGTTAATCCGACTAAAACCGATAACACAAGAATGCCC
>JAJRWK010000036.1 GCA_024276795.1 archaeon | reverse complement strand
AGGGCGGTCTGAGTTACTGGCAAATAGGATTCTTTGAGCGGTTCTAGTTTCTTAGCTTTTTCAACGGCCATTCGAACTAGGTCTACGGCTTTAACTGTTGCTTCTTGTGGAAAACTCTTGTGAACCCATGAGTTTTGATTACGAATGTTAGCCATTTCAATAAGGTATTTGTTTAGACCCGCGACTGCTGCGGCATATTGGAATGTGGGGCTATGGGTCTTGGGGGAACACGCTGCAACTACTAGACGGTTTAGTTGTTTTTCTTGGATGGTGTCAGCAATGCGTTTTACAGTATTCCCGGCGCAAGCAAACATGACTTCTTCGGAGTGAACAACGCCAGGATCGTTCTTGACAATTTCAACGACCTTGGGGACATCAACGACTCCTTTGATGTTTGAGCCACAATCACAAATGAAAACACCAACACGTTCTTCAGCATATGGGTCGATTGTTTCTTCGAAATGTTCTTCTGGCCAGTGCCTTTGTTTTGCATAGGTCATGGCAGCGGCGGCCGCAGCGCTCGCCTCTGCGACGCTGTCTGGAATGTCTTTCGGACCGGAGGCCGATCCGCAAACAAAAATTCCTTTTCTGGTAGTTTCAATAGGATAGCCCTCAACAGTTTTTGTGGCAATAAAGCCATCTATTCCTACATCAATTCCCATTAGCCCAGCCAATTCCATTGTTTTTTCAGAGGGCAATAGCGCGGGGGCTAACACGACTAAGTCAAACTCTTCTTCGTGAAGTACTTGTTTTTCAGTGTCTTAGTAGACAACGACGGGTTTATCTCCATCGACACGGATCTCAGACGGTCGTCCTCGGATATATTTTACACCTTCTTTTTTGGTTCGAGCATGGAATTCATCGAACCCTTTACCGTATGCTCGAATATCCATATAGAGAACAGTTACGTCCTTAACTCCGTGGTCAATTGTTTGATATGCTTCTTTTATTGAATACATGCAACAGACTCTGGAGCAATAAAAAGCATATCGCTGGTCTCGGGAACCTACACAAAGGATGAAAGCGATTTTTTCGGGATGATCATGGTTGCTGGGTCGTACTATGTGTCCTTCTGTTGGCCCAGCAGAATTGAGCATTCTTTCGTATTCAATGGAAGTAAGAATGTCAGGATGTCTACCATAATTGTATTCTTCAAGAATCGAAGCATCAAGCATGTCAAACCCTGTTGCGAGAATTATTGAACTCACGTCGATTTCTACTTCTCTGTAAGGTTCTTGCATGAAATCTATGGCTTGAGGAAGACATGCTGTTAGGCATCTATTGCAAGGCATGTAATTTGGAGGATTGTTCAAACATGCGTCTATGTCAATCACGTATGGTGAAGGTTCTGCTTGCTGGAATGGAGTATAGATTGCTTTTCTAAAACCTAGGCCGTAGTCGAATTCATTAGCTCTAATCTCGGGACAAACTTTTACGCATTCGTCACACCTTGTACAAGCATCTGTTACATAACGAGCCTTTTCGCGAACTTTTACCTTGAAGTTTCCCGCTCTTCCTGAAACCCCAATAACTTCTGTGAGCGTTTTTACCGTGATGTTCTTGTTTTGCATGACTTCGCTCATTTTGGGAGCCTCAATACAGATAGAGCAATCGAGAGTCGGGAAGTTTTTGTCCAGCGCTGCCATCACGCCTCCGATAGATGGCTTTTTCTCAACGAGAATGACAGGCACTCCTGCTTCTGCCAAGTCCAAGGAGGCCTGGATACCCGCGATGCCCCCACCAATAACCATGACCGGTTTTACTTTCTTTTCCTTAGGCTTCAATCTTACCACCTATTTTACTTCCAATTTCGTACCCACGTTCTAGAGCCGTCAGATTAAGTTCTTCCGTACCTTTGGGAACCAGATCAAGTAGGGCTTTCCGCAAAGCTTCTTTTGAAACAATTTTTGTTATTTCTTGAATCGCTCCCATCATAACCACGTTTGCTACGACCTTACGTCCCAGCTCGTTTCCAACCGAGAAAGAGGGGATTTTGAAGAACTGACCGTTTCCAGATTCTTCTACTTTTGCAAGAAAATCATCGTAAATGACCAAGCTATCGTTTGTAACGAGATCTTTGTTTCTTTCCCAGCCATCTGTGTGCATGAGAACCAGAATATCTGGATGTTCAATCAGTGGATAGTCTATCTCCTCATCTGAAATGATGACATCCGCTCGTGCGAAGCCTCCGGTAATTTCTGGCCCGTAAGCTTCAGTCATGATCACATACTTCTTGTCATAGATCGAAGACGCACGTCCGATGGCAAGTCCCATCGTGATAATGCCTTGCCCACCGAGTCCAGCAAATCTCACGTTAAATCTCATGTAATCTCTTCACCTCTGTTCACTTCTCATCTTTGTGAAAAACTTTCCATTGGCTGGATAGAAAGTCAATACGGCCACCATCAGCGAAAAACTCTCCAATTGGTAAGTCCTCGTCAGGATGCATTGATGGAGCATGTTCTGTCAAATCATGCTCGTCCGCAAGGTAGCTATGTGATTCAAAATATCGGAGCTGGTGTATTCCTTCTCGGAATTTGTTTTTCTTTCCAAATCCTTTAGGACACGGGGACATGACCTCTATGAAGGAGAAGCCTTTGTTTTCGAAGCTTTTTAGAATAGAATCCGTTATCTGTTTTATGTGTAGAGCTGTCCACCGAGCGATATAGGTCGCTCCAGCTGCCCGCATTAGGAAGGGCATGTTGAACGGATATTCATAATTGCCATACCGAGTTGTTGTAGTTCTTGCGTTGTGTGGGGTCGTGGCACTCGCTTGTCCCCCGGTCATACCGTAGTTAAAGTTGTTGACCATGATTACGGTAATGTTGACGTTTCTCCTTGCAGCATGGATGATGTGGTTTCCGCCAATTGTTGCTAGATCTCCATCACCACTAATTACGGTTACTTCCAGGTCTGGCCTAGCAACTTTGAGTCCAGTTGCAAAGGCAATGGGTCTCCCGTGAGTTGTGTGGTAAGAATCTACGTTCAGATATCCCGCTGAACGCCCGGTACACCCGATCCCTGAAACAACTGCGTGTTTTTCCACGGGTATACCGGATTTAAGCACCGCTTCTCCGTAGGCCCCCAATACTTTTCCTAAGCCACAGCCAGGGCACCAGATATGGGGAAGACGGTCGGTTCGCAAAAGTTTGTCTCTTGGATGTCTTTCAGTTATGATGGGTTTGATCTTTGTCATGACGTAGCCTCCTTTTTGATCATAGCTAGAATCTCTTCTGGCTTGTGAATAGCCCCCCCAGCATGCGGAAGCGAGATAATTTCGCAGTCGGGATCAGCATTTTCCTTAACAGGATGAATCAGCTGACCCAAGTTAACTTCTGCAACAATGATTTTGCTTACTCGTTTGGATAAGTCAAGGATTTCATTCTCGGGAAATGGCCAGATGGTCTTGAATCTGAATATCCCCACCCTTATGTTTTCTTCACGTGCCTTTTTCACAGCGTTGAGCACTGATCGGGACTCGCTTCCGAAACAAGCTACTGCAATCTCCGCATCCTCTGTATATCGTTCCTCAACTTCGATGATGTTGGAAAGATTCTGCTTAAATTTAGCCTTCAGTCGCTTCATCAGTTTTTCTTGGGCTACGACACTCACATCGGGATAGCCTTTGTCGTTGTGGGTCAAACCTGTCATGTGAACCTTATACCCCATCCCTGCAATTGCCATTGGAGGAATGAGCTCTTTAGAGTCATACATTAGGTAGTCTTCTAGGCCGTCTTCTGGAATCTTTCGATCGATGACCTCCAACTCTTCTTTGTGAGGAACGTAAAGATCGCTGGTCATCAATCCAAGAACTTGGTCTCCCAGAATCATAACAGGTGTACGGTATTTCTCAGATGCATTGAATGCTTTAATTGTGAAATCAAACATTTCTTGCACCGTCGATGGTGCATAAGCAATCATGTCATAATCGCCATGGGAACCCCATCGAGCTTGCATAACGTCTGCTTGAGACGTCAATGTTGGCATCCCTGTCGAGGGTCCTCCCCTCATAATATTCACAATTACAACAGGCACTTCCATCATGTAAGCAAGTCCGATGTTCTCAAGCATTAATGAAAGACCAGGACCCGACGTAGCTGTCATGGACTTAACACCCCCCGTCGATGCACCGATTATTGCAGCCATACTAGCGATTTCGTCTTCCATTTGTATGTACGCACCACCAACTTCCGGTAGCCTCCAACTCATCCTTTCGGCGATAGGTGATGCAGGGGTAATTGGATAGCCTGCAAAAAATCGGCAACCAGCCATCAAAGCTCCTTCAACTATGGCATGATTACCCATCATGAAGTGCTTACCAAGATAGTACTTTTCCGACATTAGCGGGCCTCCACAATTTCTTCTTCGTAATCAGTGGTGAAAATCGCAAATTCGGGACAAATCTCAGTACACATGCCACAATTCACACATGCAGTTTCTTTCCCTTCTGCGATTGTGGGATAATAATAACCATGAGAGTTCATTTGGTTGGATTTGGTTAAAACATCTTCAGGGCAGTATTCCCAACAGTACGAGCACTCCTTGCATCGTTCAGGTATGAGGTATAGCTGTCCAACGGGTTTGAGTGCTTGATCCAGGTTTATGGGCTCTCGTTGGATTTTTTCATACATTATTGCAAGTCTTGTTGCAGTTAATGGTTGTAGGAGTATTTTTTTCGTATTGATTTTTTTCTTTTTGATGCGTGAGACGTGTTTTTTGGTACGGTTATCGGACTTCGTCTTCTTTTGCATTACTTTCAGTGTACTATTGTAAGGTTAATATACTTTTTTGAGGCAAATGTTCGGTTAATCGAACAATAATGATGCAACCATATAGCTCGGTTTTGGACGATCCCTTGGTAACAAAAGCGATAATATGCAGAAAACCGAGAGACGCAACTAGAACCTCACCAAAGATTGGATTTTTTAACTCTGAATCGCTCATATATCAGAAACGTATTTTCGAGACTCCTAGTCCGATATTTTTCGAGGAATTTCGCGCAAATCATCGCTCATAGTTGTGCGTTAGTTTGTTAGATGTTATCTTGGGAAAGGTGGCAAAAATCAGTGTCGTAAATCCCTAACAGATCAAGAGTACGGGGGATAAGGTTACTAACAATCATTATCTAAAGGAAGAGACCAAGTAAATATGCCCCTACAACGCTGAGAATCAGTATTGCACTCATCCAGAGACCTGAATAAAAGTTATCAGACGCAATAGTTTTCCTTATGTGATATTCGCGAATTAAGTGATTTAATTGATCAATTTCTGTCATTAGGCTTTCAAGATTATGAGCTATGGTGGGATCGGCCTTGACAGTGTCGTTGGACTCCGCTATGGCTTTGAGTCCAATAATGAATCCTTTGAGTAGTTCTCGGTCATCACCCAATCCTTCCATTTCTGCAACGTATTCTTCTAGCTTAACAAGTTCTTGTGGATTCGGGCGAGACACATAGTATGTGGGAATAATGCTCGGTTGGGACGAGGCGGGTACAGAACCGAAAACGAGGTATTCCAAGGCTGGCTGAAGACTTTTTTCGACAGTAAAGGGTATTTCAACTGGATCCTCCCCTCTTACTTGAAAGACTTTTACGTCAAGATCTTCCAATTGGTGTGTTTGTTCGAATTTAAGGGGGTCGATCACGATCGCAATTGCCTTATCGAACATTGCTTGATATGTTTGTTGTGTCCTAACATCTGTT
>JAJRWK010000257.1 GCA_024276795.1 archaeon | reverse complement strand
GTTCCTGTCGAAGGTCTGCTCTCCAAGAACTATGCTCGTGAAAGAAGAAAACTCATTGACCCAAATAAGGCTACCCTAGATGTTGAGAAGGGGTCTCCTTTTGCGTTTTCTGACACTGTATATTTCTGCGCGGTAGATGCGGATGGAAATGCCTGCAGTTTTATTAACTCGAATTACATGGGTTTTGGAACTGGATTGATCCCTGGAGGAACTGGTTTTACCCTTCAGAACAGAGGTGCAAACTTCAGTCTCAATCCAGACCACCCTAATGCCTTAGCGCCTCGAAAACGGCCATATCATACAATTATTCCTGGCATGGCAGTGATCCATGACACTAAGCAACTCTGGGCTCCTTTTGGGGTCATGGGGGGTTTTATGCAACCACAAGGGCATGTTCAGGTCTTAGTAAACATGATCGATCATCACATGGATCCTCAAGTTGCCCTCGATAAGCCTCGCTTTTGCATTACGGACGGTACTAGTGGTGGTAAAGTTGCCTTAGAAGAGGGCATCCCGGTTAAAGTTATGAGTGAACTTGCGAGGATGGGTCATGATGTCGTACCCGTTAGTGGCCATGGCCGGGCTACTTTCGGTCGGGGGCAGATTATTCAGCGGAACCAAGCAACAGGGGTCTTATGGGCAGGCTCGGATCCTAGGGCCGATGGAATGGCCATCGCATGGTGATTTTTAATCCCCAAAATTGACCAAATGATGTTCTATTGTCCCCTTTTCTCGCACTAATGAATGATTTCTCTTTGTACTTTTCTTTTAGAAGCAGAATATCCAACAACAATGTTATTAGTTGCCGGAAAGATTGTACTACGCAGTGAAATTAGCTCAATCCTCCCAGATTCAGTCATTCTCCCAAAGACCAGCTACATCTAGTGTTTCGGTCGTAATCCCTACCCTAAACGAGGAAGGAGTGATAAGCAATTGTCTACGTCAATTGCAAAGACAATCATTGAAACCACTGGAAATTATCGTTGTCGATGGAGGTTCAACTGACAACACCGCCAGAATAGCCAAAAAATTGGGAGCAAAAGTAGTGGTTAAACCCAATTGGGGAACTGGAAAATCACGAAATTACGGTGCCTATGTCGCCAAGGGCGAAATTCTGGGATTCTTAGATGCGGACGTTGTCCCTCACCTTGATTGGTGTAAAAGCGTTAACGATTATTTCAAACAGAATCCTGAAATCATCGGCGCTGCCGGACCTAAAGTAATCGCATCACGAAATAAATTCTTACGCCGACTATATTGGTTTCTCACGGTTTCCGTGCAAAAACTGTTGCTTGTTGTGAACTTCGCGTGGTTTAGTGGTACAAACGTGGCCTATAGAAAAACCGAATTTATCAGACTAGGGGGATTTGGTGATTCGAGCCTAAGCGAAGATATCCTGCTCTCTCTTAGAGCCTCAAGAATTGGAAAAATGGGACACCATGGCGGCATCGTATATGCGTCCGATAGAAGAATCCGCGCTGAGGGGTTTCTTTCGTTTGCTCTCTTCTACATCATAAATGTCATTCCAACATTAATTGGAAAACCCATTGGAAAATATCCGAAATATCATGAAGTTGCTCGATCGCGTTTTCGTTTCATCGACCATTTTCGCGATTCAAAGATAAATAGAAAGCTCGGTGGTCGAAATAAAGCTCGTGTTTCAGAAGGAGGAATTTCTTTTCCACGATATTCTGAAGCTCACGACTAAAGTCATTCAGTAGCTCCCGATCTTCCACCCATAACTATCCCCCGATAAATAGGCCTTCTAATCAATCAAAAAAGGCGAATTTTCATAGTCCGCCCCATTTGTCAACAGTTTCTATTCCAATACATGCACAAGGAAAGTATTATATTATCTGCTTTAAGGGAACAACGTGTAGAAGGCACTGCAAGGTGGATGTATGAAAAATCGGAGCTTACTCTTAGCAATCCTAATTTTCGTTTCCCTCACGATTCCAATCACTGGCATGCAAAAAATTGCGCATGCTCAAGAGACTCAGAACGAATTCGTGATTTTATATGATGAAGCCCATGGACAATATTTCAAATACAGCAACATGTCCATTGCTTTCAGCTGGGCAAATGAAACGTTCCAAAAACAATTCAACTCCATAATCAGAGTCATCCCTATCAATGACACGTTCAATCGAACAAATCTCCAATTTGGAGATCTCTTGTTTATCACTAACCCTGGGATTTATGCTAATGGCACACCGTATCAATTCGAAAGCAACGAAATCCAAGCAATCAAGGATTTCATCGCCGTTGGAAAAAGCATAGTCGCATTGGGAAATCCCTTCTCTATCGACGCCAATGTTTCGGGTCATATTGGACCCTTACAAAGATTGGTAAGATCCGTTTATTTCGGTCCTTTCGATCTACTAGCTTCTGGTTTGGAAGTAAATGAATCAACAATTATTGTGGATGATTGGAACAACGACGGAAATAACACACATGTTCTTACAAATTCCAGCTACTACCAAGAGCATCCTATCTTTCAAGAACCCTTTGAAATAGGAAGAGCAATCGTGTATGCACAAGCTGTAGCTATCTCTAGAGAAGCAGAACGATTTGAAGAATATCAGGAATTCCTAATTGGTAAAACACCCAACACCGCCTACGTGATACGTCCTGATTACACCATCATCGAGATGTACAAGCAACCCGCTTGGCTGGTAGCTCGGGAAAAAGATTCAACACGCTATGTTGTTGGTGGGTCAACTATCATGTTCTCAAATCTCGTGGACACATTTTCAAATCAGACATGGGTAGAACGCGCGGATCACAAACAAATCTTTGCAAACATGTTAGCCTGGCTTCTCCATTTGACCCCTCAAGAGAAAAAAGAGGAATTCCTCCAATTCTCATTCATTGAGCTAACACTCATTGAGCTTGTCTCCGGAATTGTTATCAGCGCATTTATTCTCACAATAGTATTTTTGCAAACCCAACGGTTACGAATCTTAGGACGCAAGATTGGAGGCGGGCCCGTCTCTCCGAAGCCTGCAATACCCAAACAGAAACAAACCTCCAAGAAGGAGAAAGCACCAGATATCTCGAAACCTAAATCAAAATCCAAGAAAAAACAAAAGAGAGCACGAAAGTAATCCCCTACTCTTTTCTAACTTTCTTGGTCTCTTCTACTATTTCGTCTTCTTTCTTTCACTACCGTTCTTTGTCTGACCGTAACTCAAAAGATAGAACTTTGAAAAAATCCATTCCTTTTAGGGTTTCGAGAGAAGTAATTATGGGTTTCAATTCGCGGCGAGTACCTGTTAAAGTAATTACTTCAAAACAAAGTCCCCCGTACAAGTGTCGATGAAGGGATTCTTTGATTTTTGACATATGTTTATGTTGTATCTCTAAGAGTTGATCACGAAGAGTCGGCGTGTCTAAATAAGAAAAAACAAGGATCGTCTCCGTCGGGACATCTTCTCTTACATGTTGGCTTTCTTTGTTCGAAATGAATTCTCTAAGAGCTAATCTGAAGGC
>JAJRWK010000035.1 GCA_024276795.1 archaeon | reverse complement strand
GAAAGCCCGTTAGTTCTAAGATGCGAATACTGTGAGCGATTTCTAGGAGAAGACTACGTTTCTCAGCTCCTTTATGGAAGGTAGAATCATGGATCTGTCTTATGTTTGTCTGTTGCATGAACAAGATCCTGCGGAATTCGTTGAAATTACCGTCTGGGATCCTATTAAGCAAAGTAGGACCAAGTTGAAAATCGGATATAACGAGGAAGCGTTCCTACCCAAGGATGGGTTACTTGTTCTTCCTTCTGGAGTCGATCTGCATGTCCATTTCCGCGAGCCCGGATATACCTGGAAAGAAGACTTCAAGTCAGGCTCCATTGCTGCATTGGCTGGTGGGATTACTCTGGCAGTAGACATGCCAAACACCGACCCTCCAGTTACGACTGTCGATCGTCTCCTTGCAAAGAAGAAACTGAGAGACCGAAGCTCTCGAATCCCATTGATTATTGCTGGAGCTATTATCGAAGACAATACTGATGAATTGCCCTCATTGTCCAAAGAGACACCAGTTTTGAAAGCATTCTTGGGAGATTCTTTTGGCAAGCTTCACTTGACCTTCGAAGGTTTTGCGAATGCACTGCAAATCTTGAACGAAGAACGATGGGATGGAGTGGTATTTATTCATGCAGAAGATCCCAGTTTGTTCAACTCCGACGCCTTTCCCGAAGATCACTGGAAAACAAGGCCAGAGGAGGCAGAAGTAGTCGCCGTTAGAAAGGCGTTAACAATAGCGAAGCAATATCCTCGTGTCAGAATACACTTGACCCATCTTTCTTCTGCGAACTCTGTGGAACTAGTACGCAAGAACAATGCTGAAGGTCATTGTACGGTTTCCTATGATGTGACTCCAGCACATCTAGAATTCCACAAAGACTCATTAGTTCAGGAATCATGGAAATTAAAACGTAACCCACCAATTCGGCCAAAACCTGTCATGGAACGGCTCAGAAAACTTTTCTTGAAAGGTGAATTGTTTGCTTTGGCAAGTGACCATGCTCCCCACACCATCGAAGAGAAAACGTCAACCGAATGCCCTCCCGGGTCGCCAGGGGTCCAAGAAATATACCCCTTCCTACTTGACTATACCCTACGAGGCGTACTATCTTGGCATGAGATGGTAAACATGGTGAGAACAAATCCTCTTCGGGTGCTAAGGCACATTAAGTACCTTCCCCACAGGCTTTTGGTCAATCCTAACGATAACGTCAAGATAAACGAAGCATGGATAAAAACGAAAGTTGGGTGGTCTTTATGGGAAGGGAGGATTCTAAGAGGAAGGATAGTGGGTGTATTGTGTGAGCATGAGGGTGAGCACTTCCTAGTTCCTCCGCGAAAAGAAGCCCTCTCACAATACCTATAATCGTTTCTTCTCCTTCTATCTATTCTTGATTTTTTATGTTTCTAATTCTCTAATACTTGTAACCGCTAACTTCTTCCTCGCTAAACTCTACTCCTAAGCCCAGAGCAATTCGGTTGACGAAGTTAAAGTACGAGGCAATCATGTTGATTAACAAAATATCGTCATCCGAGAAACCTACTTTTCTCAGCGTTTCAATATCTTCTTTTGAGACTTTGTGGGGTTGTTTTGTTAACTTAATGGCGTAGTCAATCATTTTTCTTTGTTTTTCTGGCAGTTCAAACATTTCTGGATCATTTACGAACCCGACAACACGTGCTTTGTCTTTCCAATAGTGATTTAGTGCTTCTCCGTGATGGATTTTGCAATAGTCACACTGATTAACTGATGAAATAGCAGTCGCAAGCATCTCTCTTTCTTCTCTTGTTATCTTAGCACGACCGAACATGATTCCAATGTAGAGGTTCAGGTGTGCTATCATTGCCCGAGGGTTGAGAGACTGTATTTTCATTATGTTTGACAATTTTCCTCTCTTTTCGATTATCTATTCATATACTTCTTTGAGCTTGCCCGAAGCCTGTTCTGGTTCAATAACCCGTATCCAAGCCATAGCATCATTTTTGGTGAGACATTTTTTTAGATTGTTCTGGCTTTGCCGTAGAAGGCCTTTTTCTTCAATTCGAATTTTTTTGAAAGGTACATTTTTCTTTACTGCTGCGCAAATACTTAATATTACATGAAGAGAGTGAGGTACGTGGAAAACCTCAGCTTAAGCAAACGATCTGCCTTATTCAACAGAAACGTGCTAGCATTCCTTCTGGCCTCTCCGTTCAATTCAATTGCTTTTGGCTTAAGCTGGTTTACCTCCACGTTCATGATTTACGCTTTCGCTGACGCAGACAAGAATACACAACTAGGGAGAGTTGGTGGAATTGTTGCTCTTGTTACTCTTATCTCTTCTATTGCGGGTGCTTACATTTCCGATCATTACAGAAGAGACATCATGATTTACATAAGCTATCTCATTACTCTCTTTTCCTTCTACCAGTATACAAGGGCAGATAGTGTTGCCGACGTTTTATTCGCTCAGTCCATCATGTCATTATCCTGGGGAATTGGTGGGCCTTCTCAAAACGCCTTGATCGCAGATTCCACCCCCCCAAACTTGAGGAATTGGGTATATGGGTGGATTTTTGCTGTGAGCAATGTGTTCTTGGCGGGGGGAAACATAGTTGGTTATTTCCTTTTCAACAAGTATGGTGAAGATCCTAACCCTGAAGTACTTCGCCTAGCGATGAAAGTGAGCCTCGCGCTGACACTGATTGGGGGTGTCTTCTATCTCATGATAAATGACAAGCATGTGTTGCCTGCTGAAAAAGATATGGTGCTAGGTGAGCAAGAAGATGAAAAAGCACTTGCTGGCTTCACGAAATCGGGACTTTACGCAGTAGGCGTTATGCTTTTCTCTGGTCTCCTCATTGGATTTGGTGCAGGTGTCAGCATTCCGTTTTTGCAGTACTTCTTTTACGAACAGTACAAGATAAAGTTAGATGACCTCAGTTTGATCTTTGCTTTAATGATGATTCTTACCGGGTTCCTTGGCAAGTGGCTTGCAGACCTGGGCACAAAGCATGGGAGGGTAAGAATGATTGTTATTTCGCAAGGTATCGCAGTGGTTCTTCTCTACGCGCTAGCTACCTATCCGCCACTCTTCATTGCAATCATCGCTCTATTGGCAAGAAACGCATCCATGAATGCAGTAGGCCCCTTAAGCCAAGCGCTTTTAATGGATAACACACCGAGGGTTAGGCGCTCAATTATTGGTCTGTTGTCAAATATTGGCTGGTCTTTGTTCTTCGGGTTTGGTCAGTTTCTTGGCGGAATGCTCATAGATCAATATGGTTACTGGGTTGCGTTCCTAATAACTGCCACACTTTATCTTATTGCCACAATCCTCATTGGGACGATAAGAGAGCATCAGTCAAATAATGGAGTAAACCCTAACACCGAATTCGCTTCCGATGAACTCATCGAATCTGTTCAACAAAGTGCTTAAGTGCTGTACTCAGCTTTTTTTCCTTTTTGCCATGGTTTTTGCCAAATGTTTTCATAACAAGTTCTAGTTTATTGCAGAGAAAGAAACTTAACCTCTAGTACTTTAGAGCGCACACGGCTGATAGCCGTGGAACAATACCAAAAGTATGCTCTACTAAGTGTGTGGGACAAAACTGGCATTACCAAGCTTTCAAAGGACTTGGTTGATAGAGGTTTTGTCCTTCTTGGCTCTGTAGGAACCGCCCGTTTTCTTACTGATCAAGGAGTCTCAATCATATCGTTAGGAGATCTTCTCGGTTTTTCTTCACTTGCAGGAGGGAGGGTGAAAACCCTTCATCATCGGATTCTTGAACGTATCTTAGCACGAATTGTTGATGAAATCGAAGAATGGGAATGTCTTCCTCCTGGGCGAATAGAACTTGTTGTCTGTAATTTGTAT
>JAJRWK010000034.1 GCA_024276795.1 archaeon | reverse complement strand
TTGGATTTGAAATGCCGTACCTGCCTTCTCTGCATAAATTGAAAGGGGTTCAAGTTCAGGAGTCAAAGGATCTTGAGTACCTATAACTACTCCCGCTTGAACCGCAGATAGGAATAATTCACCTGTTTTTTTCAATTGCATATCTAGTACATCTTGAACAGTAAGACTTGTTGGATCAATGTCTGTAAAGAGAATGTCTTTTTGCTGACCTTCACATAGTAGAACAAAAGCTTCTGTAAATCGCTTGGTTAACCAAGTTCGTATTTGATCCGTTGTACCCGTATTTTGAATAAGTCGGAATGCCAAAGCAAGCATGCAATCACCAGCAAGAATCGCCACATTGTTGTCCCATTTGGCATGAACCGCCGGCTGCCCACGACGCATCAAGTCGTTGTCCATAATGTCATCATGAATCAAGCTCATAGTATGCACCATTTCAAGCGCAGCAGCAGTTGGAATGGCATCACCTACAGAAGCCCCATAGGCTTGAGCTGTAAGAACGAGCATGGCAGGTCTAAGTCCCTTGCCAGGAGAATTAAAATAATGTAGACAAGCTTCGCGCAATGGTTTTTCGGGATAAACCATAGTTTCAATCTGCTTTACAGCATAAGCAATTGCTTCATCCCTTCTTTCTGTAACAGCTTTTAGAAATTCATCAAAGGTGAATTTTGCCATTACTTTTCCTTGGAATTATGTTCTTCTTAAATTGAATGGGAGCATTCATGTTAGTCTTCTAGATCATTCGAGTAAAACGAATCAGCTAACCATACATAGATTCATTTTGGGCTGTCTCTCTATTCTAATCGAAGTATACCAAAGCGCTTGAGCGAGTTGATCTTATTAATGACTCTTCGACCAAGGATCACAAATCGGAAACAATCGATTGTTTTTTATTTTCGACAACTAAATCAGATGTATTGCCTTCTAATCATTTGTTTTGCCAAGCACGATAATCCACGCTTGTCTTTGAAAAAGAAAAAAACGAAAACAGAAGATCAGAGCTTAATAAACGGTTTACTTTGATATTCCATTCTGCTTTCTCAAACAGACACATTTCTTCTACTTCAACCCTTACTTCTACTTTTCGCTCCTACTTTCTACCTTCCTTGCTTCTACTTTGTCCCCATTTCGCCCTTCTACTTCTACTTCTACTTCTACCTCCTTGCGTTCAATAGTGCGTTTCTCTTGTTTTGTCCCTTTAATGTTAATCTTTGGATCCCTCCTCCCCCACCCATACCTTCTACGTTCTACGTTCTACTTTTGACCTTGTCTTTGTTTTCTACTTTCTTCTTCTACTTCACAGTTATGTTCTACTTCTACTTTGTTTCTACTTTTTATCGTACCCTCTCTTATCCTCCTCTCCCTCTACAACAGTAGTAAGAGTCATGCATGAATTTATGAGACGATTGTGAAGGTTCTCTCTGGTTTTTTCTAGCAGTCTATTATTCCATTACGTAGAAATAGGGAGTAAGTGAGGAAAAATGTAAAAAGTTACGAAGAAGGGTCGATAACATGTTCATTGCTGTAGATCTCCATGCTCATTCCATGTTTGCAGGGGGAGCGGGTGGAATATCTAGTTCTCCAGAGAAGCTAGAACAGAGTTATCGTCGAGCTCACAAAAGATTTAGAGAAGCAAATATCACTAGTTGGAAAAAAGGGATTCAGGTGATGGGTTCTGGAGATATCCAATTCAAGCCATGGCTTAACTTCTTTGAGAAATACTTAGTTGAAGAAAAGGAGGGATTGTATTCGTATCATGATAGTGAAGAAGCCCGTGTTGAGGAAGCTGTTCATTATATTCTGCAAACAGAGATCATTGTAACGACGAGATATAAGCAATGGAGAAAGGCTTCTCACGTAGTTGTTCTTTTCCCGGATTATGATTCAGTAAGAATGTTCCAATCTATGCTCGAAAAACTGGGATCAAAGACTGAACGAATGGCTAGGCCTTTCGTGACTCTTGCAACTCCCAACGAAGTTAGTGATTTCTTTTACGGACTGGTAGATTCGGAACCACGTATTGAAGTGATCCCAGCTCATATTTTGACTCCAGAAGGAGTGTATGGGGGAAATAATGGTGTAAATATGCTTGAGGATTTTTTTGGGTTGTTTCACGAAAGAATTCGAGTTGTTGAAACAGGACTTAGTGCTGACCCTGAGGTCCTGGGTCTGATTCCAGAGTTAGATAATAAGGTCTTGCTTAGTAATTCTGATGCTCATTCTTCTGCCCTAAACCGGCTTGCTAGAGAATTCACGGTTCTAGAGGTTCGCGAAATCACCTATGATGGAGTCATTGATGCGCTAAGGGAGAGAAGAATTGATTATACGTTAGAGTTTCCACCAACTGAGGGAAGATTCTTTTTTACTGGTCACAGAGCGGGGAGAAAAAAACCCAGACCTCATGGGAAGAATGAGTATTGCTATTTTTCTCCAGATACTCTTCCCGAGGGAAATATTTGTCCGATTTGTGGTGGAGAGTTGACCAAGGGGGTGTTACACAGAGCTTTTGAGATTGGTGAAGCACAAGGAAATAAACGATTTTTGAAAGAGGCGAAGATTTCCCAGAGGTACATTCATGGTGTTCCGCTGATTGAGGCAGTTGCTCTTGGACTGGGATTGAAATCAATTTCGAGCAAGAAAGTTCGATTAGTCTATGATCGAATCGTTGGTTTCTTTGGTAACGAAGTTAGTCTTTGGAAGGAGGATCCTGAAAAGACAGAAGAGTTTCTTTCTGAGCTTTCGATTCCAGAAAATGTGAAGCATGTAATATATGAGATTAAGCGGGACAATTTTACTTTTGAGCCCCCTGGGTTTGATGGGCAATATGGGCGTTTGGTGGTTGGAAGAAAAACGCCATATCTGGGGTTAAGAGAGATTAAAAGATAGGAATATATGCCTATTCTTAGGCTCACCCAAGCTCATCTAGACGCACTGGGATTATTGAGCTGGGGTTGATCATTTACTTTGCTTTCTCACTTTTCTTCGAACAATGGGATTTCGATCGGTAAGTGTTTGCAGTTTAGACTCAAAGGTTTCCTCGTTTTCAACGTGCATTTCCAGAAATATTCCTGTTCTTCCTTTTTGGTCTCTCTGGGTTAAGACTCGTAATCGTTCCTGGATAATTCGCTGAGGAAAACCTTGTTTCACGAGCTCTGTTTGTGGAATGTGAAGTATTGATAATTCGTGATGCCCTTCTTTGGTTGGAATGATTAAGAGAAGACGTTTATTGATGCCTTTTACACGTTGTTGGTTTTTTAGTGGTGTCAGACTTATTGCTCCCCCAAATTGGTAGAATTCTAGTTCTCTTTGTTCAAAGGGAGTTAAGGGAAAGGTAAGCGTTGTGTCCTCTCTAAGTTCGATTTGAGCCTTGATGGCATGGTTAGGAGTTGCCATGACGATTTTTCGCGACAAGATTGGCTCGTTGATCTGAGTGAGCGATAACTCGATTTGGTATGAGGGTATAGTTTCTGGAATTAGTATGTCTATATCGCTGTTGGGAGTAATATCCCCTCTTGCAACGGATCCGTAGACGAGAGGATGGGCATTGAGGGGTTCTATGGCTTGGAGAATCTTCTTGGCTCGATTTCTCTTTTTTTCCAAGGTTCGCCAGTGATCTTCGGAGTATTTTACGTTTCTTTCGTGGGGTGAAGTTACGATTTTTTGTTTCCCCATGGTGTTCATGTTGAATGAAGGAGAAGGGGGATAATAATGATTGGGAAGAAGAATATGATGCGAAAAAGTAGGGGGCTATGAGGGATGTGCGAATCTATTTTGCGACGTTTCTAGTTGCCTTGTTTCAGTTTTTTGATTTCATCGATGAGGATTGGAACAGCTTTGAAGAGGTCGGCCACAATTCCGTAGTCTGCGACTTTGAAGATGGGGGCTTCTTCATCTTTGTTTATGGCTACAATAACTTGACTGTTTTGAATGCCTGCGATGTGTTGGATTGCTCCAGAAAGTCCGATTGCGATGTAGAGCTTGGGAGAAACGATTTTCCCAGTTTGTCCAACTTGTTCGGCGTGAGGTCTCCATCCAGCGTCAGTAACAGCTCTTGTTGCACCGACTGCTCCTCCAAGCAGATCGGCTAGTTCTTCTATCATTTTCCAGTTTTCTGGCTCGCCGACTCCTCTTCCTCCTGAAACAACAACGTCTGCTTCAGTGAGATCTACTCTTTTTCCTTCTGGCTCAATCACTTTGAGCAAGGTGAATTTTTCTTCCATAGGATCTGCGTCAGTGTTTTCCTCGATCAGGGTGGGGTTTCCAGTCGCTTCAGGGACATCAAAGGATCCAGCACGCGTACTGATGATATTCCTTTCCTCGGTTAGTTTAACACCGAGGAAAATTTTGTTTGCATAGAGAGGTCGAGTTACTACTACAGCTCCATCGCCGGTGCCAACGGCAGTGATGTCGTTAAAGTACGTAGCCCCAATTCTTTCTGCCACTATAGCCCCGATTTCCTTCCCGTGAGTGGTAGCTGAGAGAACGATGTTAGTAGAACCGGTTTTCTCGGCGATCTCCTGCACTGCCTTAACATGTCTGTAAAGGTTGTATTTTTCGAGATCCGTGAAAATGTGCAGTGCGTTAATCGGGAGTTGTTTTGCCTTTTCTATTGCTTGGTCTGGAGCTGTTGAGGAGATTACTGCGTGCACTTCGCCACCGGTGACTGAT
>JAJRWK010000256.1 GCA_024276795.1 archaeon | reverse complement strand
TATGTGTTCTCAATGGGGGGATTGGATGGTGGTGATGTTCGTGCAAGGTTTTTTGCTCCGTTTAGTGGGATTCAGGAGGATCCGGCTACGGGATCTGCTCAGGCTGCGTTGAGTCAGTACTTGGTCTTGACAGGGCTTATTGGGAAAAGAAGAGGGAATGTAGAGTTTATTGTTGAGCAGGGTTACGAGATGGGGCGTCCTTCAAAGTTGCATAATAAGGTTTTCATAGCAGATGAGGGTGTTGATAGGGTGTTGACCGGAGGGCATTGTTTCCACGTTGCGAAGGGCATGCTTTTAGTTTGAACAGAGTGAAGGGGAAGAGGAGAAGGTAGATCATGGGTTTTGTTCTTGCTAATGGGTATTTTTTAGAGAGCTAATTGCAGAGAGGTTGTTTCTGAGGGGATATTTGGTTTTGTGCGTTAGTAAGGGCCTTGTTCTCTTGTGTGAGAAGCATGTCAAAATATATCCATCCGAGATATATCAAAATATTAATATGTATGGAATGAAACCAATCGATCATGAAAAACTTAGAATTTCATGGAGACTATGTTTGTGCGAATTGTGAATCTGCATTTAAGGCCCCACATCATTGTGGTCGACCAATGATACTGGTCAATGTGAACGGTACAAATGCCTGGGTTTGTTGGAAAGGAGAGCACCCTCCTTGCTGTGGTAAGCCTTCAGTGATAGCAATTGAACAATGTTGCGAGAGTCAGCAGCTGCAGACAAGATCATAGTTATGTTGTTTCTCTTTTGCTTTTGGAGGGAGTACAAGTCCTAACCAATAATTAACCAATAATAAAAGGACTCTTTGACATGTTTATTCTTGATTAAGTGACCGTTCGAGCATTCTTGTTTTTGCAAAGTTATTTGGAAATTGCTATGTGAGCGATTCTGCTTTAGAGATCAATTGTTTTATCTCATTAGCAGATTATTCTACATGGACATCGTGATTAGAAGGGAGAAGAGAACAGAAGGTCGTTGTTAGTATCTCGTAAGTCTGCAACATGCTTTCATGGGAGAGTGTATGGTTCAGCTAGTGCGACGGATGTCCTTTTAGTTGTGTTGTTAGGATAATGGGGATAACGGTAAAAGGCCTCGTCCAGTACGCATTTATTAAATCGTTGCGTTCTTTGTAGCTCCTCAAAAAAAGAGAAGTTGTGCGTCTTTTGTTCTTATCACAAAGTTGTAGGATGAAGCGATTTTTTGAGAATCATGATAAATTGAGAATTAGGGAAAAACAGGATATGGAAGATAAGATGAATGAATCATTTTGTGTCTAAACTTGATATGTGAGGAAAACAGTTGAAGTGGATGGTCCGATTCCTAGAGCTTATTCGAAAGTGTATTTGATTATTTTCTCGATTTGCAGAAGAAGGAGGTTTGGGGGAGGAGGGGGATGGGAAGATACTCGAGGGGTTAGGTTGGTTTCGGAGCTACATGAACCGAGAAGTTCATATATTTGATCGAAATTACCTCAAAAAAAGTAAAAACGTGAGTGAATAATGAGTGACCCCGCAACGATGGAGCACGGCAGTAGCCGAGCAGAGTTCCATGACCTTTATCCGCCGTACAAGAGGTTTCACATTGAAACGAAGACAGCTCCTCATCGGAAGCAGATTCCCAACCCGTTTTATCCGAGGGTGCGAAAAGTTGGGCTTGTCAAGATTGTTCTCAACGATTTTTTGAGATATGGGGTGAAGGGTTTTCGCAAGGAGTACAGGAATGCAGTGTTGAGTCGTCCTTGCATATATGGGGTGTTTGATAGTAAGGTTGGTGGGCTTATGCCGAGGAGGCAGTATTGTACAGGTTGCATGCGTTGTGTTTTGGAGTACCCTAATGTTTGTAGTGTGGATCGCAACCCTGAGTTTGCTCGTTTTGGGGATTCGTACTGGGTTCCTGATGATCCTTCTCTTGCGTTTTCGAGTCCGATGTGGGTTGTGAATTATGAGGCTTCAACGGGGAAGATCCCCATAAAGGGCATGGGTTTCAAGGGAGCGTTTGCGGGAGATGAGTGGGATTCCATGTGGACGGACATGTCAGAGATTGTGCGACCCACTCGTGACGGGGTTCACGGGCGGGAATATATTTCGACGCTTGTTGATTTGGGGAGGAAACCAAGTGTTGTGTCTCCTGGGGAGAGTTCCGAGTATCGTGTTGCGAGCATTCCTGTTCCGATTTTGTTTGATTTCTTGCCTGGCTCGCTGGCGAATGATTCTGTTCAGGAAAGCATTCGTTTGGCGGCGGAGCGTATTCCTACAATATTTGTTGATGTTGCTGGATTAATTGCAGAGTTGCCTAAGAGTCAGTTGAGGAGTTTTGCTCCCTTGATTGACGAGGGGTTTGGAGACATGGAATGGGAGAGATTGGCTCGTGTGGCAATGATTGAGGTTAGCGAAGGTATGTTTGACAGAGTAAGTGAGGATATTCGTGAGAGTGCTCCTGGAGTGCCGGTTTTTTTGCGTTTAAATCTTAGAAGAGGTTGCAAGGACAAGGTTGCGGAATTAGAAAGAGTTGTCGACGGGTTTCATTTGATTGCGGACTTCCATGGCCGAGAGTTTGAGGTGGATTCTCCTCGGTTTGTTAAGGACGCATTGCACGAGATTCACATAGGGCTTGTTGAGCTCGGGGCAAGGAACGAAACAACGTTGATTGTAGGCGGGGGGATTATTCTTGCGGAACATGTCCCTAAAGCGATAATCATGGGGGCAGATGCGGTGTCAATTGATACGTCGTTGTTAGTGGCATTACAGGCGGAGTTTAGGGGAGATGTTCGTTCTAGGCGTTCGAAGAATGTCAAACATGAGTCGTTTTCGCCGGAGTGGGGAGCACAAAGAGTTGTGAATTTGGTTGCGTCTTGGCATGCTCAGTTAATCGAGGTGTTGAGTGCGATGGGGATGCGGGATGTTAGGCGTTTGCGCGGAGATGTTGGGAGGGCAATGTTTAATGAGGATTTAGAAAAGGAGGCGTTTGCGGACATTGACCGAGCTTGAGGTAAAGATCAACCGTATGGCAATTGAGAAGCATGTCGAGAACATTCGGCGTGGTCTGTCAACGTTACCCATGTTGACGCATGGTAGGCCGGGTGGTTTGGGTAATTTGCGTTGGACTGCTGACTTGTTGCTTTCCACGTATTTCATGGCGTCTCATGGGCGTCCGCCGTCTAATGGTTTGGAATATCGCGTTGGTCGTTCCAGGGGAGGTTTTGATTTGCTTGATTTCAAAGTAGCAACCGATCACGAATTTATCAATGACAGGGGTATTGACCTCTCAATTGTTCTTGGGAGGCGAGCCCCTTCTAAGAGTAAGAAGATCGGCTTACCGGTTTATGGCGGGGGTATGTCTTTTGGTTCAGTGAGTTTGAATTTCATGCTTTCGCGTGCGCTTGCAGCGAGGGAATTGGACACGCTTACTTCGACGGGGGAGGGTGGGTATCCTATTCCTTTGCGCGAGTTTAGGGATCATGTCATTGTTCAAGTAGCCACGGGGATGTTTGGGGTTAGTGAGGAGACGATCCAGTTGGCTCCGATTATTGAGTTGAAATATGCGCAGGGGGCGAAGCCGGGTCTTGGTGGTCATTTGTTGGCGGACAAGGTGACGGCTACGGTGGCGAAGATGCGGGAGTCAGTGGAGTTTACGAGTTTGTATTCACCATTTCCTTTTCACAGTGTGTATTCTGTGGAGGATCACAAGAAGCACGTTGACTGGATCAAGACAATGAATCCGGAGGCGTTGGTTTCAGTTAAGGTGTCGACACCTCGGGATATTGACATGGTGGCGATAGGAAGTTATTATGCGGGTGCGGATATTATTCATTTAGATGGAGCATATGGTGGGACGGGTGCTGCTCCTGAGATTGCGAAGAAGAATATTGCGATGCCTATTGAGTATGCGATCCCGATTGTTCACAAGTACTTAGTTTCGGAAGGTGTCCGGGATGAAGTGACGTTGATTGCGAGTGGCGGTATTCGCACGGCATATGATGTTGCAAAGGCGATTGCGCTTGGAGCAGATGGTTGTGTGATTGGTACTGCTGAGGCTGTTGCTGTGGGATGTACTCATTGTGGGAATTGTGAAAAGGGCAGGGGTTACCAGATCGGGATCACAACAACTGATCCGGAGCTTTCAGCGTTTATTTCCCCGGAATGGGGTGCGGGAAGGATTGTGAATATGTATGAGGCGTGGAAGTTGCAGTGGCGTGATTTGCTGGCTAGACTAGGCCTCAACTCAATAGAGGAATTGCGAGGAAGAACCGATTTATTGATTTATAGGAAGTGAGACGATGAGTATTGTAAAGAAACTAATTGATTCTCGGCGAGAGCTGATTCATTCCAATGGTTTAAGACAAGTTCGTCGTTCAAACGATGCTGCCGAGGGGGGGTGTGGTGTTATTGGTGTTGCAAGCAGTGTTCCGGTTAAGGGTAAGCATTTCCTAACATCTTTGATCCAGATGAGGAACAGAGGGAATGGAAAAGGAGGAGGCGTTGCAATTTCGGGGTTAGATCCGGAGCAACTTGGGGTTTCACCTGAAGTGTTAAGGGATTGCTATATTGTTCAAGTGGCATATTTGGATGCGTCTGTTCGCGAAGAGGTAGAAGAGAAGCACATTCACCGGGTGTATCGTGTTGTGAGTTCTCATCGAGTGGAAACGATTGAGGATTATGCTCCGATAGGATTGGAAGTGAGGCCTCCGGAGCTATATCGATATTATTGTAAGGTTCGAGACGACGTTCGAGAAGCATTTGTTATGAGACATGGGTTAGCTGGTGTCCCCCAGATTAAAGTGGATGACGAAATTGTGTTTCGTACTACATATTTGTTGAATTCTGAATATTATGCGTCGTTGGGTGAGAAAAGAGCGTTTGTGATGTCTCACGGGAAGAATCTTTTGGTATTCAAATTAGTGGGCTATGCTCATCAAGTTATTCAGTACTACAAACTGGAGAACTTTTCAGCCCATGTGTGGATTGGACATCACCGTTACCCAACGAAGGGGACGGTTTGGCATCCGGGAGGGGCCCATCCATTTATTGGGTTGCACGAGGCGTTGGTTCATAACGGAGATTTTTCCAATTATCATTCTATCGTGGAGTATTTGGCTGAGAGGAATGTCCACCCCTTGTTCTTAACGGATACGGAGGTTGCGGCGTATCTTTTTGACCTATGGAGCAGGGTTTATGATTATCCATTGGAGTATATTTGTGAGGCTTTGGCCCCCACTACAGAGAGAGACTTCGGATTCTTACCCTATGAAAAGCAGGGTATTTATCGTCGCTTGCAGTCAAGCCATATTCATGGGTCTCCTGATGGGCCGTGGTTTTTCATTGTTGCTCGGTATTTGCCGTCAGAGCAGAGGAGCGAGTTGGTTGGGATCACGGACACGTCTATGTTGCGTCCGCAGGTATTTGCACTACAACAGGAAGAGGAAGCTATTGGGCTTGTTGCGAGTGAGAGACAAGCGATTGATGCTTTTTTGGCAAGTTTGTCAAGCGAGGATCATCGTTTTTATCCTAAAGCCGATAAGTACTGGGTTGCTAGAGGAGGCAGTTATACTGATGGGGGTGCGTTTGTATTTCAGATTGATTTTTCAAAGAATCGACCGACATTGCGATGTTACAATAAATTTGGTGAGCTGATTGGTGTTGAAAAACAGCCGTTCAATTTTGATGATGATGTAAAGCCGTATTTGCGTGAGTTATTGGGCGTGCGTTTTGGTGCCCTTGAAGCGTATGTGATGCAATCGCATGGGTTCGTGGAAATGTGCGAAGCGATAAGGGAGAGTCCTCCGCTCAGAATTCCAGAAACAATTGACCTAATTGATGCACTCACGTTACTTTTGGATCGATTACATCTCATGCCGGGTTTCCATGAGGGGCAAGTAAGAGGGACAATTGAGGGTACGTTGTTTGCGCTAATGAGGTCTCTGCCCTCAATTGGGGACAATAGCTCCACAGGAGTTGTGGTTGATTTTTTGACTAGAGGCAAGCTTAGAGGCCCTTCATTTGAAGGGCAAAAGTTATTCATGGATGCCTCTAAGTTCCCGGCAGAGGGGCCGGACTCTGCCGCGAGGTTCTTGGTAGAAGCATATTCTCATGGTTGGAAGCATATTTACACGTTTGATTGGCGCGGTCAGCGATTTTGTTGTTCGGGGCTAGGTCCGAGATCTGATGATTTGCGAGTAGATGTGTATGGTAATCCTGGTGATTACTTAGCGTCGGGGCTAGATGGGGCTCATGTTTATGTTCATGCGTCAGCGCAAGATCAAGTTGGGCAGATTATGCGAAGGGGGCGTTTGGTTATTTATGGTGATGTTGGTCAAGCGTTTCTTTATGGAGCGAAGGGGGGTGATGTGTTTGTACTTGGAAGCACGGCAGGAAGGCCTTTGATCAATGCAGTTGGAAAGCCTCGAGTAGTAATCAATGGTTCGTGTTTGGATTATTTGTCAGAGTCTTTTATGGCAGGAGACCCGCTAAAGGGGGGAGGATTCGTAATTGTCAACGGCATTGAGTTTGATGGAAAGGGCAAACCGCGGTTAATGAGGACACCATTCCCGGGGAGTAATTTGTTTTCCTTGGCGTCTGGAGGAGCAATATATCTTAACGATCCATGGAGGACCATCGATGAGCAGCAATTGAATGGGGGAAAGATAGATTCAATAGATTCTGCGGATAAAGAATTGCTCCGTAGATACCTACAAGTGAACAAGGAATTGTTTGGGCTGAATATTGTCCTAGATGATGAAAACGATGCAGATTCAAGATCGATCATTGCAAAATTTGTCAAGGTGAGGCCTCTCGAGATAGGAGTACTAAAGTAGAGTGGAAAGCGTTGTTGCATTATAGGGTTTTTCAAGTCTCGTTCCCATGCTTGGGTTAGGGGTTAGTGCTTTAGGAGAGAGGAAAACCAGTCATTGGTTGGGAGAAGGGTGTTTTTTGCTTTTGTATGGCCGCCGTTTTTGTAGAAAGGTGTATGGTCATCTCTTCATGTTTAATGTGTTTTTCTTGTTGTTTTCGATAAAATTGGTGATCCTTTTTTGTGCAAGATTAATGTATTCTTTGTTAGTTTCGTAGCCGACAAATTTACGGTTTGCCTTTAGGGCGGCAATTGCTGTTTGTCCGCTTCCCATGAACGGATCCAGAATGACTTCATTTTCGAAGGTGTAGAGTTGGATGAGAGCGTAGGGGAGTTCGACGGGGAATGGAGCGGGGTGGCCGATTTTTTTGGCGGAAGCAGTGGGCATGTTCCACACGCTTTTGGTGTATTTTAGGAACTCTTCTTTGGTTATGGTTGGTTTTCGCTTGTGCGGGTTTGGTCGTTTGAAGTATTGCTTGGAGAAGACGAGGATGTATTCGTGGGTGTCCCGGAGAGTGGGGTTGCTTGGTGATTGCCAGCTCCCCCAAGCTGTTGACGTTCCTGCGGAAGAGGATTTATCCCATATAATTTCGCCCCTCATTAAGAAACCCAAGTCTAGCAAGTCTTTAATGATAAATGAGTGAAGTGGGATGTAGGGTTTCCGTCCTAAGTTTGCAATATTTATGCAGACTCTTCCTCCAGGCACTAATACCCTGCGGGTTTCCTTCCATACTGTTTTGAGAAAACTGAGATAATCTCTTAAGGTGAGATCTTGGTCGTATTCTTTTCCAACATTGTACGGGGGAGAAGTGACCATGAGATGGACGGAATTATCGGGGAGCTCTTTCATGTCTTCGCTTGATGAGTTGATAATGGTGTTTGTAATATTGAGGGGAAGAGGAGTTTCTTCGTAGGGCATATTGTTTTCAGGAGGCATTGCGACGTAGAGATTGCTTTTGTAGAAAGGGGAAGAATCATGGTTTTCCCGCTTACTAGAGCCAAAAACACTGGTCTTGGTTCCTTTTCTTGGTTTGCTCATTGCTGTTTCTCCTTCCTAAAAGAGTTGTGAGCTTGCATGGTTTTTGATCTTTCGGGGGATGTTGGATTGCCGAGGACAGAGAGTGGTAGGGTTTCTAGTTCGATTAACAAGGTTCAAACCGATCACTAAGAATAATACGTTGTAAGATTATTATTATGCGATGATCATGGGATCGAGCATTTTTGTGATCATGAAGAATGTGATTATTTTCACACTAGCGGGAATGTTTCTTTTTATTCCAGTTTTGTACGTGCTTTTTTTCCAATTTTATTACTTGGGAGAATGGTTTTCATTACGTGCTGAGAATCCAGAAGCGAGCATTCCTTTGAATGTTGTTCTCATATCATTAGGGATATATGCCTATGTATCATTGATTTATGGCTCTTTGTTGCTGGGGCTTTTGAATAAAGTGATTAATGGTGAATGGTCGATTATTAATTCTGTTAGGAGGGCGGTTGTTTCCTTTGTTGTTGGTTTTGTCCCTTTCTTTGTTTTTCTTCTCTTTTCAACAAGTGCGACATTTCACATTGTTTATCGAGTGGGGTGGGAGGTTAAGGGTCCTGCAACTGGCGAAGACGTGGGTGCGGGATTTGTTTTTGGCCTAATCTCATTTCTTCTTTTTTCTCTGTTCTTGTTACCAATTTTTCTTTACCAACTAAACAGCATTGTTTATGAGACAGAAATTGTCTATGGTGATATATCCGATGAGGACTTCGAGGAATACTGAGTGTTGGGGTAAATAGATAACCCAAGGCATTGAAGAGATCTCTAATTGAAAGAGTTTCTAGTGTATAAGAAAAAAGAAAAAATGAGCGTGGAGTTTGTCGACCAAAGTTATTCGCAGATAAGTATTGGTGGGCATTGTGTGAAATCGCCTTGAAGGAAAAAAACACGGATGTTATAAGAAAAGCTTGTTCTTGCACCTTGAAAAATATTAAGAGCTATCCAGCTATCGGAATAATTGCTGATTTTTTCTTTTTAGAACCAATGAAGCTTGGTCTTTAGGTTTCCCCTAGTGTTGTTCTTGACTTGCCAACTGTTATGACTTTCAAGGAATGCGCAGAGCTATCGGTAGGATGTGATGAAAAACTCCAAAAAACAGTGCTCTCAAAAGAATGTGAACATATACACAAAATTCATTTATAAAGCCCTGGGCTCTTGAGATCGAATCATATTTCGAAGGAAAAGGGACCTAAGAAATTAAAGGCATGGTACTTGCGTTTCTGTTTCTCTTAACACCATGAATCCGTAAGTTTAGGACTTCAACAAGAAGAAAGACAATAAAAGGGGCAAACGGGATTATATTAGTAGATTCCATCTTAGATTAAGCCTTTTCGAAATGCTCCTTGAACCGAACCCCAATAATAATGAAACCAATGAACAGCATTGTAAACAGCATGACAAAGCCGACCATATAACCTCCAGTGTAATATGTTGTGCCAATTCTTTGTTGTAATATACCCCCTAGGATTGAGCTGATCATAGAAAAGAGAATCGCTAAGGAAATTGCGATTATTTCAATTTGAGAGTTTATTGAGGGATATTTTTGCTGATAATAGCCAATAAAAAACAGCCAAGAGATAAAATAGGCGATCCAATAGATTAGTGCGTAAAAACCAAGCAATGATAACAGTGCGAGAGTATTTTTACTTTTCAGAAGCGCAATGGGATCTTCCATGTAGGTTTGGTTTATAATTGCAGTTCCAAAGCCCAAAAGAAGCATTGCGGTATATAGAAGTGTGATGAGTTTATGCTTTGTTTGAAGATTTTTACCAGCAGTGAAGAAAATTGTTTTTCTAAATTTTGGCTCTGTCGTAGACATTACATCAGAATTAGTCGACTGTAGCTTTTTTAGGGTTGTCTTTTTATTTTTCTGAGACAGGTTTGAGCACTTGCAATGAAAGAGTAAGAAGCGGACATTTTTCGTACAAAGGTATGAGACGCACGAGACACAAGAATTTGCTTTTCCGTTGGTGGTTCGTTGTGATTGATTTATGTTTTTATTCTTCCTTAAGACGGGAAATAGGGAAAAGAGCGAAAAAACAGCAGAGAGATTGCCGAGCATAGTAAAAGTCCATAATGCATGGAGGAAATTGCGATTCGTTTTACAAACTCGCTTTTTGCAAGACCTTGCGATCTTTAGATAAATCTTTTAGAGTAATGAAGTGCCGATGCTGAAAACAGTGTATGAACATATCAACCCCATGATGTTTGTAATGGTATTCATTGGTTTTGTCATTATAGGCATTAAGTCCAAGAAGCATTGCAAAAATTCGTATCCGCTTCTTGTTGATCATTTGAGGTCGAAGTAGGTAAGTTTCTGGAGCCTTGCTCGCCGATTTCATTTACAGACTTAGAGAGTGATAAAGAATGATCGAGTTTCACTTCAAAAAAGGTGAATGATTGACGAATTATTGCAAGTCTTGCTGTGTTTTGGGGTTTACAGCTATGATATAGTATGTTGGTCCGCGGAGTTTTCCGATTTTTTTGGTCCGTAGTTCGTTGTTAGTGAGAAGGATGTGGAGATGTTCTGGTGTGAAGAATGTAGACTTCATGAGAAGGGTTTTTTCCATGCTGGTGATGAATCTCCCGGGCTTGGTTTTGGGGTTGATCTCAACAATGACAAGATGGCCACTGGGCTTTAGGCATCGTTTGATTTCTGCGATTCCTTTTTCAGGATCATCCCAGTGGTGAAGGGAATCTGAGACTAGAATTAAATCGAAGAAGCTGTCGGGGAATGGGAGGTTTTCCGCAACTCCGGTTTTGATTTTGAATCGGTGGTTTCTTCGTTTGGCCCGAATTAGCATTCTTGGGGAGGGGTCGAGAAGCCATGCCTCGTTTACGAGTGGGAGGAAGAACTCAGCGAATTTCCCGGTTCCGGCACCAATTTCGATCATTGTCTCGAAAGCCCTTGGCAGTTGATCTAGGATTTCTCTTGGTTCCTGATATGGGATGAGCTTGTCATAAATCGGGGCGATTATGTCAAAGGAAAATTTCATGGAGAGTATTTGGATCGTAAGGTTTTTCTTAGTTGTTTAACCCTTAAGATGAATACGGCGATTTTGTTTACGCATTATTGTTCAGGAAGTGGATAAGAAGAGGAGGGGGAACGGAGGAGGGCGAGGAAGGTTATTATTTTCGCCGTGAAATGATTCTGGAAGTAGGGGTGAGGAGCAGAATTAGAAAGAGAAAAGATTGCCAGGGGAAAGAGAGCGGAAGCTCGGGAGGGGATATTATCTCCGAGGAGGTGTCTTGTTCATACGGATTGTTGTATGTTTTTGTGTTTGGTGGAACAATCTTGATTCTAAAGGAGCTATCTTCATAGATTTTTTTGTTGTTCTTCATATCCGCAGCTTCTATGTAAAATTCAATAGTTGAATAAAGAGAATTAGTATCACGGATGCTGGAACGAAAAGAGGCAATGGTTTCATTTGAGTTGGTTTTCACCATTTCCGATTGTTTCCAGCCCCCATTGTCTAATCGATGGTATAGTGTGGCCAGATAGATGCCAGAGATATCGGAGAGCGTGATCATAATTCGAGCAATTTTTCCTTGTTCTATTTCTTGAGGAAATGTTATTGAGAGCAGTTGTGGGGGATCGTTATCGGGTTCTTCTGGAGCTTTTAAGCCAGTTGGGTACCATGTTCCGTTATTATCAAGCCATATTGTTGAGCCACTCGTGGTTTGAATTTCGTATGCAAACCGAATAGGAATGTCATTACTGAATGATACTGTTGTGTTGAAATAATTGCCAAGATCAAAATTCACGGGATAGGTTTGGTTTTTCAGAGTTGTTTTGATATGAAGAAAGGATGTGTTTATCCATGATGTATCATTTATCCACAGACCAAAACTCAAAGGAGTTCCTAGATTAGCAGCGTATGGGTATAGATAGATAGAGTACTCAAATACGATTTCTCGAGCAGGAGGTTGGCGAAGTAGAGAGAGAGAGATTAGACCACCAGATTGTTTAGCAAAAATTTTTCCGGATATAAAATGGAGGGAGAGATAAAAGAGAGGGTCAAAAGTCTGCTCAATAATGGGGTTGAGGATGTCGGTAATATTGACAACGACTAAGAGGCTTTGAGCACCTTTTACAATGACTGTTTGGTTGTATAGGATCATAGACGGTGGTGTATTAGAACTAGACGGAGGCAAGGTAATCGAGGAGAGAAGAGAGGACGTTCCAGGGAGTGTGATGTTGTAGATAGCAAGAATATTGTCGTATGCTATGAAAGCGTATTGATCAGTAACTGTAAGAAACGGTTCGATGCTTAAAAATGGAGTAATAATATCTTGAACTGAGAAGGGATTTGTGGGGTTGCTAATATCAAAGATATCAAAGCCGAGCGCATCAAGGACAAATAGATAATTCCCTTGAATTTCAATTTGGTAAGAATAATTCGCTAATGCGATATTTGCTAGTGAGACAGGATTGTAAGGATTGGAGACGTTCATGAGGGTTATGCGACTGGGCTCGAGTATCACAAGCAAATCCCCATTGATTGCGAGATCTCGGTACCAGTACCCAAGAGAAAACTCAGTTAGCAACGTAAGGTTCTTTGGATCAGAAATATCGAAAACACTAATACCGCCTGTAGTGGCAATTAGGAACGCGAGAGAACCTTGAATGACAGCTTTGGTATATCCCCCAACAGCAGGAGCAAACCTGTCAAGCACGTAAATTCTGTTGAAATCAGTAATATTGACCGAGTAAAAACCTTCTTGAGCAGAAACAAAGAGCACATTTCCTTGAACGGTGATGTCGTTGACAATAGCAATTGATGAGAAATTTCCGATAATGCTCTGGTTATAAACATCTGACACGTCCACAACGTAGAGCTGAGTAAACCGATCCAAAGCAAAAAGAAGGGAACCAAAGCGAAGTGACTGAGTTGTATATCGTGAGAGTTTGGATTCTAGGTTGAAGATAACGCTGGGAGCAAGAGGATCAGATATATTCACGGTAACGATATTACCGATATCTGCGATAAAGGCAAGGTCATTTTCTATGGTGATCCCTTTTGGATCAAGAATCGTTATTGATGCGGCGGTGTTGTTTTTATTATATGGCACTGTTTCATATCCGATTATTTTTGTTGGACGATAAAGATCTTTTAGATCAATAGCAACTATGGACTCGTTTCCATTATTTCCCACATAAAGGATATTTTGGCTCGACTGGTATGCAATGGAAAGGATATTTTCCCCGATAGAGATTTTTGATATGAATTGAGGAGAATATGGGTCGGCGATGTTTAGGATAATTAGATCACCAGGAGAAGCTCCAAGAAACAAAAGATTATCAAAAACTAACATTTTGTATAGAAAGTTATTTTGGGAATAAGAACCTAGCAATACGGGGTCATAAGGATTGCTAACGTTGAGTAGTTGAACCCCTGAAGGATTTAAGAGATAAGCTATTGAATTGTTGATGAAAATTTCATAAACGGGTTGTTCTATTATGTGGATTATTTGTGGGGTATAGGGGTTCTGGATGTCGTATATTTCAAGCAAACCGGAGCCACTAGCATAAAGATAGTTTTGATAGAGGAAGACAGAGTCGTAAAACATATCTGAAAGCGAGGATACTGGTTTATCGATTGTCGAGAGCAGTTCCATTTTTCTTGGATTCGTTATGTTTATGATCTGGATGCCCCCCTCGGCCATGGCTATTGCTACAAGGCCGTTCTGTATTGACATATCGACAGGTTGTCCATCGAGAATGTCGCTGATTTTTTCAAGAGCATATTTACCAGTAGGGGTAGTTGTAAAGTTGGTGATTCCCCTAGAGATGTATGCAGTTGCGTTTTCGTCTTGATTCACTGAAGGACTGGGATGAAGGGGGGAGACGGGTTCAACGGGCATCAGTAGAGGCACATCTGATTGACTGAGAACTGTTGATGGGGCAATAAATAAAAGCCCAATAATACACATCGAAATGAAGGTTTTTTTCACTTATCCCACCACATATAAGGTAAAGGTAAAATATGATATCCAAAAAGGAGCTTTATTTTTTCTGGTATTAGTGAGCTACTATTTTAAGATGAGTTTGGGATCCTAGAGATGACCTCACAACCATCAACCCCAGCTTGGCAAAAGTATTCTGCAATTGGGGGTGCTCCTTGTTTAGCCAATGGTTAAGACACTTCAACAACTCCTCTCCCTTCAAAATAAATGGCTTTTTTTTGCTAGCCTACTAAGGAAAATGTTGTTATTGTGCAGATAAAAGGAGTCTGCAAAAGAGGAAAAAATGATGTGAAAAACGTAGGGATTTGGCAAAACCGAATTTTTAGGGAAGGTTATTTCCCCTTTTTTGGGGGGAGGAAGGGGAATGGATTAAATTAATAGAGGGGTAATTCGATAAGTAGTTGAGTGAAAACGCAGTAGGGGGGTGTAATACAAGAGAGGGGAGGGTTAGCATTCTACCTATGTGGAGAGTTGTATTTCTCGAACCATTGACAAGAGATCTTGTTCTATTGATCCGTTGTTTGGTTTTCCTGTGATTCTTCCGATTTCTTTGCTGTCTTTTGTGAAAAAGATAAATGTTGGTAGACCTCGAATGTTGTATTTTTCGGTGATTTCGAGCGTGGCATGCTCGTGAACTTCGACCTCCCATTGGGGGAGGTTTTCCATGACTCGCGCTAGGCGTGGGATGTAGCGATGGCATTCCCTATTGTCTCTGCAAACGATTGCGAGGACTTTTCCAGAGGGGATTATCTCGGAGATTTTTTGAATCAACGGGAGTTCTGGTTGGTATCGTTCGTATCTTGCACTGAATTCTTTCATGGTTTCGACGATGTCATGAATTGCTGTTCGATGGGGTTCTTGGCTGTATTCTCCTTTGGCGATTTTGAGGAGGTCGAGTTCGAGTGTTCCAAATTTTGGGCTTTCTATTATTCTGCCTAGTTCGTTTCCACTTGTGTCTTGAACGATGAATGTGGGTATTTTTCTCACGTTATATTTCTCTGCTATGCCTGGTTGGTCTCGGTCTTCGATTATGAATTCCCATTCGGGCAGGTATTTAGAGATTTTGCAGAGTTTTGGGACGTTTCTGCGGCAGTCGGCACACCAATGGGCAGTAACACAGATGACTCTTGCTTTGGGAAGTGTTTCCCGCACTTGTGCGACTAGGTCTTCAAGTGGTTGGTATTGTTCGTATCTTGTTGCGAAGCCTTCATCAGCCATGACGTATTCGTAAAGGGTAGTGGCTACGTCTCCATTTCCTTTGTTTTTCTTGACTATTACGGGGCGTTCTTCTGCATTGGTAGCTTTCGCTTTGGCGGCAGCTTTGGATTTCTTAACGGATCCCCATTGAGTGGTTTTGAGTTTTGTGTCTGAAAGTCCATGTTTCTTAATGTAGTCAATTGCTTGGATAGCGGCTCTTGCTCCGTCTCCTGCTGACACAATGGCTTGTCGAGCCATTCCACCAGTAATATCACCGGCCGCGTAAAATCCGGGAACATTGGTTTTCTGGTCTCGATCGACTTTTACAAATTGTCCGTCGAGTTCGACGCCGAGTTCTGCAGCAATAGCAGATGAAGGTAGTGTCCCAACTTCAATAAAAACTGCATCTACGTCGACTGTTTTTTCTTCGTTTCCGATTTTGAATCGGAGTTTGGCAACGTT
>JAJRWK010000033.1 GCA_024276795.1 archaeon | reverse complement strand
ATTCTTCTGTCTGACATGGCTTTTTTCATCGTGTGGGGCTTATACCTTTTAATCGGAGGCCTTTACCTCTTCTTTGGTGAATCGTTTAGTCTTCAATTCGTGCTTGGTCTTTTTGGGGGAAATCGATGGCGTTATCTTGAACATGACTCGTGGTATCCTTATCTTACTGGTATGAAATACTTGGTTGCCTCCATTTTGGTGTTGTTGGGACAGATCACACACCAATACGTTGTTCGTACGTTTTTGTTGTAAGAAATTCCTCTTTTTCGAGCAAAAACTTATCAAGCAATTCTTATTTTCCTAAATATTTTAAATTTCACCGAATCATGGGACAGTACGGTGATCTGAAAAAGAATGGATTTTATCAATTCATTTCCTTCGACACAATAAAGTATATTTTTGTCTTATCTAAGTTGCTCAATAGCTTAAAATTAAAAGGTGTTACGAAGTGGTCCAAAACGGGAAACCATTATTGGAAGTGAAGAACCTCTATACTTACTTTTTCACAGAAAGTGGAATTGTGCAAGCTCTTGACGGGGTTTCTTTTGACGTCCACCGCGGTGAACCAGTGGGAATTGTAGGAGAATCAGGATGTGGAAAAAGCGTTACTGCTCAATCTATTCTTCAAATCCTCCCTCGTAATGGGAAAATCATTGCAGGTGAAGTAAACTTTCGGGGTTACGATCTCCTAAAATTCAATGAAAAACAAATGAATCACGTTCGTGGGAAATATATTTCCATGATCTTTCAAGATCCCATGACTTCTCTAAATCCTGTTATGAGGATTAGGGATCAAATGGTTGATGTTATTAGCATGCATCGTGGGGTTGATGAGTTCGAAGCAACAGAGATTGCTATTAAGATGCTTGAGGCCGTGGGAATTCCAGAGGCTGAGAGCCGCGTGTACAATTATCCTCACGAGTTTAGTGGAGGGATGAGACAGCGTATTCTTATTGCAAGAGCTCTTGCCTTGCGTCCTGAGCTCCTCATTGCAGATGAACCGACAACCGCTCTAGACGTAACTATTCAAGCCCAAGTGCTTGATATTATTCGTAACATGCAACAACGCCATAATCTTGGAATGATGCTTATCACGCATAACCTTGGGGTTGTTGCAGAAACTACGAAGCGAGTCCATGTCTTCTACGGGGGACGAGTCGTTGAATCAGCTTCAACTCGCACTGTTTTCAAGCATCCCATGCATCCATACACTCGAGCGCTCCTAGCGAGCATTCCTTCATTTTTGCAGAAGAAAGGAAAGCTGGCAACCATTCCTGGAGTAGTTCCTCGACTTATCAATCCTCCAAAAGGATGCCGCTTCCACCCGCGTTGTAGATATGCCACTGATATTTGCAAGACACGGCCCCCCGTTGTAGAAATCGATAAAGATCATTTCGTGGCATGCCATCACTACGACAAGCTCGGAGAATGGGAGGATGAGGAATATTAGGTGAGAAAAATGACAGAGTCAGTAGAATACACCTTTGAACAATATCTTGACGAAACGGCGGAAGAAACGCTATTGAGGATTCGAAACCTGAAGAAATGGTATCCTGTTACTGAAAACCGCGTCTTGTTTTCACGCGTTGTAGGGCATATCAAAGCAGTTGACGGCGTTTCTATCGATATTCCTCGTGGAAAAACTATGGGACTTGTTGGTGAATCTGGATGTGGAAAAAGCACTCTCGCCAGAACTGTTGTACGTCTTGAACCATTCCAAGCCGGCACGCTTTTTCTAGAAGATCAAAACATCAGTAGCTTTAAATCCCGCCGAGAAGAGCTCGCTTTTCGCAGAAGAGTGCAAATGGTGTTTCAAGACCCTTATGCCTCCCTTAATCCCCGACGACTTGTCATGGACATCATCAAGGAACCTCTTGACATTCATCGAAAAGACCTAGGACGTGAAGAGAAAAAGAGAATGGTTGTTGAGCTTCTGCAAACAGTAGGGCTTGAAGCTTACCACGCCTTGCGTTATCCCCACGAGTTTAGTGGTGGTCAAAGGCAAAGAATCGGTATCGCAAGAGCCCTTATTCTCCAACCTGATCTCATTCTTCTGGACGAACCTGTGAGCGCTTTAGATGTTAGCGTACAAGCTTCAATCTTGAACCTACTTCATGATTTGCAAGAACAATTCGGTCTAGCATACCTCTTTATTGCACATGACCTTTCAGTAGTGAAACACGTCAGTGACTTTGTGTCAATCATGTATCTGGGCAGACTTGTAGAAGTGGGACCAGTAGAGGAAGTATTTAACCATCCCACACATCCGTACACAGTTTCACTTCTTTCAGCGATTCCAATTCCAGATCCTGACATTGAAAAGGCAAGAATCATCCTACAAGGTGATGTCCCCAGTCCTATCAACTTGCCACCTGGGTGTCGATTCCATCCACGTTGCTATAAGGCTCAGAAAGTCTGTTCTGAGATAGAGCCCGAGTTGAGAGAAGTCCGACCAGGCGTCTGGTCTGCATGTCACTTCCCTGAAGAAGGTTTTGAAGTTTTGAAATTCATCGGGCTTGAAGAAAAAGAGGTAAAGATTGGCAAAGATACTTCAACCGGCAAGGCTAGCTCAAAAGCAAGCGTCACGGAGGGAAAGACATCAATAGGTAATAAGGAGACTGAGGTGTGATAAAATGGCAGTTGAAAAAGAAGTTCAAGATACACAAGTTACGCAATCAAAAGAAGAAACCCAGCCCAAGAACAAGATTCTAGCCTTGCTCAAACGCTGGGTAACTAGCCCCGGTTTCGTGTGGTTTGGCACGCTGTATTTCTTCACCATGGTTGGATCTATGCTGATCGGAATCGCGATTGACGGGCCCAAGGGCGTTTTTACTTATGGTAAGCATATGATTGATTTCTATGTTTACTATGGGCTTAACAACGAAAGCACAGCTCATTTCTGGGTTCAAGATAATCCTTGGGCGTTTTTCCTTGCTCCTTTCTTTACTATGACTATCGGCCTTACTCTTTATATTCTCCCATGGGGTGGATGGGCGATTAATGGTCCTCGTGTGAACGATCCCTCTGGAGCTTTCTATGGCATGTTCTTCAAAGGTCCTGTGCCCGGCGCCGAGATTTACTTCTTTGGCAATCCCAAGTTTAATATCTTTTACTTGTTATCGGTAATACTCCCTCTCGGATTCACTATTGGTATTTCTGTGATTTACTCTCTTCGCTCCATTCGTAAACCAAATGTTATCTGGAGGGCATTGATATACCTCATAATGTCTTGGTTCGCTTCGATTTATGTTTCCAAAGCAGGTGGACCACTCACTTTTGATTGGGGTGGATTCTTGAACTCCATTCTCTTCCATCGTTCGTTTAGATTCCAAGGCAGAGTCGTCAACGAATTCATCATCTACAACGGTACTTATCATCCCGGATCTCTCGCAATGACTGCCTGGCTCTTGACATGGATTCCAACAATAATCGCTGCCATGATTTATTATGTGTACAATCGTGAGTACAGCGTCTATCCCATTATTGACGCATATAACGCTATACGCTCTAAATTCGTTGAAGTTCCCGAGGAACTACCTTGGGAAGAGGACGAAATTGCTGAGATTCCTAACACGAGTTAGAACCAATTAAGACATTCCTCGCCCTTTTACTTTCTCTTTTCGTTTTGTTCACTAATTTTCACGTAATCTTGTGGGAATTAGATAATTCATTATAGTTACGGTATCTCTAGACATTTTGTTTCAATAAATCGACTCGTTCACAAAAAGTTATAGTTTAGCTCGCTGTTGTATTGTTAGGAAAAAGACAACTTATGTCTTGATTGGGTGCTCATGGCATGTCGCGCAAGCCAAAACAAAAGACTCAAAGTAACTACATCATTGACTATGTCTTCATCCTATCTGATACAGGATTGAGCATTTTCTCAACGACCTTCAATTCTTCTAAGAAATACGCTATGATCGAGAAAACCCCTGAACTCTTTAGTGGATTTCTAGGCGCATTATTCCTCTTTTCTAGCGAGATTGGTAGTCCCATCGAAGAAATTATTCTGGAAAACATGAAAATCACGGCTAAACGTATTGGAAATATGATTCTTGTATTTGTAGTTGACAAGAACACGAATATGCCAGATCTTCATCACCGAATCTTTGTTGCAGGAGAAATATTTAGAGCAAAATACGAAGCGCCATTGATTTCAACATTTACCGGAAACATCGAACCTTTCAAACCGTTCAGAGAGGATCTCATATCTGCCGGTATTATCCTAGGAGGGGATCAGTACGTCAGTCATTGTCCTTACTGTGGAATGGGTCATTCTTGTCCATATGCCATCGCACATTCAGAGAAGGCTATTGAACAAGAAATTGAAACAAGAAAGGAAATCGTGGAAAATGTAAAATTTGCTCGAGCCCCATTTCACCGCTTACTGAAGACCAGTGTAGAGCCACTACGGGTTAGAAAAGCAAGCGTTGACTCTTTGATTGACTTTGTTTTAGATTACTCTGGGGAAGTGATTTGCCCTCGCTTACGGCATTTGGCTTTAGAGAAAAACGGCGGAAAAGACCGGGTTCTACCAAAACATATTGCGATAATAGCTGAACATATGAACATCAATATTCCCAAGAACCACAAACAGACTTTTCCTATCACTGCGGTTAAACGCTTGCTTGACTATGGACGTGTTCTATATTCTCAAAATACACCAAGAGAGTTTGAAAAACTTCTCGTCGGTCTGGTTACAAAAATTGGCAAGGAAGCGAAATATTTCGCGCTAGCTGATAATCGAAAGACCGTACTCCCAATAGATATAGACTGTGTTAGGGATCGGCTCTTCATTGACCATAGATCTCCCAATCTAGATGCTGATGAGTTCTAGTTTCGTTTTTTTCTCTCATGTCGTGCGGTAATTGATATTTAGCGCTCGGCTTAGGGTGTATGCAAGAAGGAAATTAATAAATAGCCTATAATAAGGGTAACCTATGGTTAGTAACGT
>JAJRWK010000032.1 GCA_024276795.1 archaeon | reverse complement strand
TGGTCTACTCACAAGACCACTGGGCATACAGAGACATCTGGGAAGGATTTGACTTCGTTCTTCTCAGCTCTGCTGCTCAACAATGGTGGAGAATCCGCGAGGCCGGAGCCACTCAAGGCGGTGGAGACGGAGGATTCGTATCCTTCAGCCCATTCCTCGCATTGATTGCTGCTCTTGGTGCAGTTGCAGTCGTTCCCATCGTTCGACGCAAGAAGTAAACGCTGAAGTCTGAAAAGACTTAGGCGCTTGAGCGACAGCGAGTCGCTCCTTTTCTTTTTTTTCTCATTTCCTTTTTGCTGTTCTAATTTTGTGGTTCATTATGCTAAGGTTCAAATTGGTCAAATTGTAGGTCGTTTCGAGAAAAATGAGTCTTGAAGTCGAAGAGCTTATTCGCAAGCTTTCCTCTCCTCATATTTGGGAAAGACAAGTTGCGGTCGTTGAACTAGGAGATTTAGGAGACATACGAGCCGCTAGCAGATTACTTGAATTGCTAAAATCAGAGGAATATGATGAAATCCGCATTGCCACTGAAAAAGCTCTTGAAAGAATAGCGAAAGCGAATGGATTTGAAACTATTGAAGAACTTAAACTATTTGTAGATCGAAAAGAGCGCGAAATGGAGGATCTGGAAAACCTAAGTGATGAAAACCTCGAGGAAGTACTAACATGGTATACAATTCACGCAAAGGAAATCTGTATTGGAGAGAGTTGCCTATTTTATCAGTGTCCACCTGACAATGTATCCACTTCTTCTCCGAACGAAGAGTTTTGTTCCATAAAAGCAGGATTCGTTCAAGGATCAGAACAAAAGAGAATGATTAGTGCTCTTTTACTTTTCAAGACCAGTGAAGAATGGCTAGACCTCATTAAAACCTTCAATTCCTGTCAAAGAGGTTACCTCTTCGCTAAGGAACTGCTTGCAGTTGCAACTACGCTCAAGAACTCAAAAGATATTCCTTCCGAGATGTGGCACTCATTCTTGATTGCAGTTAGAGAAGATCCTGAATTCTGGGAGAAAAACCAAAAAACAATCAATCCTGAAACACTAGAACTCTTGAAAAAACGGGTCAAGAAGTCTCAAATCAAAGACGCTAACAAAGAAATAATCACTTCTAGAATTGACGCTCTCTTGAAAACAAAAAACCTGAACGATAAGTTCTCTTCTAGGATCTCTGTTCTGGAAAACGAGATCTCAAGTCTTGAAAAGGAACTGTCAAAGAGATCTTTGTTCGGTGTTTTCAAAAAGAAGCAGAAAAGAGCAGTAATCGAAGGAGAACTAGCTAGGGCTAAGAAAAAGTATCGTGAGCTTAAGCAAGAGCGTAAAAACGCAAGAAATGACATAAAACAGCGAACAAGAATACTTGAATCATTTGCTTTCCTGGCTGATCTGTAACGCTCAGTCTTCTGAACTGAGCAAGATTTTCCCTATCCTGTCAATGTGTTCATAGAATTCCAGGATATGTGCAAAGATTCCAGCTTCTTTGTTTAGAAGCTCTATTGCTAAGCTGTGAACATAAGGAATTCTGACGGTGGGCCTTACCCCCCTATCTACAAAAAATTGCTCCCATTTACCCAAGAACATTTCGAGCAACTCTTCTTCTTTCTCGTTTTGAGGTTTAGGAACTTGGTTCCAAGCAAAATAGTCCCTCCGTGACTGTATTTTAGTCTGAAGAATCGAAACCATTTCATGTAGGAATTCGAGAGTAGCATCTACTCCATAGTTCGCTGGTCGCAGGACTAGTAGGCTTTTGTCAGCAAGAGCCATGTGGTTTACACTATTCATGGATAATCCTGATTGGTTGTCAAAGATTATCCAGTCGAAGCCAAGTTCTCCCAATAATCTTTTTTGGGCAACAATGCTCCGTTTTAGTGCCATAGACCACCATTCTGATCTTTTCGTGGCCAAGAATCTCTTTCCTATTTCAGGGGGAGGGGAAATAATCATGAAAAGGTTATCATGACTTGTTGGGAGTATTGCTTCGTCGATTTTTTCAAAATAATTATCCAAGTAGTGAACCCATGTTTTGTTAGAACTTCTACTTTCTTTACCTGTTTTGAAGATTTTGTCGATGGAGGGTGCTTCAATATCTGCGTCAATGATTACGGTCTTTTTGCCCATTACTTCTGCGAACCACTGCGCAAGATTCACAGAAATCAGTGTTTTTCCACTGCCTCCTCTTGTGCTATACGTTGTAATCGTCGGCGTTCTTCTCACCAGCCCTTAAATCTTAGAAACAAAATATCTTTCCTTGTGTTTCATATCGTTCTCTTCTCTTAAAAGTATAAGTGCTTGAGCAAACCCTTTAGACTAATCCTTCTTGGTAGGTCAAGAAAAGAAGATGAAGGAGAACAACGGAGACTTGCTAAGTAAATGTGGTGATGTCGAAGATGAAAAGCAAGAAAATGAACAGTTGTAGTAGCAGTATCATTGTTCCCTCATAGAGGTCTAGTCGATGGTCATTCTGTATTGATACTTTAATGAACCAAAGAACACTAGCAGTTGCCGCAAGCTGGATGAGGATGAATGGTTCCAACGGAATGTTTGTTATGAGTCCGAAAAAACCTAACAACAAAAGCGTCGTCTGTAGTATCCCACCAATGGTGTTGCCGATTGCCACATCAATTTTTTCCTTTCTTGCACTTAGTAGCGCTATTCCGTGCTCTGGAATAGAACCTGCTCCACCTAGAATTAAGGCGACTAGTAATGGTTTTAGATCATAGTGTTCCAATAGAGCATGAATTGATTGCTCAATGATTTTTCCTCCAAGTGCAATTCCGATAAATCCAAGTAACAAGAGAAGAACTGTTGTTGTTTTACTGATTGATGGTTGGGAAATGTACGCACCACCATTCTTTTTCAAGGCGATTTTTCTCTGGGCTATGATTAAATTGAACAAATAAACCAAGTAAGAGACACCAAGCAAAAGAGCTGCGAGTCGAGGAAGGTTGGGGTTTTGACTAATAGCCGCTTCTCCCGTCGCGATTTTGTCTCTCAAGAACTGAATATGCTCAATAATTCCGACAATCACGATTACGAAGATTGCAACAAAAGCCCACCTCATAAGCACAAGCTCTTGAAAAATAGTCTCCTCTTTTACTTCAAATCCGCCTTCCTCATTCAAAGAACCGGCAATAACTACAATCGCAAAAAGCAGGGTATTGAACCCAGCAGCAGCTAGGATTGATACAACACCAATCAAGACTCCGTTTTCTGTTCCTGATGTTATGAATAAGTATGCTAATACTGCTTCTGGTAAGTTTGAAGCTAAACTTGAGATTACCCCTGCAACATAGTCTGTTTGTCTGAGATATTTAGTACCCGCGTCTAATCCATGGACTGCCCATTCTGAAGGGCGGAAAGTGAGCCAAATGCCTAATGTTAGAGGGAATATCAGCATCCATGATCCGAGTTCTAAGTCTCCAGCAACAAATTTTCCTTCATAGCCAAACAATAGGAAAAAAATCGCTAGGCCAACAACGAAGATGAATTCTGGTAACGAAACCTGCAGTGATTGAAAAAGAGACTTGTATTTTTCGCGATAATTTTCCTCATTCTTGAAGGATTCTTGATCTGGGTCTCTTCTATCATTCTTGTCATCATATTCTGGTTTATTCATTGGAATATTGCTTGTCAATCCCATTATATAAGATGCAACACTTGACTTTATTCTGACTCCATTCAAAGAATCATATTTTTGACGGAAATCGATTTTTTAGCATATGATTGATTAGTTGTTCAAAAAATCGTCTTAACGTCGTATTGTTTTATGTGCTATCAAATTTGTTCTTTTCAATTCAGTTAGTTCTTGAATTATTTCAATTTCCCATAAAGGTAATTCTTTTTACCTCTCATATCAACGTATGACTAGAAACTGCCGAACTAAGTGATTACTGTGACCATTGAAACAGATGCTTCCCGGAACGTTGATAAAACCCTTTTAGAAGTAAAATACGCTAATTATTCCCTACAGCAAGAACTCAAGAAGATACGGGAAGAAATCAGACGAGGAATAATACTTAACACCTCACTGCTGATGGGTACGAATATTGATCTTCTTGGAAAACAAAAAATAGAAACAATAGACTGTCTCTTCGATTCTACTTCCGAGCAGCATTGCAAAACTGAAATGTATCGACCGATTCAAAAAATTGTAGAGCTTCTCCAGAGAAGTGATTTGGAAGGCGCAATAAACGAGTTGCGAAAAACCATCGACTACGCCGAGACACAAAAACAAAGCAATGAGGAAAAGAGACAAGAAGATCCAAGAAGAAATCATTGCTTGACTCACTGGGACGGCCTGCTCTCCGTTCTTCAAAATCAGCTGGCCACTTTACAGTCGCTCACGTCTCTTGAACCAAAATCATTTGTGTCCCAAACCAAAGAGGGTTCTTCCTTAGATATTTCAAAAATCAATCCAAAGCACCTGCATGAAAATGTCTTGAAACCTATAAGTAACCCGACACGGTTACAGATTCTTCTAGAGGTTTACCGGGGAAGGAAAAGATTTAGTGACTACGAAGAGATCGTCAAACTTGAAGGGGGGCATCTTCTGTATCATTTGAAACCATTGATTAAGAACGGGCTTATCTTTCAAGATCGAGATCGAAATTACTTGCTCACAGAGAAAGGAAGAAAACTTCTCGAAACTCTTGCAGTAATGAATAAACTTGCTGTTTCCGACTAATTACAGAGTTGCAGAAGAGTTATATCACTTTCTTAAAAATCTTGGATTGTGAATCCCTCAAGAGCGAGCTCGCTCATTTACGACATTACATTGGTATTCTCTCACCACGCCTTAGGTCCATTCTATTGCTCATCTTCTCGTGAGGACTTGTTTGACATAGTTTCTCGAGAAATGTTTGCCTCAAGAATCATTTTAACAGCCGGAATTGGAGAGAATTTGCTTCCTCCTCGGAAATTGCATGGACCTTTGGACACAATTGAGGTAAAGTCTGTTCGTCTCCAAACTTATATCTACCCTATTCCCATTCAGCTGGACTTGGCTCAGCAAGGAATTGGGTCAATAACAAGAGTACTGCTTTTCTGCATTCAGTTTCTCGAAGAACGGCGACCCCTCTTATCCCAATATGAGGAATTTATCCAAGAAGTCTTCGAACACATTACCCAATACATTGAATTCGATTCTCTATTTTCTACCACCGATATTTGCCAAACTGAAGCGACTGCAATTCTTCGCCAGATTAGGGATGAATTGGATAAACGATTGTCATGGAAGATCAAAGGGGCCGAAATGGGAGAATCTCTTTACGACCTTGGTGTTGTCAAACAGCTCCCAAATGAGCTTCAAGATGTTGCAGTCGCCCTATTAAAGTTTCCCCAAGGTATTTTCCTTGGCAAACTTTCAACACTCTTGGAATTAAGTATAGACCAATTGTGGGATCGAGTTAGAACCCTGGAATTGTTGGGTTTTGTCAAAATTCAGAGCAAAGCTCACTCTTCAGCAGACAAGGATCAGATGGTGATTGTTCCTATTTGATGTAAGAATTTACCCATTTTTTCACCTTTTGCAATTCTCCTAGTTTTAAGACCTTCAAAATTAGCCTAAGTTTTTAACTTGGACTGAAAAAGAAACTACAATGAACACCCATTCGAAACGCATGCTGAAGGATTATATTCCCGCTCCTGCTCTGGGGACGATAGCTTTTCTAGTGGGGATCGCAGTGTCATTTGGTTTTGTGTTCTTAACAGGAGTCATATTTTATTGGCTCATCGAGCCTATCAGCAACACTCGTTGGTACTTATTGCCTCCCACGATCGGGATTCTTATTATGCTGTATATTCTCTACCGACATGTAATTCAAGAATCAGTTCAAGGTCTTGAATTAATGCTTGCCTTTGCCTCGGCGGTTGCGCTGTGGCTCTTCTTGCTCATAATTGATTATGAAAACAAAGGGGAAGGGGCATTTCATCGATCTACGGATGGCTTTATCGCAAATGTAGCAGATGCTTTTCTTGCTCTTGCAGTGATCCTATTTTACCTGCATCTGGAACTGACCTCGAATGATCGCCCCAATCTCATCCGAGCCATACTTATTCTCGGTTCTGCGGCTCCCCTCGCTGCTTTGGTTATCTTGAGACCTTTTCAGAATACTATCGAACGAATAACGGAATTTAATGACTTAATAACGGGTTATACCGCCGCGTTCAGCATTTCTCTCTTTTTTATGGCGATCTTTGGAATCTACGTGTACTACCGGATTTTCAGGGAATCTGATACACTGGCCGCTGAATTTGCATCATTTGTTAATTATATTGGAGCAACTGTTCTTCTGATATCTTTTTTCCTTGCTCCGTTTGGCAATTCCCTCCGAGTTTTTGGAACGGAAATTCGTGTTTATAACACGTGGATGTTCACTTTTGGTATTATGTTGCTTCTTTTGGTTTACATCATGTTGCCCACGTATGCTTACTCGTTTCCCTTCAACATATACGAGATGTTTATTATTGACGAATCTGGAACCGCATACTTTCATGGGCTCATTGAGATTCCCAAGGGCGTCGAAAAGCTGCCGGATGCTTCTTTGAAATCGCCAGCAATTATAGCAATCGCTTCTCTTGTTAGTGAGCTATCTGGTGCTCAAGGAGAACTTCGGTCCATAAGTCTTTCAGATCGAACCATCATGGTGAAGTCCTATCGTTATATTGTAGGGATCGTCCTTGCAGATCGCACTTCATATTTCCTTAGACGTGGATTTGACAAATTCGTGCGAGACTTTTATTCCAAATATCAAGAGGAGATCGAGCAGTATTCTGGAAACGTGGCTGTCTTCAGGGATGCAGAGGATCTTCTCGTTTCAATATTCCCCTTCATCCAACTAATTGAGTCATAACATCCTGAGCAACAGATTTTTCTAAGCCTCATGCAATAATTCGACCCTCTCTTTTTTTCTCAACATCATTTGCAGAACGAAAAACGTCGATTATTGAGCAATGGTGACTGGAGTTCTTGGTGAAATAAGATAACCCACAATTCGAAAAGTTTTAGAAAAGCACTCATGACACAATCATTGCTGATAAGCGAGTTGCTTACAAGTAAATCTTATAGGGACCGGTAGCTCAGGAGGATAGAGCGGCGGCCTTCTATTCTTGGAGAAGAAAGCCGCAGGCCGCGGGTTCGAATCCCGCCCGGTCCGCCATTTGCTTCTCTTTTTATCTTTTTTCGAGAAGCTTCATCATAACGGCCATTACTGTATACATTCGGTTTTCGGCCTCATCAAAAACAATGCTTCGTTCGCTGTAAAATACTTCGTCAGATACTTCTTGTGGTTTTCTGGGTAAACAGTGCATGAATTTCCAATGAGGCTTTGCAAGCTTTCCTAATTCTTCAGTAACTTGATATCCCGCAAAATCACGGAGTCTTTTTTCTTTTTCAGCATCCTGACCCATTGATATCCAAGTGTCTGTCACGATGATGTCGGCATCCTTGACTGCTTCTTTGGGATCATTTGTAAAGGTGAGGGTAACACCTTTTTTCTCTGCAATTTTCTTAGTGGTCTCAATCACGTCTTCAGCTGGTTCGTAGCCTCTTGGCGTTGCAACGCTCATATGCATTCCTACTTTTGTTGCACCAATCATCAATGAATGGCAGACATTGTTTCCATCCCCAACCCACGCAATTTTTAACCCTTCTAGTTTGCCGAAGTGTTCTCGGATAGTCATAAGATCGGCAAGAATCTGGAGTGGGTGGAATTTGTCACTTAGAGCGTTAATTACGGGTACTCTGCTGTACTTTGCGAGTTCTTCGACATCCTCGTGTCCATAGACTCTCGCCAGAATCAAGTCATTGAATCGGGAAAGTACTAGGGCGGTGTCTTTCAACGTCTCATTTTTCCCTAGCTGAATGTCTGACATTCCCAAGAATAGAGCATGACCTCCAAGAAATGCCATTCCTGTTTCGGTGCTTACCCTTGTTCTGGTACTCCTTTTTTGAAAGATCATTGCCATTGATTTTCCTGAAAGAGGCCTCTCATTGGTGCCTTCTTTCATCCAGCGCTTCATTTCGTCAGAAATATCCAATAGCTCATTAATCTCTTCCTTTGAATAGTCGAGCAGAGTTAGAAAATCTCGTTTCATGGTTATTGCTACTGGTAATTGCGGAAAAAATTATCGTTCTGTCAATAATCATTGCAACTAGTCTTTGGTGGCTTTTCCTATTTGTTTTTAAACCAATGGCTTAAAGGGGAGAAAAACGCATTGAATCTTAGGATTTCACGTGGTTCTTATGAATATCCGCGATTTTTTAGTAATTTATGGAGGAGTTCCTGTCCTACATCTTCATTTCAGTGGCTTCACTTTCAAAAACGTTGATCTCGCCGCCGGTTTCCTAAGCGCAATCACATCATTTGCAAGCGAGATTTCCGGCTCGGAAATTAGTCAGCTTAATATGGGGACTGCTAATACTTTGGTGTTGCGATCTAGTTTTGACGAAAACATAATCTACGTTCTTGTAATGGATAAGGGGAGCGACGAAGAACTTGCAACAGAAATCCTGAGCATTATTCAGGAAGAAGTTGACACTCGCATAAATGAGATGAACAAAAACCGGTTCGAAGTTTATGATTTCTGGGATAAATCTGTTGCCGAAATCGAAGAACTAGTGAGAGAAGTGCTGACTACTTTTTATCCGACAGAGGAAATCAAAGGCGTTCAGCCCTTTTTCCTCGAAGTTAAAGAGAATCAATCTTTTTGGATTGATCGAGAACTACCCTTCGACATTCGAAATCAGTTAGAACATCTGCTAACCCCCTACTTGGATCAATTCGAAGAACATGGATTGTTTGATGGGTTCCTTCCTTTAGGTGAAAGAGAAGTATTTGCCTACATTGTAGGTATTTCTCAGCCTAATCTTCGTCTCTTAGGAATGGTTTTTCCTTCGATGCACATAGTTTCAATCCTTAGTGTGAGAAGCCAGCTCAAGGAACTGGCACACAAGATTTTGAATAAAAGTTCAGCAAATAGCTCGTTGCAAGGATTCGAATCAGATCATGATTTGGATCGCTGGCTTGATTTCAAAACGCTCCTTATCGATCGCTGGCAAAGTCTTGGGCTACAAATGGTTTACGACCCAACATTAGATCGATTCCTCCCACGCAGTCATGATGTAACACCTGATTTGACAAGACGTATTCTTGGCAATGCATGGTTACCAGTCATTCAAGCCCTAACAACAAAAAGAACCATTGCAGTTGTGGGAAATCCTGGTGATATTCGTATAGTTCTTCTTGCCTTGGCGTCCCTAACATCATATCTGGATTTCGAGATTTTTTCTCATTCCTTGATCGAGTGTGACATCGTAGGCATTCCGCCTTCAGATTCTCTTATTGAGGACTACGTTCGTTATGGAGCAGTTATTGTTGATCCAGCAACTGGGTCAGTACGCGGAGGGGGTTTGAGAGGTCTTTCGAGAGAGCTTATTATGAAATGGAGCCCGATCTTTTCGCTCCCCCCTCAGGACGCCCGCATTTACTTTGAAGCACATCAACACCAAATCATTGCAAAAGCCATGGCATTGCTGACAGAATTACTCGAAAGACGCCAAACGTTTATATCGCTCATGGAAAGTATTGAAAAGGACGATCGAGTGCTGGTCTTTGAGTGCTTGAAAAAAATAATTCCACACCCCTTAGCAAGGCTCATTCCAATATCGTGATTAAGATGAAAAGGCGGGGCAATCATGCATTCGGATATTCTTGAGCTCTATGTGCTCTACAAGAGCGCACCCATTATCCATCTTGGAGAAGCAAAAACAGACAATATGTTATCAGCAGGAAGAATTGCTGCTCAAGATGCTTTAGGGCTTGAAGCAACAGGCGAAAACATCATCATGGAGGAATTAGAAACTTCCTATATTCAATATCTACGAGACGGTGACTTCCTCGTAGCTCTCAGATGTAGTCAAACCGTAAGCAGAAATGGAGCACGTAGGCTTCTAAATAGAATCATGCAACGTCTAAAGGAGTCAGAAGAGCTCATTATTGAAAAGGGGGCAGCACAACATGAACTGAGGGCATTAAGACGAGACTTGGATCTCCTACTAGGTGAAAAACTTCCTGTGAACCCTCGGGAAATGGCTCATGCTGAACAGATTATTCACGAATACATGGAAAAATATCCCTTTATTGACCTCATCGGAATCGCTACTCCAGAGGGATGGCCCATATTGATTAACCATCGGGAGGCCAGCGCTCTTCAGCACTCGCAGTTCTTTTGGAGGGATATTGTTGATCTTTTGCATGTCCAATTAAGCGAAGTCAATGTCCGCGTCATAACACAAGACCAAAAATGGTTCCACGTGATTCATCCTTTTTCCTATGGAGAAGAAGAGGAATGGTGGGCTTTTGTTTCAAGGATTGATGCGGCAAAGGCTATCCAATTCTTTGAAGCAGGATCAGAATTAGTTCTTAGCAAGGTTCTTCGTTTGATTTATCGAAAATTGATTCCTAGCTTGGAGCAAGTAATTATTCCCATGATCCGATCTGAGCTTGCCCAAATTGGTATGGAGGGACCGCTTGGAGAATTGATCCGTTTTATTTATTCACTAGACCTACCAGTGGCACAAGCAAGATTCCAACAAGTCGCTGGAACCGGGATTTTCCAAATGATCATTCAAAGGCAACGTAACGATATTCCCGTAGAAGTTGACGTAATTGATATTTTGACTCAGCTCGGAAGCGCAATAAGAGAGTTAGATTCAGAAAGAATTGCAGAAATCATGAAGACCCCTGAGAAAAGCTGGAAAGTCGTTCTTGATGTTGCTTCCTCTCTTGCTTTTATGCGTTTTATGGAAGAAATGGCGACCTATTTTGCGAAGCAAGGGAGTTTTGATGACTATTCAACGGGTCGTCCTAGGCCATTGGCTCTTGGAATTGGAGATTCCCGGGGTTTGAAAACAGCGATGGATCGTCTCATGTCTCTCATAAATCAAGGAGTTCCCCTAGAACTATTCCTAGAGCTTGGTCCGGATGAAAGTCTCGATCTGCGGACTTCGAGAGGCATTTATGTTTCTCGAGGCTTGATTCCGCTTTCAGAGTATCGTTTTGCAGTAATCGATTTGCCAATAATTCGGGTGGCACTGGTCTTGTACAGAGACGTAAGAGGGAGTTATTCTGGCTTCTTGACCTTCAACGATGAGTTTGTCAGCGTTGTGCAAAACCGTCTGCTTTACTTGAAGGAGGCGCTACATCTCGAATAGACCCCACGTCTTGTATCTCTAAGAACAACTATAAACCCTTCATTCCGAATTCTCTTAATGAAACTTAGTGTCGCTATTGCCCCCAAGTCCCCATTTCAAACACACGTAAGCCACGCAGAAATAGCGTTTCAAGAGGGTGTGCATCGTTTTTGGATTGGCGATTCCATTGAGGGATATGATCCATTTCTTACATTGCTTGGTTTGTCTGCCATACTTCAAAAGAAACGATTTGGGATTTCCGTCGTAGCAACCTCTCTGTATCATCCATTCAATATTGTTCGAAAAATCTTAACTTTGCAAGAGCTTGTTTCAGAACCTGTGATCATTGGTTTGGGTGCTGGTGACAAAAGAAGTTCTAATCTACTACGGTTGGAAAGATCTGTTTCGCTTTTCATAGAAAAGGTACACAGTATTGTCAATTTCATTCAAAAGGGCGAGGATCCTAAATATCCGCATCTGCAAATGAAACGCCCTAGGAGTGTCCCCTTGGTTTTCTTAGGCACACAGAATCAATCAGTTCTCTCATCGCTTTGTGACATTGTTGACGGTTATATTGGAAACACAGGTAGCGTGCATGAACTCTCTCATCTCCTAGAAAAGAATCCCTTCAAAACCGTATCGACATTCATCCCTGTATTTTTCCCAAATGACGAAAAATATCAACAGCGAAATATATCCCTCCTAAATATGGTGATTTCTTCCGTATCAAGAAAGACCCTAGAGGCTTTTCCCACGGAAATATCAAGCATTCTTCTGAAGATAAAGAAAAAAACAACAAGACTAGAGGAGCTCCCTCTTGACAAACTCCATTTACTTGCAGACGAATTCTGCTTAGTGATGGAAAGAAAGGCTGTCCAGCGAAAACTTAGAGAATTGGATTCAATTGGAGTTCAAGAAATTCTGCTTGGGGGGATTTCACAGAAGGATCTTCCGTCCACACTTCAATTCTTAAGGTCTCTAATGCCAAAATGACTACGGAATATGGTTTTCAAAGCCAAAAGCCAAGGGGAAGAGACGGCTAAGATCTTTGGTGTTTTTCTCTAAGAGCAATTACTCTGGTTTCATGCCCTCGTATCTTTCCTCAATGATCTCGTATTCTGTGACCTTCCCAATGGGAACTGTTACATGTTGAGAAATATTTGATCGTTCTTCTAAGAGAACCACTTCGTAAATGCCTTCACCAAATGTCTTCTTAATCCATTCCTTTGCCTCGTCTACTGAATCAAATAACGCAAGAGGGGTTTCTTTCTTGGGAATATCGACTCCAAGAAATGACCTTCTCTCGATGGTCATAGGCGAGAAAATGGTTTCTTTTCGCTCCATCCGAATCTTGTATTGTTGCAAAGCAATTTGTGCAGACGGAGAGAGGGAAACATATTCTTCAAGTTTTGGGGCGATTGCTCGAGCACCTTGAATATTTCCATGGGACAAATGAAGGAAAAGTAATCGTGCTAGGAGCCAAGCAGCTTCTACTTCGTATCCTTGTTTTGTGAGCCAATCACTGAATTGAATGATGGCATGTTCAATATCGTCTAATTCTTTTTCCTCCATCCATCCTAGAAACGTTTCTTGAAGGGCTTCGAACGCTTTTGACCTACGGTCATTGATGAACATATCAGTTATGGACCGAAGCTCTTCGTCTCTAATCTCTGCGGAACCACTCACATGTCATTAATCGAAACACTGCTTAATTTGTCTTTTTGGAGCAAGGCACTTATCGCGGATGCCGGGAAGAATGACTGACGATATTATGTGGCACCAAGAGAAAGATATAAAATGAAATGCGAAGGTTTGTGTTATGCTGGCAGATCATGACGGCTTGTTTTAAAGCCCCGGTCGTCTAGTCCGGCCCAGGACTCCGGCCTTTCGAAGATCATTTCTGAAGAAAGCCGGCAACCCGGGTTCAAATCCCGGCCGGGGCACCAGCATGCTTTTCCTCAAGAATAGCTTGCAATCTTAATGTATTTTCCCGTATTGCGGAACAATCATGCGGAATTTTCATAAAGTTAGAAATTTACGAATACATGAGTTAATATGGAAATCGCCGGTATTGCTACCCTTGAAACAATCTTTATTGAAGATGATAAGACGTTGTTGGATGCTGTCGAGATAATGGTTGAGAATAATATCCGACGTCTGCCTGTCCTGGACAACGTGGGACAAATTACGGGCATGATTACGGTCAAGGATATTATTTCTGTTCTAGCCGAGGAAAACTTGCCGACGGTTCTCTCAATACCAGTTCAAGAATTCATGAGCTCAAGACCCATCGTTATTGACGCGAGGGCTTCTGTTCAAGAAGCGGTCAATCTGATGGATCGCAATAATGTTGGCGCGCTATTACTAGTGACTGACCAACAAGGAACATTAGGGGGAATTGTTACCGAGCGTGACATTGTCAAGCATTTTGCAGGATCTCTTGCAGATGCTAGCTTGGAAGAGTTTTTCACCTCCAATGTCATCACAATTGAGCCCACTAAATCGATAAAGCACGCAATCAAGTCCATGGCTCATAACAAAATTCGCAGACTTGTTGTTTCTTCAGACCACGAAACCGTGGAGGGTATTTTAACTGCTTCCGATATTTTGAAAGTGTTGCATCGGAGAAAAGACTCTCTTCTCGAAAAGGATAGTACCTTGCTGGAGGTAAAGGTGAGTGAAATTGCTACAACGCCGGTGATCACCGCAGATCGAAATGCTTCAGTCAAAGAAATTGTGAATCTTATGATGGGGAAGAATATTGGTGCTGTTCCAATCACTTCTAATGAGAAACTTGTTGGAATATTCACAGAGAAAGATCTGCTACGTATGATCTCCATGTATAATCTGCTGCCCGAGTAATGGCTCCACTACTAGCATCTGAAGACAAGTCGCTAGTGTCCGGTCTTTGTGTGTTTGGAACAACTGTGAACCCAGGGTGTTACCTACTATCCATTATTCCGCATAATGTAGCAGAGGAAATGCTTCCCATCGTGCCGCTTTTTCCAGGTAAGATGAGAGGCCATTTGTATTTTAGTAACATTGTTAAGCTGTTGTTCGCTACTAAATCGAGAATGTTTCATCGTTGTTCATGTCATCACTTTTCATAACCATTAGGTAGCCTTCTTCAAACAATTTCTTTACAGCGTTGAAGATTTCAGGCACGGTGGCAGTGTGTGAGAATTCCTCAATGATTTGGGTGAATTCCCCTGATTCCTCTTCATCAACCCATTTAAGGATCTCCTGTTCCAGAGGTCTTAGTTTTCTTTGGGGCTTATTCGTGGTTATGATCTCTTCAGTTATCCAGCCGTGGAGTGTTTTGTTGAGCATGTACTCTATCTCATGGCTTTCACTATCATAGAATTCCAGATCTGTTACTGGCTCATCAGTTTTGAATTTCTTAGTAAACCAGTCGGCAAATTCCAACAATCCTTCCTTGAGAGAATCGGTTGGGCCAGAAGTGATTAAGTAAATATCATACGGGTCTCCGACGACACGGTTAATGAAGTGATTTCCAAGTTCAACCCGATAAAATCCTGGTGGAACGTCAATGGCCATTCCCCCTGTGATCTCTTGATCAAAAGCACCATAGGCGTGTAAGATTCCTGCAATGAGTTGAGGATCTACGGGCACATCTTGGAATTTGTGAGTGAAAACTGCATATCCCGTTCTTCTATCAACAATTATTAGTGCCCGTGCGTTGCTTACCTCACCGATAAGGCGCAATGCCCTTGTCTCCTCTTCTCGTTGTTGTTCTTTCTTCTTTCGGACAAGTCTGATAATAAATAAGAGGGCTGCAAGTCCAATTACGGTTGCAATTCCTGCAAGAACATAGATCGTTGGTATACCATTCTGGTTTCCGGGACCCAGTGTTGTAGGACCCGTTGGTGAAGAAATTGAAACGGACGAGCTTATTTCTACCGGTGCAATGCCAAGTCCTTTTGCCGTGATACTAAGAGAAGCATTCATTGCATTAAGTGGAACAGTGAATGGCCCCGCAACAGCAATTCCATCCGTCGAAAGAGTGATGTTTTCGCTTTGCAAGACGGTGGATCCATCCGCAAGAGTGAATGCCGCGAATATGGACACATTGATCTTTGAAAAGTCTATGTTATTTGATGCTTGGTTTAGAGCTAGTAGTTGCGTGGCTTCTTCAGCGCTTGCTGTTATGAGTACTGTAAAGTTCTGGCCTGGAGCAAGGGTACCACTAATTTCAACGTCAATGTTGATTTTTGCTAGGGGTAAGACGGACACATAAATTGTTTGTTCACCATACAAGGTCTCCGTATTGATGACAAGGCGGATTGCTAGAGTCGTGTTTGCATCTTTGTTATCCAAATAAATGATGAGAGTAAATTGTGAAGACATGTTTGCGGGAGTAATGAGTGGGGGTTTCGTTCCATTGTAATTCTCAACTATGACTACTGCATTTACTGGTTGTCCGTAAGCAAAGGTCTCTATTACGATGTTTGCAGTTTCGTTGTACACGGGGACGGGGCCTATGTCGGAGTAGAGTAGCTCCACATCACCTCGAATCATGGTTATCTGGATTAATATTGAACGTGTCTCGTATCCTGGACTTGAAGTGGAGATGTTGAGGATTAAGATATTGTTGGGAAGCTTTTCCATTACGCGAAACTCGACAATTCGTGAGTCATTGGGTAGCTGACTAATCGATACTAGCTTAAATGCATCAGATGCGTTAATTGCAACAATGGAGACATCAAAAGCTGGCAAAGTGCCGTTTTCGTCTGCATAGTTAAGCAATACTTGTCCTTCCTCGAAGTAATGAAGAGAACCCACGGTCACATAATTCAGTGAGGTCGAGATTAAAGGTGCAACTTTGACAGACACTTCGAGAATGACTAAGTCATATCCATCTATCTGAACAGGTAATTTCAAAGTGATGATTTTTCCTGCATCGTTTTCTGCTGGAATAATGTAAATGTAAAGACCAATCCCACCAGGTATCGTTTCCCAATACCAAGAATCTGAGCCATTGAAAAGTGCTAGGTCTGAATAAACATAATAATGAATTGTTGTATTGTCTTCCGGTATGTAAACCTGAAGTCCCGTAATGTTGTCTTTAAAGGAAACAAACGAAGGGCTTGGAGTTTCTCCAACAATCAATTCTGAAGTTGGAGATGCAACTATTTGGTCAATTGGTCGCGGGCTTGTGAACAGGATTAGCTTGTAGTTCACAATATCGTATCCTTCAGCATTGAGTGTCCATATGATGGCGATCGTCTGATTAACAAAACTGTTAACCGTGAGATCGAAGGAGTATGATCCATTGGGGAGTAGGTTGAATGTTACTTGGATATTGTTGGAACTCTCATTGGATTGAGAGTTTCTAGTAAATGAACCTATTTTGATTACTGACCCGTTTAGGCCGTCTTTGAACGTTACTAGTATAGAATAGTCCTCTTGATAGTCTAGTACTGATTCATTGAATGAGGGATTGCTTTCCTCTATT
>JAJRWK010000255.1 GCA_024276795.1 archaeon | reverse complement strand
GGCTCTTTCAAGAAAGACCACGTCTGTAAGATATGGTGAACAAAAAATGAAACTATTGAAATTATTGACAGACAAAAAAGGACTAAGCAATATTGTCCTTGGCAGCATCGTTGCCAGTATCGTCCTAATTGCTACAATTGGGGCAACAATGTATTTCACATCCCAAAACAACCAAGTCATTATCGATGGGGCTGGTGCGACTTTCCCATTTCCTCTTATCTCCAGATGGATCGATGAGTACAAAGACGTAGAACCTAATGTCGTTATCAACTACAATTCAATCGGAAGCGGAGGCGGAATCAAACATATACAAGCAAAGACAGTGGACTTCGGGGCTTCAGACGCGCCCTTGAACCGGGAAGAACATACTGCAATGCAAGGGATACTACACATACCAGAGACAATTGGTGCCGTTACATTAGCCTATAATCTTGATGGAGTTCCAGATGGATTAAAACTTAACAAGACAGTGATTGCCAGCATCTTTCTGGGTGAAATAACAAAATGGAACGATCCCTCAATTTCTCAATTGAATCCAGACATTGATCTGCCTGACAATAGCATAGCAGTCGTTCACAGATCTGACGGCAGTGGAACTACATTTGTTTGGACTGACTACTTATCTACGATTAGCGAGCAATGGGGTCAGCAAGTTGGTAAAGGTAAGTCTGTAGAATGGCCTACTGGACAAGGTGCCAAAGGAAATGAGGGTGTTACTGCGGTTATTGAACAAACTCCCGGTGCTATTGGGTATATTGAGCTTTCTTATGCTATCACAAATTCTCTAAAAATGGTAGCATTTCAGAACAGAAATGGGGAATTTGTTCAAGCCTCACCTAAAACAATCCAAGCCGCAGTCGAAACCGCTGCAACCACACTGCCAAAGGGAAATGAAAGTTGGGAAAACGTTACTATTGTTGATGCTCCCGGCAAGGACTCTTTTCCAGTAGCCTCTTTGACCTACATTCTGATTTACATAGACCTGAATAATGTGGCCAGCAAGGAAGAAGCTCAAGCGTTAATTGACTTCTTGTGGTGGATTATCCACGACGGCCAGCAATTTGCCGACCCTCTTCACTACGTTGCTTTGCCATCGGCTCTTGTTTCCCTCAATGAGGAAACTCTGAGACTGGTTAGTTTTCAAGGCTCTCCATTATCAATTCCTTCCTAAATTATTCGTGAACATGAAATAAAAGGAAGTACTAACGAGGGATAGTCAGACTCTCCCCTTCAATTCCATGCTTGGAATGATTTTTGCTTATTTTTCTTGAAAAACCGTTCACAAGCCTAACAAAAGGTGAAACAAAAATGAAAATCACTCTAACTTTGAAGATTTTAGAAAATATTTACAAAGAAATCCCGAACAAATTGAGTCCATTAAGAAAAACACGATCCATGTCCTCATTTGAGACTTTGGTAACCCTAATTGCATTTAGCATCGTAATCGGTCTTTACTACGCTTATCTTTCTGCTCTACTAAAAGGAGCGATGCCAGCATTTCAAGCCTTTGGGTGGCGACCCCTCTTAGAAACAGGCTGGAATCCCGTGAACGATAGTTATGGGGTCTTAACGTTTGTACTAGGTACTCTTGCCACTTCCATAATTGCCATTGCGATCTCTCTTCCTTTTAGCATTGCAGTCTCCCTATTCATCAGCGAATATACTCATCCTAGGATTGGCAATTGGTTACGAGGAATAATAGACATGCTTGCAGCTATTCCAAGTGTTATCTACGGACTGTGGGGGATTTTCGTTCTCGTGCCACTCTTGAGGAAAATGATGGCTCTAGGGCTTTCATTTTTGAATCCAAATGGTACAGCCTCTTTTGGTTTTTCAATTCTTGCTGCAGGAATACTGCTGTCTCTCATGATCCTGCCTATTCAGACAAACATTTTCATTGAAGCATTTGAAACTGTTCCACAACCACTACTTGAGGGAATGTACGCATTAGGTGCAACCGAGTGGGAGGTCTCAAGTCAAATTATCGTTGGCACAACAAAGTCAAGCATCGTGGGTGGATCTATGCTTTCCTTTGGAAGAGCACTCGGAGAAACAATAGCTGTAACCATGGTAATTGGAAACAGCATTAGGATGCCTACATCAATATTTGATCCCGGGCAAACCATTAGCTCACTGATAGCCAATGAATTCGCAGAAGCTTCTGGTAAGCTACATTTAGCCATGCTTTTTGAACTTGCGTTAATTCTACTACTCATTACCGCGATTTTCAATGTTCTTGGCACAATTCTTGTGCACAAGCTGAAATAAGGTGTTGTCCATGAGAATGAAAAAAATTAATTCATCAGTTTTTTCACAGCTTAATTTGAAAAAGAGATCCTTCGTGAATAATGCGATGCGCATTGTAACAGCCTGCGCTTTTCTTATTGTGTCAGTTCCTCTTCTAGATATCCTCTTCGAAGTCTTAGCAAATGGAATAAGCACTTTTTCTTTTTCACTCCTTACGAAAGCTGGATCAAATCCGCTTTCAAGCAGTGGTGGTATAGGACATGCTTTCATAGGCACATTACTAGTACTGCTCATCGCAGTAACTATTGGCATCCCTTTGGGACTCTCCGTTGGCATTTATCTTGGGGAATTCGGCGATAACATTATTGGGATATTTCTCCGTGTTTGCGTTGAAACAATGGCTACAATTCCCACGATCATCACAGG
>JAJRWK010000254.1 GCA_024276795.1 archaeon | reverse complement strand
TTCATGGTCATGGGGTGCATATCGTTTTACTGTTGACTTTATTCCAGTATATGTTCTCATCATGATCATTACTGGAAAAGCCAATTATCGCCTACTGAAAGCATATGTTACCACTCTTGCGACCGCGTTTCCACTAATGATAGTCCTCCCCAGAATTGGTGGAGCATTTATTTTCTCCATTGATGGAATGGCTCCTTTGTTCACGCTTGTTGTACTAGTCCTTTTCTTGATGTTCAAGAATCTCGAACAGGACTTGCCTCGGACAGAATTGAGAACAGTAGTTATTGTGACAGCACTTGCTGTTGTCGCTGCTGGTGCCGCAGTTGCAGGTGTATTGGTCGCGACAGGAGTGATTCAAAACATTGGGTCAAAATTCCTCAACGTCATCATTCCAACGATTCGAAATAGTATTCCAATTCTTGACTCCGTTAGTGAACACCTGCCTATGTCGTGGAGTAGCTTATACCTCAACATTGGCGTGATGGCCTTCTTCACACCTATGGGAGTATACTACGCTCTGAAAAAGCCGACAGAAAAGAACCTCTTCATACTAACCTACAGTCTTATTACAATCTATTTCTCAGGATCAATGGTTCGTCTTATCCTCTTGCTCACTCCGGCTGCAGCGCTAACAACGGGCCTTGCAATCGATAACCTTCTTATCCCATACGCGCTAGCCGCTCACGACCGAATCAAGCTCTCAAGAACAACCATGACCTTACCTACTATAGATTCAAGCCATGCATTGATGGCTTATGTTCTAATTGGTGGCTTGCTCTTGACCAACACATGGAGCGGCACAAGCCTTGCAGTTGAGCGCTTCGGAACCTCCGAGATCTATCCAAGCCCCAATTCTAAGGATCCACAACCGTTTAGTGATTGGGTTGATGCTCTGGCTTGGATACGTTCACATGCGAGCTATAAGCAAGCACTTGCTAACAATGAGCGTCCACCAGTATTTCTGTCTTGGTGGGACTATGGGTATTGGCTCACTACTAAAGGAGAAGCCGAAACTCTCGTGGATAATGCCACAATCAATTCGACTCAGATCGGAACTGTCGGAGCAATGTTAATGCTTAACGTGAGTCTGGCTCTTCCTCTGATGTATAAGTATGGCGTAGAATACGTCGTTGTAAACTCTGCAGGTGGAAGTATTGGGTCTGTAAGCGACATTGGTAAAGCGATCTGGATGATTAGGATCTCTGAAAAGAATGCTCCACAATTCGGTATCAAAGAAGATAACTATTGGGATTCCAAAGAAAACCAATACAAAGATGCTTTCTACGAAAGTGTCTTGTGGCAACTAATCTCTTATCGAACGCCCGAAATGAGTGGAGATGCCCCCATCATCCGATTTGACGGGACCATTATTCGTAACGGAAAAGACAAAGTCGCAACGCAACTTGACAACTTCGTCGAAGTCTTCAGATCAAGAGGTATTGATCCCGGAAACGAGTTTCAATTCCCTTGGGTAAGGATCTACAAGGTCGTCTATCCTGACAACATTCTCAGCCTTGTTGCTGAATTTAACGAAATACTTCGCCTTAACCTCTTAGTAGGAGAATAAATCTCTCTTCATTTTCCTACCTTTTTTCTCCCCTCTTTCCTTCTGAATATTTTTCTCTTGCTTGCATTACTAATGCCAAGTAAGCTTTAACTAGAATGTGATACGCTCAAAAACGATTTAAGGAACACTTTTCTGATCCAAAATAATGAGTAGTACTGGTGCGTCGGAAGCAGTCAATGCTACCCGGATGGAATTGCTAAATACCCGCCGAAAAGTTAAGCTTGCGCAACACGGACACTCCTTGCTAAAGGAAAAAATGGACGCGCTCATTATCGAATTCTACCAAGCAATAGATGAAGCAAAACGTTCCCGCCAGGAGGCTTATGCAATTCTCGAAGAAGCCTACAGAGAGTTAGCTGAGGCTAAGTTAGCAGTGGGTGCTCGCAGAATGCGAGAAATTGCTTTGGCTGCTCCCGAAGCTGTTTCTCTTCACCCAAGTGTTTACAATATCATGGGAGTGAAAGTACCCATCCTGCATCTTGAAGTCCACGAGGAGAATAATATTTTCTATGGATTCGAGACAACGTCTCCCGCACTAGATGGTGCCGTGGCTAAGTTTCGCAAAGCAATTGAGTCAGTTATCACCATGGCTGAGCGTTTTGCAACCCTCCAAAAGCTAGCATATGAAATCAACAGAACCAAACGAAGAGTAAACGCCCTCAGTCACATTGTTATTCCTAGATTGGAAAGTACTGCTCAATTTATTGAACTCACCCTCCAAGAACAGGAGAGAGAAAACTTCACTAAACTCAAACACATCAAGGGCAAGCTTGAGAAGGAAGCTCAAGAGCCTACTAGTTCTGCCCACTAAGTGAGACCAATAGAGAAAGTTTCCCTTGACAAGAAGGAAGCGTTAAAAGGGGGTTCTCTATTCAATAGTTGGAGAGATGAACTATGGCGGATAACCGAAAAGTCAAGCAGAAGTTCACCCAGATCATTGTAAGCCGTCATGATTACAAGTTCGCTCGTCATTTTTCAGACATCGAGTTTTATGATGACGGGATCGGCTATTTCTTCATGTACAGGACCCAGCAATTTCGACTCCCAATTTGGAACACAATTGTTGATAGCTGGAAACGGTTCAAGCGCAGACGCATGTCGCTTGATGAAGCCGTAAAATACGATCCTGCACTAGAGAAAGAAATCAAAAAGATTCGGAAGATGAAGCCCAGTTTTGTTAAGTTTACTCCCGAGCACCGTCCTAGAAATGGCTTCTTTAAATGGGAGGATGTCGAGGGTGTTATGATTGACCAAAAACACAAAGAATTTGAATTCAACATCAAGGGCGGGGACTACGTCAAGTTCATCGTAAGAATGAGGAAAACGTTTGAAAAAGTAGAAGAACTTATCACGAGTGCTCTTCCCAATGGAAAAGTCAAGATCAAGGAAGAATATATCCCCGAAAAACCCTTCATTCCTGTTTACAGCTAACATGCATCCCGTCTTATTTCTAATCATTTTTTAACAAGATTTCATTGCTTTTTCTTCAACATGTTTTTGCTTAAGATTTAATTATCCGCCTTTCAAAAGAAGTATAGATGATGGACGAGAACTGCATTTTCTGCCGCATTGCCACTGGAGAAATTCCCGCACACTTCGTGTACCAAGATGACGACTTAATGGTGATTATGGATATTAATCCCCTCGCCCCCGGACACTGTTTATTGATCCCCAATTACCATACTAAATATTTGCATGAGCTCCCTCTCAACTATGGTGAAAAAATAGGGAAATTCCTCATACTAATAACGAAGGCATTGGATACAGAAAATTATAATGTACTCCAAAATAATGGCAAACTTGCACATCAAGATATTCCTCATGTGCACTTTCACATCATCCCAAAGCCAGGAAAAGATGAAGGTCTCGGTCTGAGAATGCCCGGAAAACAAGCAAGCTCTGAAAGTCTTGGTGAGTTAGCAAACGAAATAAAGGAAAAACTAAATACATTACTTTAAGCATCCAATTTTTCAGAATTTATACGATGATGGATATGAATAAAGAATTTAACAGACTTGAACGACTAAAACGAGGCTTCGAGCAACTGAGAGCCAGAGCAATGGAAGACGGTATTATCACTGAAGAAGAATCTGCAATACTGGAAGCCGTCGAAACAAATCTAACAAAATACGAAAAATTAATCGAAGACGCCGCTGAAGACGGTATTATTACTCAAGAGGAAAAAAATCAGCTAATTGATTTTGAAGAGAAAATTATGTCCGATGCCTATTTTGTGGCGGACGAGGACGACCGCGTGTCTCCAGACGAGGCTGAGTTGATCAAACTATTAATCAAAGTCATCGACGAAAAAGCATCGGTGGATTGGCTCGACGAAGATATCCAACCAAAATAACACCCTTTCTCGAACCTTGCTGATGTTTATTGCTCTGGAGTTTCACTCTTGGCTCGGACATCTGCATTTTTCATCTCTATTTTTCCTTCGAATTGCTCTAACCTATGTGACGATTTCAAATATTGCTATCCTTATTGTTATCCGTGGCAGATAAGACTCTTCCGCGAATTCCGAGTCCCGGACTTGTCATTCTTCTCTTTGGTTTGGTTTCGTTTGCTGGTGATATCATCTATGAAGGCGGACGTGCTATTATTCCCTCGTATCTTAAGTTGCTCGGCCTTTCCGCAATTAGTGTAGGCGCCATATTGGGTGGTGCAGAAGCAGTAGGGTACGCCATGAGGCTTGTGGCTGGCAGTCTTGTAGATCGGACAAAATTCTATTGGTTTTTCATATTCATTGGTTATGGTCTCCTCGTTTCTATTCCTCTTCTGGGGATTTTTCCGAGCATTGGGGTTGCTGTGCTATTAGTAATAGTCGAAAGAATAGCAAAAGGGATACGAGCTCCATCGAGGGACGCTGCCTTTTCTACTCTGACCGAAGGGGTGGGTGTTGGGAAGGCCTTTGGTGTCCATGAGTTCATGGATCAACTGGGCGCCGTAACTGGACCCTTGGTTGTTGCTCTTGTTCTATATAAGACGGATGACGCCTACGACGTTGCTTTCCTTGCTTTGTTTGCACCCTATATTCTCTTGGTTCTTGTTCTCGGTATTCTGTACTCGATCACACATCAAGCCTTTGAAGAAAGGTTAAGTCAAGAATCACCAAGTAATAATGGCAAAACAAGTTTTGAAAAGAGAAAGTTTGCCTACTATTCTCTCGCAGTCTTTCTTAACACAACGTTCCTTTTCCCCATGGGTTTGATATTGTATGTCTCTACTGGAATTGTGGATTCTTGGCTTGTTCCTTTGGTTGCTCTTCTCATTCAGCTAGTCGACGCTTTCGCAGCATTATTTGCTGGTTTCATGTACGATCGGTTAGGGGTTCATGTGCTTTCAGTAGTCTTTCTACTCTCTATCTTTCCAAGTCTGCTGGTCTCGAATAAGTCAATGACAGCTCTTATTGGGGTTGCCATTGTGTTTGGCGTGGTATATGGTGCCCAAGAATCTGTCTACCGAGCAAGAATCACACAGTTTGCTGAAGCCAGAAAACGAGGGACTGCATACGGAATATTCAATGTTATTTATGGGCTCAGCCTACTATTGGCCGGGACTTTATTCGGATATCTATTAGACCATGAAGTTTCTTTTGTTACAATTTTCTTCCTCGTCATCGTGTTTCAACTCACTGCCGTGTTTCTTTTGTACTGGTCGGAGACAAAATAAAAAATAAAGGAAATTACCTTTTTCACGTAAGGATTCTAAAAGAAAGAACAGCTATTGAGGAGCTTCTCTTATTCCTTGTTTTCTAGTTCCTTGGTGCAGAACCACCAGTCATAGCCCCCATATTTTTCGAGATATTCTTTCGCTGTTTTCTGATCCTTTGGAGGTGGAATAATCACTTTGTCTCCAAGGAAATCATTGTTTGGCCAATTAGCAGGCAGAGCAACATTGTTTTTGTCGGCAGTTTGTAGTGCTTTGAGCGCTCGTAGGATTTCATCCATATTTCTCCCAATTTCTTGAGGATAGTATAAGACAAGACGAAGTATTGCTTTGGGGTCGATGATGAACACTGCTCTAACAGTGTTTGTTCCTTTTCCGGGATGAATCATGCCTAACTTCTTAGCGATCTCACCCATATCATCAGCTATCACAGGGAATTTGATCTCCATGTCTAAGTTTTCTCTTATCCATTCAACCCATTTGATATGGCTAAATACTTGATCTATGCTTAGCCCAATCAATTGTGCGTTGAGCTCTTCGAATTCTTCGTAGCGCTTTTGAAACGCATAGAATTCGGTTGTACACACTGGTGTGAAATCTGCAGGATGGGAAAATAAAACGACCCATTTTCCTTTGAAATCCTTTGGAAACTTGATTATTCCTTGAGTTGTTTGAGCCTCAAATTCGGGTATTTTATCGCCTAGTAGTGGCATTCTAATTTGTTCACTCATAATATTACCTTCGGAAGTTGATAGTCAAAATAAAACTTTATACTTAAATAGAAAAAACTATTGGTGGGGATAATTACTAGATGCATCCATAACAGTGAGTATATTGAACATATCGATGTGCAGATATAATATTTTGTGAAATTCAATGTGATGACAATGGTGGAAGAATCCAAAGGGGAGACACATGAATTTCAAGCTGATATTCCTCGCTTAATCAACTTGATTGCAAAAAGCCTTTATCAACACCGTGAAATCTTCTTGAGAGAATTGGTCTCAAACGCGGCGGATGCACTAAACAAGGCTCGATTTGAGAAATTGTTGTCCAAGAAAGACATCACTGACTCAGCATTCGAAATACGCATCTATTTAGACAAGAAGAACAAAACTCTCACGGTAAGTGACAATGGCATCGGCATGACTAAAGAAGAACTAGTTGAAAATCTGGGGACCATTGCCAGAAGCGGAACGCTTGAGTTCTTAGAAAGAATCAAAGATAAGACCGAGGAAAGCCTTTCCGCCATTGGACAGTTTGGAGTTGGGTTCTATAGCGTGTTCATGGTTGCTGATGAAGTAACCGTTGTTACAAAATCCATGCATGAAGAACATTCCTGGAAATGGGTATCTACCGGAACAACAGCTTTTACAATTTCATCAGGAGAAAGAGACGCTCATGGTACTGACGTAATTCTGAAGCTTAGAAAGGATGCAAAGGAATTCTTGGAAGAAGAGAAAATCAAGGAGCTTGTCAAGACTTATTCTAATTACATAGAATTTCCCATTTATTTGGGTGACGAAGAGGAGCCGATCAATGAACAGAAACCTCTTTGGAGGAAAGAAAAGAAACAGATCAAGGATGAGGATTACAAGTCATTCTACCGCACCCTAGTGGGTGTTTGGGCTGAGCCCATGATGTACTTGCATTTTGTTTCAGAAGCTCCGACTTCCTTGAAAGCCATATTATACATTCCAGATAAAAGACCCATGGTTATCGGAATTCCAGAAGAGTGGGGATTAAAACTCTATTCTCGAAATGTTCTTATTTCTCCCAAGTACAAGGAACTCCTCCCTCGTTGGCTTTGGTTTATGCAGGGAGTAGTCGATGCTGATGACATTCCATTGAATATTTCAAGGGAGACGGTTCAGCTAGATCCGATCTTAAAGAAGATACGCAAATCGCTACTAACCCGAATTTTAAGATGGCTAACCACTACTGCGAAGAAGGATGCACAGCTCTACGGCAAGTTCTGGAAAGAGTTTGGTCTATTCATTAAGGATGGGTATATTGAGGACCAAACATCGAGAAAAAAGATTGTCGAGTTACTACGTTTTAAATCGAGGAAACACCCTGATGAATGGATTAGCCTGAAGCAGTACTTAGAGGAGATGCAGGAAGATCAGAAGGAAATACTCTATGTGATCGCAGAAACCGAACATTCTGCGGCGAATAGCCCACATTTGGAAAGTGTACCTGAGAATTATGATGTCTTATTCTTCTCAGAACCAATAGATGCTTTTCTGGCAATGCACTTGACAGAATATGAAGAAAAGCCTTTGAAGAATGTGGAAACCTTCTCTGAAGATGAAGAAAAGGAAGAAGATCTTGACAAACAGATCGAGCCTCTCATTAACGCAACGAAAGAAATTCTGGGGATCCAAGTCGGTCAAATCAAAGCGACCAAGGCGCTCAAAGGCAGCCCTGCTCGATTGAGAAGTCAAGCTCCAATGCTCACTGCAATGCATAGGGCTATGAGTTACGTGAATGACGGACCCAACTACGACTTGATACCTAATATCTTGGAATACAATGTCGAGCATCCTCTTGTCTTGGCTCTAAATGACTTAGCATCTTCGAACCCCGAAAATGAGGGTCTGAAATTAGCCATAAAAGCTATACATAATTCTCTGAAGAGGCTTGAAGGAGTTGATACTGATCCCGTTGAAGATCTTCGACTCATCAATGACTTATTGCACTTCTCCTTTGTGACTTCCAGGAATACTTCGGATC
>JAJRWK010000253.1 GCA_024276795.1 archaeon | reverse complement strand
GTTTTTCGGGGAAGCACGTTTTCGATGAGTTCACTCAGAAAGATTCGCTCGTCTTGGTTTCGACTTAGAATCGTCAAGATGGTTAAAATGGTGAGTATTGGCTCGGCATCAGCAATAAATGATGGGAAGTAAAACGCTCCCTGATCTGAGGCTCCCCAAATTGCTCGTTCCATTCTGATCGTTCGGGCAATTTGTCCTGGAAGATCATTTACTCTAATGACTCGAAACTCTCTATTTTCAAAAGACATTTTTTCCATGGTATCGCTCAAAACAATTGCAGCATTTCTTCTTCCAGTAGACTTGAACAAAGCAATTAGTGCAGCGATCTGATCCGAGGAAAGGATTTGTCCCATCTCATCGATGAATACAACTCTTCCTCCACTAGGATCAAAAGCAATTCCAAAGTCAGCTTTTGTAGCGATTACTGTTCTTGAGACCGTGTGAAGTGATGAAGGATTTGGCAGAACGTCAGGAATTGCTGTTGGCTTGTAAGAATTGAGAGTAATAACTTGGATTCCAAGCTGAGCCAGTATATTCGCAACTATGTCTGCTTGGGGAGACAAAGCCATATCCGCGACGACCTTGAAACCAGGTCTAATAGTCTGAGTGGTATAAAAGCTTCTAACAGCTGAAGCATAAATCATCGGGGCGTCTCTAGTCTCTAAATAACGACCTATATCGTTAGGACCTTGATGTTCTATGATTGCTTCTGACCCCTTCGAGCTGAGAAGTTTCAGCAAATCAATTTCTATTCCAAATTCATTGAACACTCTAATATTGATTGTTTCTGGTTCTCTATGTGTCGCATGAAACATGATGCCTGCCTTGGCAGAAAACCGCTTCAGCGAGAATAGGAGAACTGGGAGCGGACATGCATGTAGGTCGATCATATTTACCCCGGCAGACATAAACCCCGCACTTACAGCTCTCTTAACAACTCGACTATCTTCTCGGTAATCTCTAGCCGTAACGACCATGGTGTCTCTTCCAAGAACGGTTCCAAACGCACTACCCAATATGCTTGCTAATTCAGGAGTAAGAGAAGTAATGTCTCCCGCAATTCTATTTTCACGAATGAGCCTTTCAAACTTGCGCAGATCGATAACTGTTTTCATTTTGCGTCTACCCCTAGTGTTTTTCCAAACTCAACTATCTCGCCCTCTCCAACCATGGAATTCCAGCCAATAATAGAACTTGGCGAGATCTGTGCTTTTCTCGAGATCCGAGCATGAGAGCAAATAATTGCTTCTGTGATTCTCGCATCACTTTCGATAAATACTTCTTCAAAAACAACGCTTTTCTTAACCGTAGACCTTTCTCCAACCACACTATTTGCTCCAATCACACTTAATGGTCCAACAATTGCGTTCGGTCCTATTCTCGCGTTGTCTCCAATTGTGATAGGAGGCAATATCTTTACATTCTCTCCTATCGAAACTCCTTCTCCTAGCCAAACATCCCTTTCTTCTTTACCCGCAGGCACTAAGGGCCACGCCCACTTTCTCAAAACGTCCCAATTCGCCCACAAGTAAGTCAGAGGGTTACCAGCGTCAAGCCAATAAAACTCCTTAACAAATCCAAAGACTCTGTACGACTCTTGCACGAGGTAAGGGAAAACGTCTTTTCCAAAATCCATCAAATCTTGTGCCTTGTCAAGGATTTCAAGCAATTCATGATTGAAAGAGTATATTCCAGTATTCACTAAATTGACATCCAGACCCATGGTTCGCTGTTGACTGAATCCAATCGCAGAAAAGAATAATTCCTCAGAGCGAGGTTTTTCCAAGAAGAGTTTGATCTCTCCTTCTTTCCCGAGCCAGATAACCCCGAACCTTTGCTGAGGATATTCGATGTCTTTTAGAGCCATTGTAGCAAATGCTTTTCTTTTTTCATGAAACTTAATATGTTCCCTGATAGGTAGATTCGTAATGATATCTGCCATTGAAACAAGAAAGTCGCCGTCAATAAAGTTACTAACTTTCCTGACCGCGTCTGCCGTGTCAAGAGGGTCAACATCAGGTACGATAATCTCTAGCCTTGCTTCTTTCTCCTCCAAATAATTTCGAATTTTATTCCCTAAGTATTTCACAACAACAATCACTTTCTTAATGCCCGCATTTTCCAAGAGTTCTAAAGCATAATCAATCATGGGTCGATTTGCTACTGGAACCATAGGTTTTGGAAGTTTCTGGGTTAAGGGAGACAAACGTGTCCCTTTTCCACCTGCAAGAACAACTGCTTGGTCTATCACAATCTCATCAATAACATTTAGTCTCTCTGTCCTAAAGCTGTTTTGGGAGAGCTAAGAAAATGTAAAGTAAAAATAGCTCTTGATCTCTGGAAAAATCGGTTGGGAAAAAATGAAGAAAAAGGGAGGAAAAGAGAAATGCTAGATGGAAGATTTCTCTATGCCAAGTAGATTAAATGTAGCTCCCAATGACAAATCCCACGGTCATCAAAATGCCAACTAGAAAATGGATTCCAATAGTGGTTATATTCACTGGTAAGAGGTCATAGATTTTTGCATAAAGGTTTTGAATGCCTTTTGAGGCCTTGATAGCAAGGGGAATGGTTGCAAATGCCAGTAGTACTGCCCAAGGTAGGACTGATAACGCAACCATGATTACGATCCATGCATAAACAAAACCTAGGAGCCACGGGTAGAGTTTAGAAGCTGTTCTCTTGCCAAGTCGTACGATAGATGTTCTTTTTCCGGCCAACTCATCAGCGTCCATGTCTTGAAAGCTATTCACGTATAGGATCAATGCG
>JAJRWK010000252.1 GCA_024276795.1 archaeon | reverse complement strand
CGTCCATGGGAACCGATCTAATTTAAATGGTGTTGGATAACGCCAAAACATTGTGAAAAAACGGTTTGTGCCCTAGTTCGAACTAGTCTTCCCAGTATCACGCATGTTTTCTTAAAGCGTTATTTGGTAAAAAACTGTAAGCTACTGTTCTTTATTCGTTATTATTCTCTCTGAAAATCAATTACTTATTGTTTTCTGCATTATGCATTCCTCCAAGAGAGCAATAGCTAGCCCTTTACGAGATCAGATCTAAATTGATAATATCCATCATTTGATGCAAAAATATTTCACCTCGACGGAGTTCTATAAACCCGTTAATATTTGAAACATATTCGTTGGTGAAAACATGTTTAGAGGAGAACCAATCGCATTTTGGACAATAATATCCGGTTTTACTACCTTCTTCGTTTTACAAGCATTTGGCGTCTTTATCCCGTTTCTTCCCGGTGAATTGGGTGAAGCCATGGCCACAACCCATTATTTTCTCGTGTTCTTTGGCTGGATCGGCCTTGTTATCCTCGGGGCCCAATTACAATTCTACCGTGCGTTAACAGGATTACGGCGCTACGGCCCTACACCGTTGAGAATCGCTTACTTAGCAAGTCTCGTTGCAGGACTACTCACTCTGGCCCTTGCCCCTTTCACTTCCGACACGTTATTCCTCGTTGGTCTAGGGATCTACAGCATCGGTGTTCTCATTCACATGGGTTGGTTGATAAAGCTAAGGACCTCCCCTTTATTCAAATTTCCTCTGGATTACTACTTATCTGCGGAGCTCTTTCATGTAGCTGGGATTATTCTTTTCATCTTATATTACTCGCGTATTAAAACACCTTTGGAGCTTACCATGTTCACGATAACCCATGTTCTAACAATTGGGTGGATCAGCTTGACTCTTCAAGGAGCACTGATACGGGCTCTTCCGATGTTTCTTGGCCAAGTCATAAATCGAAGGCTACGGCCATATCTTGCCCCTACGCACTGGTTTTCTGTTTTTTCCTCACTCGTATTGGTTCTGGGATTCTTAACCGACTCTGCGCTCTTCTATTCCATTGGTGGCTCTTTATGGCTAGCATCATGGGTATGGACTTTATTCATTCTTATCACTAGCATTAAACCCCGCCCCCCCCGAAAACTGATCCACGCGCCCACGATAGCGTTCTTTCTTCCCGGTTTATTCTGGATGGCTCTCGCTTCACTGCTTGGAATGGCTACAGTATCGGGCATAACGTGGAACTTTGACATTGAACCCGTCCATATCCACTTAGCTCTTCTTGCAGGGCTGTCCTTGATCATGCTTGGAGCAATTCATCGAATAACTGCCTTTCAGATCTACACGCTCTTATATACTGGCCGTCGGAAGGAAACAGCAGTTACCGAATCCACGCTTTTAGAAGAACCCATGGTGAAATACATCGTGCCTTTCATCAATATTTCTCCTTTGATTGTTGTAGCCGGTTTCTTGGCAGAAAATGCTACTCTCATTGCTACGGGCGGGGTATTAAACATTCTCTCAACTCTTGCTCTCTCTGTAGTCATCTACTCGAATATGTTTCACTACGTCAAGCACCGCAAAGAAGCTCTCCCTTATTACCTTAAGAGCGGAGAACAGCCTTCGTCTTAATCCTCTTCTCTCAGGTTTTGGCTTTGGCTCTCCTCCTTCTTTTTTCAGCAGTGATTTCATAGATCCGGTTCTAAGTATTTTCGCAGTTTCTCTTGTTGATCCTTCAAATTTTTCCTTGCCTTAACCGATTGGTAAAGCAAGAAAAGTGCGGGGAATCCAAAAACGCTGTAGATCACGGCTTTGCGGAGAGGGGAGAAATAATTGATTGTCAAGGAGTTCACTTTAACCGTGTAATTGCTGACAACCAAAGGATCTGAGAAGCCTTCTTGCGGGATCCAGCGATACTTGAGTAATCGGTAAGGCACATCGATGCCTCTTGTCAAGGTGATGCGTTGTTCGTCAGTCTTAAGCCAATTATCAAACAGATTCGCGTTTCCTCGAGTGGGATCGACCGGCAGAAAGCCAACACCTTCAACATAAAACATTGGATATGAATGTGCCACGGCCCCTTGGTCTGTTGTTTCAAATCCCGGCTGGAATTCAGCCAGCCACGCAGTGTATCCAATAGTTGGGATCCCAACGGCTTTTGACAAAGCGTTGAATAGCGTCGTATATTCGTCACAGTCACCATAACCTTGAGCTAGAGCAAAGCTTGCACCACGAATAGATGCTAAAAGCTTGTAACGAATATAGGTTGAAGAAAAGTTGTAAAATTGAAACGCTTGGTCAATCGGGTTATCCCCCGCTTTGCTAGCAAGTCTCGACGCGGTCTTAATAATCGCGGGATCTGTGGGGTCCTCGTACTGGTTATATGCCATGTAAAACTTGTAAAACTCTGAATCTCTGTCATATGGCTTGATGTCTAAGTCCACGGTGGTATAATCTAGTAGGTTCAGCGTGAGGTTGGCTCGAAAAACTAGATCCAGCGATTGATTCACCAAAAACGTGTCGAACTCATACCATGCAAACTGATTATCATACTCGTCCGTTGTTGTGCTATTTGGTTGTGTTTCAATAATCAAGTTCTGTACTTCTTGCACGGGATCCCAGTCTTTAAGCAATGCAATTCTTGCTGATAAATAAGTAAGGTTCACCGGACCCGTGTTAGTAACCCTGAACCGATAGGTTACATTAAAATTAGCCTTGCCGCGTATTGGAGTTACTTTTTCCTGTTCGTAGGTCGCATACATGGTTATCATTATCCCCAATACCAGCACTAAGGCTATGGCTGGAGTCAGGAATCTTGATCTTGTCTT
>JAJRWK010000251.1 GCA_024276795.1 archaeon | reverse complement strand
CTCAAGAAGTGATCGATTTTCTCATGGAAATGATTAAACAATTCTTCCCACAGAACTCATCGGTTACCCAATTGGCATCACAAGTCCTAAACTCTAAACTAGCCGATTTAATTTCACGTATCCAATCCGGAGACGATGCTTTCAAAGCAATTGGAAATTGGTTAATTGAAATTCTCTCGGAAGGCTTCATCAACGACACGCTTTCTGGCTGGTTAGGCATAAATGTTTCTCAAATCATTGAAGTATTCCAAGGACTAATGGCCGCGTTTAAGACTGCCATCCAGTTTTTCCAAGAAAAGGACATAATCAACTTTGTATCGAAGGGATTGCCAGATCTATTGACCAAATTATTACCATTAATTGAACTTATTGAGGCTAATTTCAATTCTTCTCCCACGCCATTGTTTCAATCAACGGGATTACAACTCACATCAATTTCAAGTGCTTGGGATGTAATTACAAGGCCATTCAGCGCCCTCGCTAGTCTTGTCTACTGGGTTGCATACAAAATGGGAGCTATTAGTGAAGACGAGCTTGGAGAAACAAACACAAATGCTGATGCAGTTGCCACCCCCGAAAAATCGCTTGACCAAGTTGTAGAAAGCGTTGGAAATGCAATAAAACAGACTTCGGATGCCATTCAAGAAAATGAGTTGTATGTTGATGGTGTTGATATATCTCATTATCAAGATGCTATCGATTGGGATATTTTCGTTCCTAGCTCACAAATAAAATTTGTTTATGTTAAAGCAACCGATGGAAAGGATCCTCATCATACATTTCAACAACAAATGGATGCTGCGATCGCCAAAAACCTCTATGTCGGAGCATATGCTTACGCATACCCGAATATTCGACCCGACGATCCTATTACGGGGGCTCGAGCTTTTGTCGAAGTAATTAGGCCCTATCTCTCTCATCCAAACTTCTTGCGTCCGGCATTAGACTTGGAAGAAATCATCAGAGACCCAGCCACAGGGAAGGATGACTGGACGAAAACATCTCAATGGGCTTCAAAATGGCTCGAATACGTAGAAAATGAAACTGGGATAAGACCAATCATTTACCTCAATCAGAATTTTGCGAAAAATCTAGCATCTTACTTAACCGTTTATGACCTCTGGATTGCAGCTCCTAACAAAGCCATCCCCGATACAGGAAAATGGGACAGTTACCTTATACATCAATATTCTTTCGAAGTTGACTACGATGGAGTCTATGACACAGCAGAAAATAAGGATCACACAATAAGGACCGATGCGAATGGTAATCCAATAATTAGCAAGGTCAACATTGACGGAGATCGATTCAATGGAAATTTAGCTAAGCTCAAAGCAACACTATTGGCCAATCCTAGCCCATTCATGAATTCGAATGTTAAACTCGATAGCACAGTGCAACTTAGCTCTGTTTCGCAAGAGATCAAGAACTTTGTTGAATTTGTCAAAGGCGTGTTTAATGGGACGCAAACAAGCGCGGATCTAGCAAGAAAAGTTGTTCATGAAGTAGTCCGAACTTTTATTCTTCCATCCAAATCCCATGAATTCTTTGAAAATTTATTGCTCTTTATTATACAGAAAGTAGCTGACGTTCCTGAGCTAAGAAACTTGACCGGTGTAACACTGCCTGAGCTTATCCAGGACGCGACTTCATTTGCATTAGGAGGGTTGAGCCCCGAAACCCAAAGAACAATACGAAGAATTATGGATTTGGCAGTTCCTGGCATCGTGACCATTCTTTCGGTTTTGAAAGAAAGTCCTGTGCTTGCGGATATCGCTGCTGGAACGATTGGCCTAACCAGACAACAAGCTCTGGAGAAAGCAAGAAAACTTGCAATAGGATACTTGGAAAACGCGACAACTGCAATTATCAATAAAATCCCTGATGCTCTCTTAAATGCTACTCAAAAAACCGCCCTTGCTGAGATCGGCAAGGAAATACCTAAGCTAATCCTCGCATGGATCACTGGAACCTACGAGAGTGGTTCATGGGGGAGCGTATTTAGGTCAATGGGATTGTTTATCGTTCGATCCCTAATGGAAAACTTAAAGCAAGAACTTGCTTCAAAAGGCATTTCAGGCTTCGCCGTTGATTACTTCATAAAACTTGCCCAATCGATATTTGAACAGCTTGTAGAAGGCAAATTTGATGTTGAGCTACCATCGATGACACAAATTGCAAAGGACCTCGGAACTCTAGCCCTGCAGGAATGGAAAGACAAAATCGATCCACATGTCTATGCAATCTTAGAAATATTTCTTGATAAATTCCCTGATCTTCAAGCATTTTTTGAAAGTGGCATCAGTTGGATCATCAGAAAAATCAAAGTTTGGATTGCTGGAAAGGTTGGTGAAATTCTTGACAAAGTCTTTGCAGATCTCAACAAAGTTTTGGAGCAGTATAGATTCCTGGACTTTGATGGAGAACTAACCATCGCATTTGGAGAATTCACACTCCTGCAAAGCAAGTACACGCTCAAAATAACACCGAATGTCGACTTCGATGCTGAGGGTTTGAAAAAATTCATCATTGATCTTATTATTGAAGGAAACAATGTCCTAACTCAGGGTACGCTCAGTGAGATAATACAACAAATCCTCTCATTCGTTAAAATACGCCCTGTGTTTTCAGGAAAGTTTACTATTAATGAATTCTTATCAACAAAGAAGTTCCTAAACGTCCTACTTAAGGCATTAGGATTTGACATTGATTTTGAAGGTAGTGCTTTCTTCTCAGTGGTACTCTTCGAGCTTGGTAATACTGGGTTCGACACGCAAGCTTTCTTCAAAGTTTTGGGCTGGGGCTTAAGTGTAACGATACAAGCAGCCAAAACACTGACGCTATTTGATCTCGTTCTCGGAGGATTAGCTAGTTCTGTCCTCAATGCGATTGCAGGAGGTCTTAGCTTTGTCAACATTGCTGTTCGAATCGGTTTTGGAATATCCATATTCATCCTAAAAACAGCAGAATCTGCAACAAGTGCCTCAAGTGGTATATTCACGGCTTCGTTCTATATCGAAGGAGGCGTAGAGGTCTCCGTTGGCATTGACCTTGGATTCATAGGCGCAAAACTCGGTCTGTACATCGGAATCCAATTGCTTCTTACATTTACTCAAATATTGGAAAACCGATCGCAACCGCTGAGAATTATTCTGAGAATCAGAGTATTCTTAGAAGCATTTTTCGAAGTCAAACTATTATTCAAGACCAAGCGATGGTCCATTCGTGGATATTGGGAACCATTTAGCCCTATTGATTTAAGCCCTAAAAAGCCTCGAGACATAGTTGACAGCGGTGCTTACGGTTATGATCTTGATTATGATGGCATTCCAGACTCCTATGAGCGAATGTATCCCGGTCTAAATATTGGATTGGACACTTCAGGATTATATCCTGCAGTTGCTTCCCAACAACTTCAGCTTAGTTCTACACGATCCAGTCTTGACACAGACGGAGATTTATTGGAAGACAAGCTTGAGTTGAAATACACTCTTACGGATCCAACCGTTCCAGACTCGGACGGTGACGGGCTAACCGACTTCCAAGAAGTAAAAATATTCCTTTCCAACCCGTTGGAAAAAGACACGGATCAAGATGGACTGAGCGATTATGAAGAAGCAATGATTTACGGAACAAGTCCGCTTAACAGTGACACCGATGCTGATGGACTATCAGACTACTTTGAGGTTACTTATGAGTGGGATATTTCGAAAGTTACGCCAAGCGTCAAACAAGTCTATATTGGTGGTATTCCGTATTCCAATAAAACCGACCCACTTGTGGCGGATACCGATCAGGATGGTCTACTAGATGGTCAAGAAGGAAGATTTGGGCCATATTATGGCTCCATCATCCCTGATGAAACAGTACCTTCCACTTTAGATCTGGTCTGGAACGATGGATACACGCATCCTCTAGACAATGACACAGACGACGACTCATACATGCAAGCATGGAATGGCCAGATACTCCCATCCCGCATCTACCTTGGAGACATGAGGGATGGTGCTGAAGTGAGAGGAATTAACCAAACAATAGTCAATGAGAATGGTGACTATGTCACACTTACATTCTACACTGATCCCACAAGGTCTGATTCAGACAGAGACACAGGGCCAGGAGGCTTAGGAGTCGTTTTGGTGAGCGATGGCTATGAGTTATTTTACACGGTCAGCAAGGAACCAACAGATCCCATGAGTGGGGACTATGATAATGATGGTCTTCCGGATAGTTTTGAAGCAGTCAATATCACATCACAGTATATTCCAGATACCGATTTCGACCGATTAAATGACAGATTAGAAATCCTTCTTAGCTACAATCCGATAGCTACGGATTCGGACCAAGATCAGTTGTCTGACGGAGCTGAGTATTTTGAACTAGGTACAAATGTCCTTTCCAAAGACACTGATTTTGACGGTTTAAACGATTATCAAGAGCTATTCGAGACCATGACTAATCCTGGGCTTGAGGACACTGATAATGATGGCGATGGTGATGGATACGAGGTTAATTTCCTTGGTTCAGACCCTGTAGGCAACGATCTCGATGGAGATGGGTTGTTAGATGGGGATGAAAGAAGAATTTACCTTACTGATCCTTCAAATCCAGATACCGATGGAGACGGTCTCACTGACGGAGAAGAAGTTCTAACTTACAAGACAAATCCAACGAATCCAGATACTGATGGAGACAGCCTTCTTTACATAGACGACAACGGGAATGTCATGTTTTCTCTAAATGATTATGAGGAAGTAAACGGAGCAACAGATCCCTTAGCCTACGACACTGATGGAGACGGACTTTCTGATGGTGTCGAGCTTTACCTAGCAAGCGGTAGAGCAACAAATCTTGATCCAATTCCGTTAGATCCCTTAAAAGCAGATACAGATGGTGATGGTTTGCAAGACGGAGAAGAAATCTCCATCACTATCGACACTCAAGGAAGAAAACTCGTTGGTGTTTCGGTAGACTTCGACTATGATTCCTCACCAGTCTTAGCAGATACAGATTCAGACGGCGTTTCTGACAGCGTCGAAGTAGACAATCGAATGAGACCAGATTACTGGGATTCAGACGAAGACCAGATTCCAGACTACGACGAGTTATATGTATACGACGGTGTCTCGCCAATCGACAGCGACACGGATCAAGACGGCATACCAGACACGCTAGAATTACTGAAGCGAAAGGATACTGGAGAACTTGTGCATTATCAGAACGTGAATTTCACAAAAGTAGCTGAAGAAATGGGAGATGAGTTCACCATCGATCCAGAGCTACTTCCATCAGGATTTGTTATTAAACAATTAGCTGCAAAATACTATAATACCTATTCTTGGGAAGCAGACACAGACGGAGACTTACTACCTGATGGAGCAGAGTATGCAATCTATCAGCCTAATTACCCTGAAATGAGACCAGAATACGGGTACAATGACACTAACGGGAATGGAGTCATTGACGGTCTGGACTTTGATCATGATAACGATGGCTTGGAAGATGGTCTAGAATTCTCGGGGCCATATCCGACTGTTGACGCCCTCGGCGGAATATTCAATCCAGACTCTGACAGAGATGCAATAACTGATGGAGACGAATATTATCGGCTGGGAACATATCCAAATAACCCGGACAGCGACAATGACACCTATACTGATGGATTCGAGATCCTTGTAGGAACCGATCCTTTGACGTTTACAACTCCTAACGAAATGGAAGCTCGACTTAGAGAACTAAGAGGTCCGCTCCTCACAATCTCGCCTCGACTTGGAGGAGAGTACAACATAAGCAATATCCCAGTAGTAGCCTTCAACATCACTCCGCTTGCTGAAGCTTGGTACCGATACAGACTTCTTGACGAGTCCTTTGGCAACAATTACTCATTGTCGTATACAAACTCGTCCAATCCTGGATTTTGGGTTGATTTATCGAGCAAGTTTGAAAAGGAAGGAGTCTACGTCTTAGAAGCATTCGGAAGAAAAATCAGTGGTGAAGTCATCAAAGATCAAATCCTCTTTGCCATTAATGCCTCACTTTCCACCATTGATGCTGCAACACTTGCCCAGTATGGAGTAGATCCCTTAACTATTAGTTTGGTCATTGGTGCTCTAGCCATTTCTGGAGAAGGAATAGCCGTAATCATACGGAAACAAGGAGGGCCATAGGGGGTTTAAGAAAATGAAACATCAACAAAACAAGAATTCACACATCAATTCAAACTCATTAACGAGGAGATCTCACAAGGTCGGATTACTGCTTGTAATGGGCATCATTACAATACTGCTCATCAGCTCATCAAATACACCGACTTCGACCACCAATTCCCTTGGGACCGAAAGCGATTTTTCCAAAAATGCGTTACCCATTCCCATTGTTCCTCCGGAAGGACAAGGACAGAGTAGCATTCTGACTAGAGGGCTTTCTGGAGGTATGAACCCTTCATTGAGTCTAAATCACATGGAAGAAGG
>JAJRWK010000250.1 GCA_024276795.1 archaeon | reverse complement strand
TCTCGAGCCACTGCGCGTCAAGAAACAAATGATAGACAGCGCCGCAGAAGCCGCCCAAATGATTCTCAGAATTGACGACGTCATTGCAGCCAAGAACCTTGGTGGAGACCAAGGTGAAGGTGGAGGAGCCGGAGGCGAAGATTTCGGCGGCGATGACTTCTAGAATTAGCCAACAATCTTAGCTCAATCATCCACTCCCTTTTTCTTTTTTCAAATACAAGCCAAGTAGAACACATCGTTGCTCTCTCTGGTATTTTATTTTCAAGATTTGAACAGAAGATCAGGGGAATACCTTTCAATGGAAAAAAATACCTCGCCAAGAAATACAGACCAAGTTATCAACACACCATTTCTTTGATGCTTACGTGTTTTCACTCATGATGTTTTTTTCGAGCCGACACAAGACTACATAAAAAGACAGAAGTTCGACAATATCACATGGAAAAAATTCATTGGGTCATTACTAATTCAAATCCAGAAGTCAGGATTAGATGTCTTGAAGTAATCCCCCCTAGGGTCGATGAAGCCAAGCCCACGATTGTTATTCTTCCCGGTTGGCTAAGCAAAATAGAAAGCCGACGTGTGCTAATACAAGAATTCGCCGAGTTTTTCCGCGTCATTATGATGGAACCTAGAGGATTTGGTGAAAGCACAAAGCCAACCTACAAAGGTGCATATACCATCGAAGCATTGACACAGGAGCTCAGAACTGTTCTCGAATACTTTGACCTTCACGATGATGAGTTTGTTATTTTTGCCTCCTCAGTCACTTCCGCGTTAAGCCTGCTTTACGTAACTCGACAAATGAAGCCAAAACCCATGGCTCTTGCTTTAATCAGTCCCCCACAAAGCTACAACGAACCGATTTGGATGAAAATTCTTTCAGTGTTCCCACTTCCATTCTTAATCGGAATAAGAGATCTGATCTTTAAAATACTCATCTGGAGGGCTAAATCGCCGGATGAAAAGAAAAACCTCAAGCAAGGACAACAAAAACTTAGAGATGCTAATCCTAAATCTCAGCTAAGGTTTTACAAGGAATTTCTCAGAAATTATGATATCCGAGACGACCTTAACAAAATAGATATGCCGATGATCGCTTTCACTCCATCCTACGATCGATTAACACCTATCGAGGAATCAGAATCTCTCACAAAGCTTCATCCTATGTCTGAATATCATAAATTCGAGAAGAAGTCCCATAGAATAATAGACGAAAATGAAGAGAAAATTGCACAATTGACAAAGGATTTTATCGAGAAAATCCTCATATAGGCGCCTAAAATATCCTTCAGCGCCGGTTAATAGTCTAGATAAATTTCTAGCTTTCGCGACGTCTAATTCAAATTTTCTAGACCATTTATATTACGGATTCAAGTATTCAAATGATAACGCTTTAATATTCCGGTGGAGATCTTAACAAGGCGCCTACGGAGGTAGTGTACATGTCAATTTCAGCAATCCCTAACATAACTCATAGTAATTTGGTCGGAAGGAACCTGCCAATAAAGAAACGCACAGATTTGGCGCTATCAGAACTGTTCACAACATTTGAATGTAAGGATCCAGACTGTCAGATCGAATTTGAACCCACCTTAATCGCTCCCAAAGAAATAAACGAGCAGAAAAGGATTCTTTTGAGGGCAGTTTTTGCTTGCCCGAACTGTGGCACATGGTATTCGGTACCCTTGTTTGATCTTGGTTTTGTTGCTAATATCGAGGCTGTAGTTCTTGGAGAAATCGGAATTTACAGACCGACGCTGAAAATCGTTGCAAGATAGAAACTGAAACGTTACGTTGTCTATATCGAACTCCTAAACTGCTATTCCTTTTCTAATTCTAATAGCGTGCAGTACCCCTAATATTAAAGCACTGATTAGCATGAAAAACGATGCTTTGATCAATTCTTGTCTCTTCTCTGGGAACTCATAGGTCCCCGAAACTTGGAGATTTCCCTGCTTTACAAAGGAGCTATTAGCCTCCCAATCGAGCAAAAGAAATAGCACCGAGAAATGTTGCACATTATGAAGCAAAATGGATATAGCTTGAGTTGTATTGCTTAGAGTAACCAATGTAAGTTTTGGAAGCAGAGATGTAAGGTTGTCTAGAGAAGTCTGATAATAGTTTCTGAAATCAGGAGTCGCTAGCGAAGCATTCCAGTTTTCTAGAACATCATTAATCGATTCCACTAGCAATGTGGGAAACTGCTCCAGAAAGGCATAACCAATCGTGATATTGACCAAAGATGCAGGAAGGTATATTGTTGCAGAAACGTTCATTGATTCAGGAAGGATAATTTCTCGTCCCTGCATTAATGTGGCTTGTTCTGACATCATTCTTAGATCCCAAGAGGAAATAATGGAAACGTCTTCGGACCTAGGCACCAGTGGTGCAGTTATCAGTAGCAACAACACGACGGAGAAAAGACCAGCAGAGAAAATACTCTCAGGAGTTTTTCTTTTGTAATACTTTGTTTTATCAATTGTTTTTCTTATGGACTGAAAAGTTATAGACTGGACTACGACTCGCAACTTGTTACGAAGCCATGGAGAAAATCCCCAGAGCACCCATGCTATAAACAGAGTGGCATGTAGAGGGAAATCGTTTATGGGATAGGAAATTTTGGAGGTTCCAAAAATTGCTAATCTTTCTTCGTAAGAAAGATTTGAAATGAAGGATTTGATTCCAGCGGAAGGAGTGAGTACTTTGATATCTATTTTTATTCCTGTTAGCAGAAAAGGAATTGGTCCGAT
>JAJRWK010000249.1 GCA_024276795.1 archaeon | reverse complement strand
TTTCCAACAGCCTGGCTAACATCTGTATGGTAAGATTGGTTGCGATAATGGTCTCTTCTCCTGGTAGCTTGGTTTATTTGCAACCCAAATTTACCATGAGTTGAGACCATTTTCCTTAATCACTTAGCGGAAAGTAAAGTTTAAAACAGTTCGAGGTTTTCGTGAAAAAAAGAATATTATCTTTTTATGATCAACTAACGCTACCCAATTGGTTTGTTCCCATCATATTGCTTGGCGTCTCATTTGTAGCATTTGGCCTACTTTCTTCGAGACTGGGTTTTTATATGGATGATTGGCACCATGTCTACTACATGTATACACGCGGTGCTAGTGGTTTGAGAAAAATGCTTTTGGACGGTAGCAACCGCCCCTACGCAGGCTGGTTTTATGTTTCAGGTTTTAACATACTTGGCTTTAAGCCAATCAATTGGCAAATAGCTGCGCTTGTTATAAGATGGGCAACAGCTTCGGTATTTTGGTTCTTCTTTCGTTCTCTTTGGCCAAAACATCAAAGACAAGTTCTTTACGTTTCCTTACTTTTTTTGGTATACCCCTTTTTCTTAATGCAGCCCATGGCCATGGGCTATTCACTTCACTGGATGGGTTTTTTTCTTTATGCGCTCTCGCTTTGGCTTATGCTTATTGCAAAAAGACAGCCCCGAAAATACAGCTTACCCATCATTGCGTTTGCTCTTCTGGCAGAAGGACTACATTTGGCCTCAAGCGAGTTTTTTTCAGGGATGGAGCTTTTGCGCCCCTTTATTCTTTGGGTATTAGTGTCGCGCGAGGAAAAAAATATCCTGAGGCAAATAGGTAAAGCTTTTCTCCAATGGATTCCATACCTTCTCGTACTTATGATTTATGCATATTGGCGTGTTTTTTTGATTCCGCTTCCTCCTACAGGAGACCGAAATACACCGATTATTCTTTATCAGCTTTTTGCTGAGCCAATCAAAACCTTTTCTCAAATGGCCATTATAGCCATGAAAGACACCAGCTCCATCTTGTTTGACAGCTGGCATCAGGCATTGTCATCAGACATGTTTGATCTTTCTTCGATCTTCACACGTTATGTGTTACTTGCGACAGGAACCAGCTTTCTTGCTCTTTACGCCTTACTTAATAAACTCAGCTTTCAGCGCTCAGTTAACGATTATGTGGAAGAGAACAAAATGTGGCGTCGAGAAATGTTAATGCTGGGTTTTGTAGCCCTTTTTGTAGGACCACTCCCTATTTGGTTCATAGGTAAAGCAATTTCTACGCACACAAATCAAATGGCTGCTACTCGCTTTGGGCTTGCGTCTATGCTGGGTGCGGCACTACTCTTGGTTGCCCTAATCAACTTCTTCATCACAGACAGCAAGAAAGCCAACGCTGCCGTTGCCTTGGTACTTGCTCTTGCCATTGGTGTCCATTTGAATAACGCACACAACTACCAAAATTCATGGCAAAAGCAAGTGAATTTCTACCAACAATTTTCACAACGAGTTCCTGGTTTAGAGCCAAATACGGCAATCGTTTCTGCAGGCGAGATTTTGCCGATTATGGGAGAATACCCTACAGCTTATGCAATCAACACAATTTATTCCCAAGCGGAAATCACAGAAGAAACGCCCTATTGGTTTTTTGCAATCTATTCCAGTCTTTATGGACGAATAGACGATTTTTACAGTGGCATGCCCTTGGAAAGAAGATTTCTTCTGTCCGACTTTGCTGGAAACAGTAAAGAGATTCTCTTCATCTCCTTTGAACCGGAACGTGGTCAGTGTCTCTGGGTACTTCGCCCAGAGGATTCTAGCTTACGGCTTATTTCCGCACTGGAACGGAAGGCAAGCCTGAATTCCGCAATTGATCGCATTCAAGTCGACAGCAAGGATGCAAGGAGCTTGCCCCCAGAGATATTTGTAAATGAAATTGTACGGAATTGGTGTTCCTATTATCAAAAGGCGGATTTGGCGCGCCAAAAAACAGATTGGGATAAAGTTACGCAACTTTGGGAAGAAGCGCAAGCAAAAGACAAAAGACCTGCAAATGGATTTGAGTATATTCCCTTTATTGAAGGTTATGCCCATCAAGGAGATTGGGGGATGGTCAAAACTTTGGTTGGACAGGCGGATAAAGTTTCGAAAGGGATGGCCCCGATTCTTTGCTCAACGCTCCACCGAATAAAGGGCACTACTCCTTCATCGGTGGAGCGTATAGAAATTCTAGATAATATGGATATGTATCTCGGCTGCCAAGAATAATCAAGCTTGGATTCAACTTGTAGGCGCAACGATCTGCTGCCTGAAGAACGCTCCATAAGATGTCTTGAAATCGAGACATCCTGTGGCGAATTAAGCTGACCCATAATTATGTGCTCTTCCTGAAAGGACACATCTTTCAAGTTGCAGCGTTTAGACAAATATTGTCGGGCCAGTTCATTCGCGTCTTCATTTGTGTCACACTCCCAAGGTGCGTAGGAGTGGGCGAAATAAAGAGCACAGGTTCTGAACCCGCGGGAGGTTGCGTTTATTTCCCCAGCCTCGCCCGTTCCTCCTCGATCACACTTTCCTCCAATTTCTTGAACAGCGGTGCGGGCTTCTGCAGGGACGTTCCCGGCTGCAGGGCGCTGGGTTTCCATT
>JAJRWK010000002.1 GCA_024276795.1 archaeon | reverse complement strand
TGATGATTCATGGATGGTCATCAGGAGGGAAAATCTGGGGGCTAGTAGCACAGAAATTAGCAACGCAAGGATTCCGAGTATTCTCCCCGGATTTGCCGGGTCATGGAATGAGCGACGCACCAAAAGACATTGATTACGATTATGAATTATTCGCCCATTACTTGAATGTATTACTGCAAGAATTCAAACTGGATCGTTTCATAGTGGCGGGTCACAGCATGGGGGGAGCAATAGCGCTGAATTTTGCGTCCCATAACCGAGACAAAGTAACAGGAATGATCCTCCTTAGCACTGCACTGCGGTTTTGGCAGAAACTCCCCCCATTCATAACAAAACTACTACCAGACGGCTTCTTGTCCCTATCAAAAGAAGCGCTTCTAAAAGCATACATTGCCTTGTGGAACGCCCCCAATACAGACCAGTGGCTAAAGCGAAGAGTCGCGGAAATAGCTCTTCAGACACCACCCTATGTTATGAAATCAACATATGAGAACATAGTACTTAGATGGGATGGACGTGAAATTGCCAAATCACTTTATCTTCCTGCAATTGTAGGTGGTGGCACACTTGACATTATCACGCCACCCTCGCTAGTGATGAAGGTAGCACAAACCCTTCCATTTGGATTATATCGGAAATTTCCTCGAGCGTCTCATCACTTAACTATTGATTTTCCTAATGAACTTGCAGACTTAATTGAAGCATTCTCGCCAGCCCTTGTCAAGGCATGAGACTTTATCATTGTATCTGGTTACGAAACCGAAGAACCAATTAAAACATCCGTCCCCAATACTTGTTTGCCCATGAGAGAACCAGATCTTTGGGGAACAATTAAATCATTAGAAGTTGGCAAGGTTCACAGAAGAACAGATAATAGCTTGCTAATTGAAACTGAAGTCGCTTATTTGGAAGATCTAGTAAAAATTTTCCATAAAAGAGGAACGTCTAAACTCTTAGAGATAGCCTACGATAACCACATGAATGTAATATTCTATGTTTTTCTATTTCAAGAAAAGGATTCACCTCGACTCGTCTATGTTAAAGTCTCTTATGATGGCGACAAGAAAAAAGAAATTCCTCATTCAATCAGCATGTACCATTCGTTTGCAGAAATTCTTGAAAGAAAAGAAATGCTTAGACACGACGTCTCTTTTGCCAAAGCTCACTATTCATACGTCTTATCAGATGAACCAGAAATAAATGAAGACAGTCTTGTTCACCATTATTCACTGGTGCTCATGACAGACAATGGGACGATTGAGAGAGCTAACTTGCATTTAGGGATACCACATCTAAAGCTTGAAGTCCGAATCACCGGAAAAAGTTGGCATTACGGCTTGCATTACATTGGAAGATATATTCCCTTCTGCAAATTTTCCCATAAGCTTGCATATATTCATGCAATGGAAAAACTGCAAATGGTTTCTCCACCCCCCGCAACATCTCTCTTACGAGTTTTCTTATTAGAGCTTGAACGGATAGAAAGCCACTTACTTTGGTTAGGCATGATGGCTGAAGCAATTGGAATGAGTTCTTTTCTTAAAAAAGCATTTGATCTCAGGTCAAAATTTCTAAGAATTGGTTCTGAACTTGAGCATGATGATCAAAAAATGCTTGTCTGGGCTTGTGAGCAGTATTTTTCAGATGCTGAAACAAATGTAGCAAAAACAAAGCTGGAAAGCTTAGCAATGGAGGTCAATGAGCTTCTAGGCAACTCGCACTTTCAGCAATTACAAAACATAACTAAAAGAATCGGCGGGATTGGAACAGAAGAAGCAAAATCCTTCGATCCAGTCGGTCCAATTGCAAGAGCATTAGGAATCCCTACCGACACACGAAGAATCTCAATGGAACATTACTACAAGGATTTGCCTCTGAGCATTATAGTAAATAAGAAGAATGATTTATCGGGATTAATAGAAGTAAAGGCAAAAGAAATACAGAATTCCATGAAGATTTTGGACCACGTGCTAGAAATTTGGCCCAACTCAGAAGTCGAATATGAAAAAAAGCTCCCAGATTGGTCTCCAGTTAAGACACTTGAACCATCCATATCAATGGTTGAAGCCCCAGGAGGAATGCTTACGTATCATCTTGTAGCACTTGAAAAAGATAGACTCTCTTCAATTAGCATTGTCCCGCCTACATTAAGGAATTTCCCTGTTCTGTTACAAAGAATGGTTGGAGAAGACATCGCACATGTAGCACTATTATTAAGGACGGTGGAAATGACGGATCTAATCAAAACCATTGTAATTGAAGACCTAGCCAGAAAAAAAATAGCATCATGTCCATTTAATAAATTATCAGAAATCACCAAGAAAGAATTTGAGAAACGAAGAAAGCAGTGAGCAATTATTACGAAAAAGTAAGCAATCCGGTTGTAAAAAACATACAAAAAGAAGTGAATTCATATGAACATCTTGATTATCGGTTGTGGAAACATACTAAAAGGAGATGATGGGTTCGGACCCAAAGTGATTGAGTATTTGGAAGAAAATTTTCAGCCCTCAGAAAGTGTTCAGATCATAGATGCAGGGCTTTCCTGTGGAGAATGGCTTCGCCCAATGATAATCGATGATGAGAGACCAGACTGGGTAATTATAATCGATACGATGGATCTAAATGAACAGCCAGGAAAAATAAAAGTGATTAAAGCTGACGAGATTCCCCGAATTCCTCAACAAATATCTTCCCATTTTTTTCCAGATCGTAAGATCATAGATCCACTTCTCAAAACGGGAATGAGAATGACTTTCATTGCTTGTCAGTTTAAGCAGATTCCAGATGGCCTAACAACCGAGCTTTCAGCAGAAGTCAAGAATGCAATCCCGAGTGCAGCAAGGATTATCGCGGAACTTACGGGGCTTGGGAGAAAAATGCACTAATAGAGGTGTCCTCAGTGTCGAAGATTATGCAACAATTACCTCCATTTGAGTAATAGAACATTCTAGACCTTGAATGATTCGGGGTGAAGCAGAACAGTTGGGACATACTAGCAAGTGATCGCTAAAATGAAGATGATCCTTGTCGGGGAGCTCAGCCTTACCAACATAGCCACAAGAAAGGCATTGTATTTTTCCAGGAAGAACCCTTATTCTCAGTTCTGAATTTTCCAAAATTGTTCCTCGAGTGAGAGATTCATAAGCCATTGTTGCGTTTTCAGGGTCAACAAAGAGAAACTCACCAAATTCAAATTCCACATATACAACTTCAGAGACTGCTTCTTGAGCTAAGCGATCAAGAGCGACACGGATGAGATTAGAAACAATGCCATATTCATGCATGCTTACCCCTTCAAATTAAATCCCCATCATTTGGTCAAGTTTTTCCCATAGCTTAAGTGTTGCTTGAGCTTCTTCTGAAGGCAAGACTTGTATGATAAAGCCGTTATTGACAACAACATAGTCTCCAGGTTTTGCTTCTACGAGGGAGAGATCAGCGATGGTTGTTTCTCCGGAAGGAAGCTCAACCACGGCTTTCCTCTCTGCGTTTGAAACCGAGACAATCCTCAAAGGTCGAACTACGCACATAAGGATCACATTTTATTACCTTAACATTTTCATGAACACCATATATCGTTTTTTTGAGGATAAATGGTACATAGATCAGAATGTTAGCATATATATAGCATTTAGCCGTTTGCTTGTGTGCTCATATCGATGCTATCCCTCGTGTGCTTGCCCTCTGCTTTACGGCATCTAAATAGTGGGCTAATGGTCGGTACAGAAGGTGAGACCATTTTCCTACTCCCACTTCTGTGCTCAGCATTACAGTGCTCACCATCAGGTGAAAAGTATACATGATATAGGTAGGCCAAGGAAGCGCCATGTACCTCAAGACGTGAACAAAAATACCACTAACAACAACCAAGAACAAGGACACAGGAAATACCCAATCACTATGATGTGAAAAGCGATGGATCTGTGCTCTTTTCCGTATCCTCCCAATGATGATATCTAAAGTGGTGTACAGCAACAGCAACGTGGCCAGATATCCTATCCATCTCTGTGGGTGTGTTAGAGGATAGATTTCATCTGTTTGGAACCACCAGAGGAAACCCACAATCAGTGTGAACATCGTAGCATAACTGATGAAAAGGAGGAAATGACGTAACCAGCGCCGAATTTCCTTACTCCCACATTTTCTCCACTTTCTCTGAGTGAAAAAGCTATCCAGAAATTCTTTGGCTGTAAAGAAATAATCACTTTTCTTGACATCGATCTTCTTGAAATCCTCCGCCATAACTTGCTTATGCATCCGATAACCGCCGATTAGAAGAACGGTTGCGAGGTAAAGCCCATAGATATGAGACGCGAACCAAATAATTTCAACTGGAGCAAACTTGTTCAGTTGGACACTGTCCGTAACAACTTCTGCATATCCCAGAAAATGAAGAATTAGAAGACCAACAACAGGTAGAAGTGCCCAGAAGGCGGAAATGAGCAGAAAAGACTTGAATGAAGTATACATTTTCCAAGAGAGACCAGTTGGGTCGTATTTTGCAATGGTCCATCTTCGAATTGCCATCATCATTTCTGCGGGTTCAGCCTCTCGGGGACAAGAATCAGTACAATCCCCACAGTAATAACAGAGCCAAGGGTCGACGCTGGTTAGCAATTCTTTCTCTAGGCCCAGTTGAACACATCTGATTGTCCTACGAGGAAAATTGTGATCCATGCCTGATTGACCACAGACTGCCACGCACATTCCACAATTATAACAAATTTCGGGATTTATTATACCAAATTGTTTAAGCTCATTGATGAGTTGGGGTCTAACTTCTAAGGCTTCCTCTCTTGTGGATCTAATTTTTTGTTTTAGAATGCTTGCTTGAGCCATTTTATTTCCCTCCAGTCCCTTTCCACATGGGGACTTGTTGAATCAGGTTTTTCTCGTGATCGTAAAGCTCAAGTGTTAACGGAAGCTGACCGGGAAGAGAGTGCGTGGCACATGCAAAACATGGGTCATAGGCTCTAAACGCCATTTCAACCATGTTGAGCAACCCGTCGGTAACCTTCCCATTATGGATTAGGCCTTTTGCGGCCTTTACGATGCCAAGATTAATCGGAGCGGCATTTTGCTGGGTTGCAACGATAAGATTAGCTTTACGGATCACAGCATCTTCATCAGTTTGATAATGGTGAATAAGCACTCCTCGTGGAGCTTCTACGCACCCAATTCCCTCTTGAGGGGTCTTGGAAGGCAGCTCCCGAACATTGGAATCAGTAAATTCAGGGTCAGTTGCGAGCTCGAGCATTCGCTCAGCAGCAAAAATTAGTTCAACCAGTCTTGCCCAATGCCATGCAAGCACCAAATGTACTGGCTTACCACCGAGTATATCAAATAACCTTTCGAATTCCTTTTGAGCAATTGGTGTTGCCATGCTGTCTGAAACATTGAGTCGGGCAAGAGGGTTGACTCTGTAGAGACCACTATCAGCACCGTCGACAAAACCTTTCCAACCGATTGGTTTCAAATAAGTCTGACGAACATAACTCCATGGTTCAACGTGTTCGGCGATATAATCTAAATATTCGGAAGGATGGAATTTTGCAAATTCTTTTCCGGAAGGATCGATAACGCGAAGCGTTCCATCATAGAAGTCGACTTGGTTTTTCTCATTGACAAGTCCCATGTAATAGGTTTCGTAATAGAAAGCATCACTTTTTATCAGCCTAACGTATTCCTCGTTTTCCAGAACAATCTTGTTGAATAATCCCATTACCCACTGACTGAAGTCAATCGCTTGTTTTGAAATTTTAATTGCCTCTTCTTGGGTCTCTTTGTCAACTGCTTTGGAAATTCCCCCGGGAAGTCCAAAAACGGGGTGAATCACTTTTCCAGTGATTTTGGTAAGGAGATTGCGGATTGCTTTTCTCATAAGGATCACTCGTTTTCCAGCATTAATTCCTGCCTTTTGTATTACCCCGAGGATATTTCTTTCCGCTTTGGGTGCTTGAGGACCTACGATAAAGTCAGGACCACCAAGAAAGAAGAAATGTAGTGTATGATCTTCAACCATGAAGGCATTGTAGACAAAATCTCTGACTTTTACAGCGGCAGGGGGAGGAGTTACTTTGAAAAGATCATCCAATGCTTTTGTTGACGCCATGTGATGGGCTGTCGGGCACACGCCACAGATCCGTTGAGTAATTCTAGGCATCTCTTCTGCATGGAGACCCTCGCAGAATTTCTCAAACCCTCTTAATTCAGGAACTTGAAAGTAAGCCCTGTCAACGTCACCATTTTCGTCTAGGAGAATGGTGATTTTGCCATGTCCCTCCAATCGCGTGATAGGATCAATAACAATCTTCTTTTTATTCATTTTTGACCGCCTCCATATTCTTTCTTTTGAAATAACTGGATGGAAGGCTAAACATGTAGACAAGACCAGAGTAATTGGGAATTGAAGCTATAAGCTTCATGAACTGCTGATCGTCATCGATATCAACAATCGAAGCTAGAGCAGAAGCAAATTTGGTTCCCATATCTTGCACTCCATCAGTGGGCCCATAACAGCCCCTACAAGGCATGCTAACCTTCATACAAAGAGCCCCACAACCCACTCTTGTAACGGGACCAAGACATATGATCCCTTGTTCCAGCAAACACCGACCAGGTTCCGGGATGATTTCAAAGGGACGGAAAAATGATTGTAGCTGAATCTTTTCTTCTTTCCTTTCTAAGGGGCAATCTTCACACATGTTTCGGTTCGGTGATAAGATACTTCCTTTTGGCGGCAAGTTCCCTGAAAGAATGAGCTGAACAGCTTCTAACAACAAGTCAGGATTCGGAGCACACCCCGGGATGTAATAATCAACATCAATAACCTCATCTAATCTTCTTACAGTATTGAAGAATTTTGGCAATGTCAAGGTTAAGCCATTGATTTCAGTTTCTTCTTGAGGAAGGATTGGAGTCTCATCTTGGATTGTTGGAGCCTCCTTGTAGACTTTCTGGAAAATAGATTCTTTGTTCCAAAAGTTTGCTAGACCAGGAATGCCTCCTAGATGTGAACAGGATCCATATGCAACGATTAATTGAGACTTCTGTCTTAGAAGCTTAGACACATGAACATCTTCCGACGTTCTTATTGCCCCGTTAATAAAGCACACCGCAATTTCTTTGTCTTTCAGAGATTCGACATCTTCTAATTTGAAGTCTAAAGCTACGGGCCAGAAAACAATGTCAATCGCGGCGACCACGTCTAAGATCTTTTCGGCAAGATCAACTACTGATTCTTCACATCCTCCGCACGTGCTACACCAGTAAAAAGCAGCCTTAGGCTTTTCTTTCATTTTCTTATTCCTCCTCGATTTTTAGCGGGCCGAGTCGCCGTAACTCTTCGACCAATTCGGTAATTACTCGCTTTGCCTTGAGAGCCTCTGAGGCTGAAATTCCTTCAATTCGTACTCTTGCTCTTTCTATGCCAAAATCATCTAGCATTTTTTGCAAGAAAAGAAACCGTTTCATGGCTTTATAGTTTCCATTAATATAGTGACAATCTCCGTAATTACACATTCCAATGAGCACGCCATCCGCTCCATCCGTTAGAGCTTTTACCACGAACGAAGGATCAATCCGACCGGAACACATTGTTCTGACAACGGTTATGTTTGCAGGATATGTCAGCCGGCTCGTTCCAGCTAGATCCAAGCCAGCATAAGCACACCAGTTACACGCAAACATGATAATTTTTGGCTCATAATTAGTTTGATCTACCACTTTCGCTGACATTTATACCACCAACTGTTCAATCATTTCATGAATCTGCTCGTCTGTGAAGCTCTTCTGTTGCATGGCAGCAGAAGGACAAGCACTTGCACACTGACCGCAACCCATGCATAGCCTAGGGTTTACACGCGCAACTCTGCGACCATCTTGGAGCACAACGCGGCTAACAGCATCATAAGGACATGTGGAAACGCAAATTCCGCAAGCCCCGCAGATATCTTCATTAACATAGGAAACAAGAGGCTCAAGCTCCACTCTTCCGTGGATGATAGGCACAACAGCCTTCGCAGTAGCTGCACTCGCAGAGATTATTGATTCAATAATATCTTTAGGAGCTTGGATTGAACCTGCAATGTACACGCCGGGGGAGGGCAGTTCAACTGGCCTGAGTTTGGGATGGGCTTCAGCAACCCAACCATCAGGAGAACATGGGAATTTAAGCAAGCTTCGAAGTTTCAGAATGTCAGAAGGAGGCATCATTCCATTTGCTAAAACTACCAAGTCAGCAAGGATTTGGATGCGTTTACCAACGAGTGTGTCCAGTACTTTAACACTTGGTTTGCCATTAATGCTTACCTCAGGAGGGTTGGAGGCCTCATACTTAAGAAAAATAATTCCACTTTTGCTGGCTTGTTCGTAGAGGTGCTCTTCTCTACGGGCATAAGTCCTTATGTCGCGATAGAGAAAATAGATATTTGACGAGGGAAAGAGCTCTCGAAGTTTTAGCATGTTCTTTATCGACGAAGAGCAACACATTCGGGAACAGTAAGTGCGAGCATCAGTGTTATCAGACTCCTCCATCGATCCCACACAACTTATGAAAATGATGTTTTCAAGGGGATTCGAAAGACCAATGTCTTCAAAAGATGGTCCGTTTTCACTCATTATCCGTTCCAACTGAGACAGAGTAATTATCCTAGTATCATTCCCAAATCCGTATTCTCCAGTTGTAGGAACATAAGGCTTGTAACCCGCTGCAACAATTATAGTTCCGAATTCTTCAGAAAATTCTAGGGGCTTCGCGTCGAGATCAATGGTCTCTTTTCCGCAAGAATCAAGGCAAAGACCACATTTCGTGCAAGCAGACATGTCGATTACGTATGTGGGAGGATATGCTCCTTCAAACGGTTTGAAGAAAGCTTTACGCTGAGTAAGACCAAAATCGTATTCATTAGGAACTTCTACGGGGCAGACTTCTTCCCCTTTTTCTGGATGCATGCAAGTTTCCTTGATGTATCGTGGTTCCGTAACAAAAGAGACCCTATAATCACCAAATGCTCCAGAAACATTTTGCACTGTTGTTCGGGTCAGAACACGAATATTTTCGTGTGTAACTACTTTCTCTATCAGCTCCTTTGCAATTTGCCATCCTTTTTTCTCAGAATAAACTAGGTCTCCAATCAATGCAGCTTTACCTCCAAGAACAGGTAATTTTTCAACCAGAGTAACAGATAATCCTCTTTCGGCAGCGTCAAGACTTGCCTGAAGCCCAGCGATCCCTCCTCCAATCACCAAGACCTTCTTAGTAACTTCAGCAGTAGACTTTTCAATAGGTTCCAACAATCGCGCTTTTGCAACAGCCATTCGTACCAATGTTTTGGCCTTTTCAGTGGCTCCTTCGGGGTCATCTGGGTGAACCCACGAGCTATGTTCTCTAATATTTGCCATTTCGAAAAGATACGGATTCAGACCGGCTTTCTCGACAGCATTCCTAAAAGTGCCTTCATGCATCCTAGGAGAACAAGCAGCAACAACGACTCTGTTGATTCCTTCATTTTTTATGTCTTCAATAATTGTGTTTTGTCCAACGCTTGAACAAGTAAAAACGAGGTCTTTGGAAACTACAACATTTGGAAGAGTTTTAGCGTGATCAACTACTTGCTTTACATCAATAACCCCTGCAATATTAATCCCACAATGACAAATGTATACACCAATTCTTATTGACTCAGCCATTTTGTTTACCTCCCATTAGTAAAATCGATGCCTCCATTGCTGCAGCGCCTGCTTGAACAACACAATCAGGAATATCCTTAGGCCCTTCAGCAGTGCCAGCAACAAAGATACCTTCAACG
>JAJRWK010000031.1 GCA_024276795.1 archaeon | reverse complement strand
CGCATGTTGCCTTTGTCGATGATCATTGACTGTAACACATTTGGAATACCATGTCCTTTGGCTTCGGGAGAAATCTTCCAGACCCCATACCCAACGATCAGACCACCAAGGGCAGGCGCGAGGATAATGCCCATTGCAGTCATCCCGGGAAATGGTTCGTGTTGTTTGAGATAGATGAGAAAGCTGTTCTGGTTTTCTTCGTTGAAAAGCCAATAATCGATCCATTCAATGCCTTTCCTAAAGAGAAAACCTCCAATTGAAGCAATGACCCCTATTGCAATTGCATAAAGATCCAATTCTACATCGTGGTGATGCCGCATTGCGTAAATGTCATTCATTTTGATCGCCTTATTGCGTTAGTAAAGTTTCATTGTCCTTCACCCGTTCTTGAAGGAAGAGAGAGGGAATACGCTTTGAACAGCTTCATAGTCCGGGTCATAAATGCTGTTTTTCGAAATGCTGTGGTTCAAGGTCAAATCTGAGTAAAACACTATAATGTTTCCGAAATGTGTCTAGATAATTCGCTGAAATGAATAAACTTTGAATGAATAAGTGATATAGAGGTATTTGCTAAAAAAGATGAAAAAACAGAGGAAATGGGAGTTGATTCGGCATTAATTCCTATTTTGAGGCCTTTGCATTAGGTTCATAGGCCTTTAGTTTGCGATAAACGAACACAGTGAAGACGGTTACCAGACCCACTGAGACGAAGAAAATCAATAGGAAGAATGGTGAGACATCGTTATAGATGGGTTCGGCTCGTTCTATGAGGACTGCTGTTTCTCCGCGTGCAAATCCCAGTCCTGCCTGCTTGGCTTCAATAACAATATCAACAAATCCTTTGATATTGCTGTCTTTCGGGAGAGTGAGCGAAAGTTCATGAGTGTAATCAGTTGCTGTCGCATTTAATGTGAGATTGTAAGAAGCGAAGACATTACCAGCTTGAGAAAGCATCACTTGAACGATTGCATCACTTGCGGTCTTATTCAGATCTTGATACACCGCACTTTTCACCAAGATTGGATCTGATTGACCGTAGCGGTAACGATCAGTCTCAGTGCTGTTCACCCGCAAAAATCCATTGTACTTTGCTAACCATGGGAGGAGTCGCAAGAAGAAAACATCATTGTCATTTACAACAAATGATTGATTTGTGAGGATAAGGTCTGTGGGCATAACTGCAAGTCTCCCTCCAAATTGGAGGTCTAATCCCATGAAATAGGTAAGATTTCCGGGAAGTGTTTCATTGGATTGCCTCACGCCGTCGGCGTTGGCATCGAGGAATAAGTCGCTTGGTGCCTTGATGATATCGTAGACCAGGTATTCCTGGGCAAACAGAGTGTTGTTCTGTAGTAACAAGGTTGAGTTCAGAGCACCAGCGTAAAGGGAGAGAGTGCCGACTGCCTGATCTGTCAGAGGCGAGGTACCTTCTAGGAATGGGGCAATACCTTTAACAGTAGCTGCTGAGACGACTGCCGTTGTGGTTCCATTCTCACCAACGTTCCCAAATAACAGTTGACCTTCAGTGACAGTTTCAAGTCCTAACGTTTCTAGGAGCTTTTTAGCGGAGGTGGAAACAACTTCGCTAACAATGAGGAGCAATGACCCTCCATCTCTTACGAATTGTCGATATGCTTCGATCTCATCGTCTGAGAAATCGTTATCGCCGATGATTAAGATGGTGAGGTTGTTGCTCTGCAATGTTTCTAGGGTAACATCATCTGTTTGATTATTTAGGGTGATTCCGTAGGATTTCAGAACTGTTTCTAAGCCTTTCAAGGTTGCAGCATTTTCAATCCCTCTAGTGTCGAAGAGGACAGTAGCGTTTGAAACAGGGGCTAGAGCAAATCCGGTACCAGTCTGGTTAAGTCTATAGTTCAGCCAGTCAGATTTGAGAGCGGTTGTAGCGTTAAATTCCACGGTTGCATTCTGCCATGCAAGGATTCTGAAGGAGAGAAGGATGCTATCGTTAATATTAATGTCATGACCTTTTAGATCTTGACTATTTAGTTCCTTATATAATTCTAGAACAACAGTGTTGTCCCCTGCATCAGAGAAGTTTGCTCGAATGCCACCAGTATTGTCAAAACCGCCTACGTAAGTATCATTTTCTACAATTGGGATTGAATTCTCATTCGTCCCATTCATGTACACGAATGCATCAACGACGGATGAATTATACCTATCTACCACAATCAAATCGTGGGGGGAGTCTATTGTTCCAAATTCTTTTCGAGTCAAATCGTTATCAAATTCGAAAACAAACCAGTCGTGGGTTGCATTGTTGTACGATAGCGAGGAATTCGTTGGGATGGTATCATTTACAGGAATAAATGAGGGACGAGAAAAATTCAGCATGATAAACAGATGCGTTCCATTAATTTGCACAAAGAGGTCTCCATTGAACCCAGCATCACCGCCAACATTAACAGTGGTCTTTGATGCATTGACCCATTCAAGCTCGAATGAGCTTGAGTTTCCATCAAAGGTAGGGGTGTTGTTTGCAATGATTGGGATGACAACGGTTTCCGTATCGTCTCCCAACACACGGGCAGGACCTGGCGGGCTAAAGAAGAGAACTGTTGCAAGCAGTGCCAGGATAGATAATTGGGTGAATAATCGACCTCTATTCATATCACTCACATCTCAACGCAATTGTAACGCATACTATGTTTACGTTTTGTGTCTTGTGGATCGCCGTAAAGCAATCTTATAAGAGTTATTGAACCGGCGTTGAACAACATCGACGAATACGCATTGAGTTAGATGCTCTCATCCTCTAAGAATCATTAACAAAAAAGTGATCAATACTCAGATTCTTTCGACAAAAAATACGTCTAACAGTTAGAATATCAAAAAATGCATAAAAGATGTTTTTTTCTTTTTTTATGCCTATGCCAAGACTAGCTGTTGAGGATTCTGAAGAATATAAGCGCCTATCATTCGAAATAAAAATCCTCCAACAGCTCAAAGCCTATTACGAAAGTGGGAAGAACTTCTATGACTTTGAGCTAAAGGACGGGGTTCAGTTAAGAGACGTCATTGCCTTCATGGCAGATTTTGGTTTCCCAAGATCTAGTTCTGCGCCGAACATTCCTCAAACAATTAAGAAAATCGAAGAAATGATTGAGGAAAGGCAAGACAAGCTGAGCAGTATGAGGTTTTCGGAAATAAAGTCCCGAGCTCTTGATTCCTTACTTATCATTCCATCATGGAACAGATTACTAAAACGAAAATTCAACGGATTCTATCTAAATAAACCAGTCATAGATTTGAAAAGAGATACAATTGTCATGCTCACTGCGGGAACCGCACAAGTCGCCGATTTTTATGGAGATCCGCTTGCAATCATTACTGGACCGGGAATATTCTATACCGAGTTCAGCATCGAGCCGAGAAAATACCTCACTAATGTTCGTGAAATTAACATGGTCGTCATGCCCAAGGAGCATTTTGACCGGCTGATTTCTGCACCGTCGATCGTTCAAGGAAATATTGATGCGACAGTGAACGAACTCATGTGCATGATGCCTTTTCACATCATTGAGACACCTTACAGCGTTCAAGCACTGACAAGAGGGGTTGTTTCAAGAAATGTGTTTCATCCAAACAAACCGGCTCTCGATGCGCTGTGGCGAACTTGCAAGGACCCAACGTCATACCACCCCTCCCGACGGTTTTCTGTACTTAGTGCGCATCCACATTTTTACAATCGCCTCTTGTTGTCTCATCCCAGAGGGTCTCAAGGTGGGTCTGAAGATATTTCCTATCACTTCGCCAGCGCGGGAATTGCGGCAATATTAGACAACGCTGATAGATTGGTGGCAGAAATCATGTCTGAAGAGCAACAAAATGAGCTCTTGAAGAAATTTGTAAAGGTTAAAGAAGAATATGCTTCATTTGGGCATGAATTACTGATGAGTTGGGCGCCTTAGCAGATGCGAATCTTTGACTGAGTTTCCAAAGCCAAAACTAGGCTTGAAAACAAGCAATTATAATTCATTAAGTGCATATAAGGTATTAGGAGCATCTGCTGATTGAGGGAAAAATTGAGTAAGAGCGTGAGCATGTTGACAGAGCAAAAGAAAAAGAAAAAGAAATCCCTTCGCCAAAAACTTGCGAGCAAGTTTTCTCAGATGAAGAAGAAACCTGAAGATGAAAACCTCCTCGTAGAAACCGTTTCTGAATTAAAATCAGTAGTCCACGACATGAAAGAGATTTTTGAAGAGATCGATAAGACGTTCGAAGAAGAGACCGAGAAAGAGAAGACCTTCTGGGACCGGATTCGATCCAAAATACCACAGCGATTCCAACCTGAAGAAATCAAGAAGGAAAAACAACAGAAACAGAAAATCAGAAGCAACAAAGAACGATTGAAAAAACTCGAAGAGGTTCTGGAACAATTCGAAGCAATTACCACAATGCCAGGAAAAGAAGACATGCTGGCAGATGAGTACATGAAATTACTCAGACAAGACATGGGCTCAAAATTCAAGGATGAGGATTTAGAGAAAGTAATTGACGAAATGAAGCTAGAGCTTTACCGTTCTATAGAGGACATGAATGCCCAGATTCGTTTACTGAAAACAGCTCTGGAAACCATAACTGAGCAGCTGACAGAGCAAGGAATACAGCTTGACCGTATTGAAGAAAAGGTTGATGTTGTGGATAAGAAGCTCGATAAAGCTCAAGAGCTTATCAAGAAGGTTGCTCGGAGACTGACCGGAAATAATATCCTAATTCTGGTTCTTGCAGGTTCGGTGTTGAGCCTCCTCGCTCTAAGTATTATCCGCTAGAGAGCCTATGAATTCTAACCAAGGAAGATCCTTAATTGAATGAAGAACAACTACTTGTTCTGGGTCAATCTTATTTTCTATTAAGACCTGATCCGCTGTTTCCCTAGTAACAACCCCCGTGAGGACTAAAACTGGTTTGATACCCGCCACAACACTGCCTTTGATATCGGTCTCCACCCTGTCTCCCACAAAAAGGACTTCGTCTTTTTTCAAGTTCATTTTTTCAAGCATCTTTAGATAGAGAAAAGGGGATGGTTTTCCACAAATGAGATCTGGCTCTTTTCCAACTGCAGCCTTTAGTGCAGCAATCAACGCTCCCGCCCCAGGAATAAAGGATCCGTTAGATTGGGGTAATGTGTTGTCAGTATTAGTTGCTATGAATTTAGCTCCTTTTCTGATATGACTCATTGCTATTCGAAGTTTTTCGTAAGTGCACTGGCGATCCAGACCGACCACAACATAGTCAGCTTTTTCATTCTCGGAGGTGATGATTTGAAGACCACGATATTTCAACTCATTGATGAGACCTTGTTCCCCAACAACGAAGACAGAGGCATTTTTCTTTTCCGAAGCAATAACTTCTGCAGCCATCATGGCTGAAGAAAGGATTTCGTCTATTCTGAAGTTATAACCTAGTTGGTGGAGTTTGCGTAGCAGGCTCTCATGATCTCTGGTTGAATTGTTAGTTACTACTCCCACCCTAATTCCCTTCGCGCGTAATTGCTTGATGGCTTCGGGTCCTCCTTCAATAGGTTCGCTACCACGGTAAAGAACGCCATCTGCGTCAAATAAGCACCCTTTGACAAATAATTTTCTCATCTTAAGAAGTGAGAAATTGTTCTGCTTTTTTTAGCCTATCTTTGGCGTATTGTTCTAGAAAAGAAACTTGGTTTTCTAATTTCCCATTGGCATATGTGAGATAGCTTTCTCCCGAGGGTGGTGCTTTCAAGAGAAATAGTGATTGAATTGCCCAAGAACCAAAGAGCACGTTGACAATAAGACGGTAGATGTCTAGCAATCGATGATTATTTAGATCAAGAGGATAGCGGTCGAGGAATGCTTCTTTGTCGTTCTTGGTTTGGGCGATTAACTCCAAAACCGTGGCTAAGTCAAATTCTAAATGAGCTTGTCCAGCATAGTCCCAATCAACAAGTACTGCATTATTATCTGAGACTAAGACATTTTGAAGATTAAGATCACCGTGGATGAGGGTTGTTCCTACTTTTTTTGCGAGATCACCATATTTAGACCCCAAAAGAGTGAAAGCATCACTTGCAAGATTAATCGCATGGTCGAGGAGATCTTGGTGTTCGGGCAAGATGTGGACAATTTGTTGTGCTCCTAATAAGTAAGAGTTAGACAATTGCAGAAATCGCAATGGAGACATAGGAGATCCTAAACGACCAAAAAAGGTCTGGGGTATCTTTTGCTGGTGAATCTCAGCAAGCGCTTCTCCTAAGCGAAGGAGATTTTCTTGGGAATATGACTCTGAGAGTGGCTCTCCCTTAGCAAAAGATGTAATGAGAATGTCGCTTTCATGAAGAGCCGATTTGGGAAGAGATAGTAAGATCTCAGGAGCGAGACCCAAACCAAAAAGAATGCTAAGAGCAGATCTTCTTCTGTCAAAACGAGAGGAACCTAAAACGAAATCATCCCCTATCATGCAGTAACTCATTATGATATAGTCTTCTCCTACTTGAAAAACGGTCTTAGCATAACTATTTTCAAGTATTTTAACGGGCAAATTCATCATTGCATTGTAGTATTCAGAAGCCTCCGCTTGAAGAACATGCAGAGTGCGGGAGATGATTTCATCTTCAGCCATCAAAGACAAAAAGCATTCCGAAGTAATGTATTTTTTGAATCTTGACTTTTGGGTTTATGCGTAACGGAGAAGAGCAGACTTGAATAGATACAAGAATTCAGGAGAATTATTAAGGTCTGGAAGAATGATGCGTTGAAGAAACATTTGCTGAGTCCTATTCTCTCAGCGACTACGAGAAAAACAAAATGATCCTTTGACGCTTAAATTGAAAATCGAATTATTTCATCGATTAGGTCTACGTGGGAAATGATCATTCTGCGACAGCAAACTCGAGTAAGTCCAAGGTCATTTAGTACTTGCTCTGGGTCTTCTCCCTCGTTTACTCTTTCAACCCATTCTTCCCACTTGTCTGCAACAACTTTACCGCATGTAAAACAGCGAACTGGAATCATCATTTTTGCATTACCTTCGCTCTCAGTTTTCCTATTTCGAAGAATGTTTTAAAACAAATCGGTTAGGGACATGTAGACCGTCATCTCCAGACTTTGTGTGGTCCAAGTAGTTTATTCTTTCTCATCGTTAGGCGTTCAATCTCTTTTTTCAGCTTACGGATCTTGCTTTCAACTTTCTCGATCTCTTGATGCACTACTGAGATCTTCTCTTCAACGTTGTCAAGTTTTCTCTTGTAATTGAGAAGTTCTTTATCCAAAGCCTTGATCTCTTCTCTTATCCTATCAATCTGTGGAGACTGCTGGACTTTCCAGCGTCGTTTCTTGAGAATTTGCTTTCTGGTGAGCAGTGTTCGCAGTTCACTCTTGATGGAATTAGCTACATCTGTTAAAGTCTGCACTTCTTTTTCCATGCGATGTTTCTCATTTTGAACGGATCGTAGGTTGGACTTCTTTTCTTTTATTTCTTGATCTATTTTTTCAGCATCGCACAAGAAGCGTAACAGACTCTGATAGTATTTGTACAAGAAATTGGTGGGTTTTTGCCTTTCCTTTACCTCTGCTTTGTGCTGATTCCCGAGGTCTTCCAAAACTTGTGGCAGGTCTTCTACGAACACGACGGGAATATCATTGATCTCTTGGAATGGTTCTGGAACACTGCTAACAAATAAGGATAAAACTTCTTTTGCTCCAAATTCTTTTCGAATGTGATCCTTTCTTATTTCCATTTTTTCTACGGCCTTTTCGTAATAGTTTCTTTTT
>JAJRWK010000248.1 GCA_024276795.1 archaeon | reverse complement strand
GGCGTCATTGAAGTTGCCTTTCATGAATTGAGCAAGACCAATGTTGTTCAGAGTCTCTGCTAGAAGTTCATCATCCTGAATGTCTCTAGCTAGCTGAAAGCTCTGAACATAACAATCGAGAGCCCCGTTTATGTCAGATTCTTGCCAGCAAATATTGCCCCTCCATTTGAGTAAAACTGCCTCTTTTCTGATTTTTTCTTCCTCGTTAGAAATGGAGGTTATCAAATGATCGTAAGCTTTCTCAACATATTCCTTGGATTCCTCAATATCTCCTTTTCGAAAACAAGCCTCAATCAGTGTGAGAAAAACCCTGAATACTTGTTCGGGGGTTAGTTCCTCTTTTGTGTCCATGAGTGTCTTCCCTGCAGAGATCGCTTCAGGAAACAGACCTAATTTTAACAGGACATCAATCAGCAGAATTTGGATCTGCAGTTTCTCTCTGCTATCCAACATGCTTTCATGTAACGCCTCTATGCGCTCGTGGGCTTTTAATAGCTCATTTCTTTTGATTAGGTCTTCGATCTCGGATAAGCTCACTAAATGATATACTCATGTCAGCCTATTATCGTTTGCCTTTCTATTTGCGTAAAATTTAAAGCCCTCCAAATCGAGGTAGAGGGCTCTTCAAAGAGTTTTCCTCCAAGTATTGATGTAAGCTAAGAATCCATTCGTCTTTTGAAGTTTGCTGAAATACTCCTCACACGAAAACGCAAGGTTTGTAGAACTTCAGAGGCGTTATTTCTGCAAGTCCTTATTATTTTCTTTAAATATGTTGTAAAGAGACTTGACTGCAAGTTCAAATCCCCTTCTATTGTAATGTTCTTCCTCTTTAAGATATCCCTGTTCTCTGCGACTATCCCACTCTTCACCAGCAACTAAGTCCCCACCGAGAAGGATTGCACCAGCATGAACTTGACGATACTTACATAGTGCAAAAATCTAAGCCGATTCCATTTCAGCCGTAAGCACACCCTCATTTCTATACTCTCGAACTTGCTTGAGAGTCTCACGATACGGGCATTTGTGGTTCACGTCGAGTCCTTGAAATACGTTATACCTTTTTCCTCCAATGCCTCACAAATCGCTCCTACCATTATCTGACTTGTTTCTATGTACCGAGATGGTTTGACGTAGTGGTATGAGGTCCCTTCATCACGCAAAGCCTTCAGCGGAATGACAAAACTTTTCCGAGACACTTGATCAATTAGAACGCCAGCTCGCCCACAGAGTATAACATTTGACTCCAATCGCTAGTAATTCTTCAACAGCCATTACAGCAGCTGGTGCGACAACAGGAATGTGGACAAACATAGAGGTCATGTCTTTGAAAGAAAATATGGGGTAGGGGAACTTCTCGTGCAATATTGCTACTTCAAACCTCTCCTTCGAGTAATCGGCTAATCCCATATATCGAAATGTAACAACTCCGTATTTTGGAGCTTTGGGGATCTGATTGCTGGTAAATTTAGACCATTTTTCAAGATACTCGAGAGGCGTTAGAACCGTTCCATCATTAGGGTCGCTTTCTAGTAGCGGGATATGTTCTTGATTCATACTACTAAGAGAAAATCATGCATAATAAGGATTACAGAGAACTAGTTACAAAGTTCTGCCAAGTTTCGCACACCCATTGTTCCATTCACAAGAATGCTTCGCTTCCGTAATTGGATTAACGTGTTCATCTTGAAGATTCTTTTAGTTAATTATCTTCCCGCGTCTCATGAATCAACAAAATATGTTAGCGATTCCCAAATCAATAGAAAAATGAGATAATGATTATATAATGTCAATTATTGCCTTTCTTGATGATCAGAAAAAGACTAGCTCTTATGCTTTTCTTGTTTATTCTGCTTGGTTCGTCTCAATATTCGGGGACTTCGATTGTTGCAAAACAAGATTCTGTAGTTACTGACTTTTCTTCCATTTCCCCAAGACTTAGTCAGACAACCAAAAGAGTAGTAATTATCACGGTTGACGGGTTGAAAGCAGACTTTCTCAACGACACGTCACTACCTGAGCTTCCTACAATCGAATGGGTTGTTAGAGAGGGAACCGTAGCCAAGGGGTTGTTGATGCCAAATCCAACCCTTACTGCGACGGGACACGTTTCTATCGGGGCTGGTGCAAACTCTTCAGTTCACGGCATTATGGGGAACACGTTTTATGACTGGAAAGACAACTTCACTTATTCATTCTTTGCTGATCCAAGTGATCCTTACCGAAACACTTCTATCAGCGCCAACCTCTTACTTGCTCCCCAGGGATTTCACTGGGCAGAAATGCAGGGCCGTAAATCAGCAGCAATTGGATGGCCTTATTCTGATAAAAAATTCAACAATTCTGTGGAGCCTTTTGTGAACTTGCCCTATTCACAAATCAGTAGTGACAACAACCAAAAAATTGCCGAGAGGATTGTCAAGGCTCTTACTGAAAATCCAGATATCGAGCTTCTTTATGCAAGGCTCCCAGGTGTAGATAGTGCATCACACCATGGGGGTCTTTATAGTGATGCCTACTACGATGCTCTGAAAAACGTTGATGATGCCTTGAGGATTCTCTTCCAGGGTCTCAACGACTCAGGTCTCATGGGATCAACAACTTTCATGATAATGGGAGATCATGGCTTCGCAGAGACAGACGATTCTAACTTTTTCTTGGAAGAGCAGTCTCTTTTCAAAGAAGCCGTAACCACAACTGGGATGTCTCCAATAATTGCTCACGATGCTGGTTTTGCATATCTCTACTTCCCAAAGGAGACCAATGAAACCAAGGTTCAAGTATTCGCGAATTATTTGAAGCAAATACCACAAGTAGATGAAGTCTATGTGAATGAGGAGAATTCAAAGATTGGTATGTACAATCCGTTGAGGGGCATGAACATCAGTGTATGGTATCTTCCAAACGTGTCACGAAACTTCGGTTCACCTTTTGACGGCATGCATGGCTATTTGAACAAGAACCCACAGCTGCAGGCAGCTCTGCTCATGCTTGGTCCCGAAATAATGGCAAACCAAACGATTGACGTAGTGAAAGCAATTGACATAACACCCACAGCTCTTGACATTCTCGGAATTGATCCTATGCCAACGGCTCAAGGTACACCAATCTCTGATATTTTTAGAACAACTGCAAAAGAGATCTCTTACCCTGATCTGTACCCACCCATCATTAGATCAGTTACCATTACGCCTGGAAGTCCGAAAGCTGGAGAAAACATTACTGCTCTTATCGTAGCCGAGGAATACTCTGGCTTTGACTTTGATAAGTCTAAAGTAGAGATTAGTGTGAATGGAACATTCGTCAAAGAAGTCTCTCTTTCTCCAGGTACTCCGGCATTGACAGCAAATCTTGGCTCATTTGATGGATCCAGCTCCGTAACGATCAAAGTTGTGCTCTTCGATCAAACTGGGAAATACTCCGAGGCAACGAAACAATTTGAAGTGCTTCCCGGAGAAGCCGAACCCAAGGAAGGTGGCGGAGGATTCTTGCCTGGTCTCACTTGGACCATCCTTATCTTTAGTATAGGAGCCGTTTCAGTGCTAGGTAGAAGAAAAATAAGAACTAAACGATAAGAAACTAGCCTTTCCCAGAACTATCTTTCTCCTCTCTTTTTCTTTTTTTATTCTTGAAAATCTAGTTGGAGCAGCCAATCCGGAGTGAACAAAGAAAGTGAGAAAAATAAGACATAATGGTTTAGGAAAAAGGAGAAGCAAAAATAGGTTTTTTCGATTCTTGCTAAACCTATTGCTTTAACATTTCAATTCGCTTAGCAATCTCTTGGGCAAATTCTGATGTTTTGATGGGTTGGACGCTATCCATTTGCCTGGCGAGGTCATAGGTTACTTTCTTGTCAGCAATTGCTTTTTCCATTCCTTGGACGACTAGGTCTGCAGCTTCCTGCCAACCCATGTACTCAAGCATCATTACTCCGCTCAGGATGAGAGAGCCAGGATTGACCTTGTCTAGCCCTGCGTATTTAGGAGCAGTACCGTGTGTGGCCTCAAACAAAGCGACATGATCACCAATGTTTGCACCTGGAGCCATTCCTAGACCGCCTACTTGTGCTGCAGCCGCGTCAGACAAGTAGTCTCCATTTAGGTTTGGCAAGACCAAGATGTCGTATTCTTTTGTTCTTGTTAGGAGTTGTTGAAGCATGTTGTCGGCGATTCTATCCTTGACAATGATCTTGTCTTCGGGTACTTGATCCATTTCCCAAGTTTCGGCTTCTGTAATGGTTACGTCTGCGAATTCTTCTTTGGCAAGGTCGTAACACCATTGTTTGAATGCACCCTCTGTGAATTTCATGATGTTTCCTTTGTGCACGATGGTAACTGATTTGCGCTTTTTCTCGATGGCCCACTGAATAGCTTTTCTCATGAGGCGTTTGGTGGCAAATTCGCTGATTGGTTTGATACCAATTCCTGAATCTTCACGGATTTTAGCTCCCATTTCCTCTTTGAGGAACTTAATGACTTTCTTGGCTTCATCGCTGTCCTTGGCCCATTCGATACCGGCATACACGTCCTCTGTGTTCTCTCTGAAAATAATCATGTCCATGTACTCAGGGTGACGGACTGGTGAGGGAACACCCTTGATCCACTTTACGGGTCTAATGCATGCATATAGATCTAGAAGTTTTCTAAGACCAACGTTTAGGCTTCTGAATCCTCCTCCAACAGGAGTGGTTAGGGGACCTTTAATCGCAACAATGTGTTCCCTTATTGCCTCCAATGTTTCTTCAGGCAAGTAGCTTCCAGTCAGCTCATTTGCCTTTTCTCCAGCGTAAATTTCTTTCCACTCGATTTTTCGTTTGCCATCATAGGCCACTTCAACTGCCTTGTCTAAGACAATTTTCATGGCTCTAGTGATGTCTGGCCCGATTCCATCACCCTCAATGAAAGGAATGATGGGGTTGTCTGGGATAACTAGTTTTCCGTCTTGAATGGTTATTTTTTCTCCCATTTTGAATCGCCGTGATAGTCTTCATGCACTATTACTTTAAGATTCCTTCCCTTGACCTTTCGGAATGCTTACAACAATTCGGATCGATGCTAACAACTGATCCTTACGAATAACTTATTTTACGGAGAAATAATAAGAAAGAAAAGAAGAGGGTCGATGCTATTTCGCACAAGAAAAGACGAGGTTCTTTCGCTTATTTTCTCTCATCGATTGGCACATAGTGAGCATCTTTTGAACCAACGTAGACGGCTCTTGGGCGGAAGATTCTGTTTTGCTCCAAGTATTCCATGACATGGGCGCACCAACCAACACTACGAGCCATGGCGAAGATTGGTGTGAAATCTTCCATGGGAATATTGAGATGAGAATACACCAGGCCAGAATAGAAGTCTACATTCGGGAAGATTCCTTTCCCTCCAACTTTTTCAATCATGATTTTTTCAATTTCTTCCGCAATTTCGATACCACTCATATCACCACGAGACTTGCTTAATGACTCGGCGTATCCTCTTAGTATCTTAGCTCGTGGGTCATAGGCTTTGTAAACACGGTGGCCGAATCCCATGATTTTCTGCTTGTTTGCTAAAGCATTCTCGACGTATTGTCGAACATTGTCTCTTGTTCCGATTTCCTTGATCATGCGCAAAGCTCTTTCATTTGCTCCGCCATGGAGTGGCCCCTTCAAAGTCCCTATTGCGGAAGTAATTGCAGAATAAATGTCTGCGAGTGTGGAAATCGTCACGATTGAGCTGAAGGTCGAAGCATTCATGCCATGTTCGATGTGGAGAATCATGATGGTATCCATGATTTTTTCTTCCTCAGCGGTGGGCTTCTCACCGCTCATCATGTACAAGAAGTTTGCAGCCATGGATAGACTCGAATCTGGTGGAATAACTTCCAGTCCTCGGCGAATTATAGATGCGGCAGCAACGACTGTTGGGAATTTAGCTATTATTTTGATGGATTTTTCGTAATTTGCTTCTGGAGTGTTGTCTTCAGCATCGGGATCGAAGCCTCCAAGAAATGAGATCGCTGTTCTGATAACATGCATTGAGTGAGTGTCCTTAGGAAATTTCCTAATAACATCTAACAGATCATCAGGAATTTCTCTGTTCTTCTTGAGCGCCGCATCAAATTCTTCCAATTGTTGTTTTGTGGGTAACTTTCCATACAAAATAAGGTATGACGTTTCTTCAAAATTTGAATGCTTGGCAATTTCCTCAATTGGAATGCCTCTATAGAGTAGAACACCATTCTGACCATCGATCCAGCTGATGGCAGTGGTGGCAACATGTACGCCCTCAAGGCCTCGGGCAAAATCGATTGGTTTCTTTTCTGTTGCTTCGGTTGACATAGTAATCCATTAAAATATCCGGAGTTCACTTAATATTCTTTTTCCATATAATACTGAATACTTGTGCCAAATGACTGTTCTAAAACCACCCGAATCCGAATATTTGACAAAATGAATACTAAATAGCTTGCAACTACTAAGCTAGAAAAAAGTAATGGCGGGCACGAGGGGATTTGAACCCCCGACCAGTGGGTTCCTTTCCTTTATCAGGGATAAAAGCCCACCGCTCTGCCTTGCTGAGCTACGTGCCCACTTCATAAAACGTAGGAATTTCCATCCTACTCTTTATGCTGTGTCATTTAAGAATTTCGTTAGAAGTCTCTGGTAAATGAAACAAACCCTCTAAAAACCAGTCAGAATAACTGTAAATCATGTTTTGAAAAACCAGTTCGGCCATTTTCACCGTCTCGCTTTCACGAAACCTTCATAATTTCAAGTATCCTCTAGAAAATAATCAAATTTGCAAAGTGATGCTTATGGAAGATGGCAAAGTATATAAGATCATTGAAATCGTGGGGTCTTCTCCTCACAGTTTCGATGATGCGGTTCGTGCCGCTGTGAAGAAGGCTGCTGAAAGTCTCAAAGATTTGAGAATAGTTGAAGTTGTAAAGTTTGACGGGAGAATTGATGGCGACGAGATAGTACAATACAGAGCAAGAGTTAAGATAAGCTTCAAACTACTAGATGAAAACGATTAGTGGGCGTTTGTGATCCAATTACTGCTACAGAAAGTAAAAAGATGAAAACCCAAGAAGGTCAATCAATTCAACAATATGTTCGAGTGGTTTGATACTGGGTTTCTTGGTTGAATCTCCGATAATATTCAAGCGATAATTCAAGCGATCAGTATTCTCTTGGTGAGATTTGCTGGACCAGTAAGCAAAGGGTAGGAGAGTTTCTTCTTCCTTGTTAAACCTCGAAAGCAGGACTTGATCGATTGCTAGGGGACCTTCTATTCCGTTTTTCTCATAGAACGAGACGACATAAGGGTTAGTATGTCTATATTTTTCGATTCTGAGAGCGCGCGCGTTCATTTCTAGCTTGATGCTCACTTTTGGTTGTTCCCAAAAGAATATCCGGCTTGCTTTTATTTCATCCTGTAACTTTGAGGGCAAAATTCTGAATATCGTTAAATCACGCACAAACTCTATTGGATATGCAACCGCTATGTTAAGTTGTTCAAATTGAATGTGCCTTTGCTGTATGGAGAGCAAATCTGGCACGGGATTAGCTATGTTGATGACAGCGTTCTTGTCTTGTGCGTTTTCTTTTTTTTCTCTTGCATGTTGTTCTACAAGTTCTCTCCATCGAATGCTTTTTTTCTCTAATTCTGAATTTGATCTCAGGAGTCGATGATCTCTCGAAAGAGAAAAATATTCATCAAAGGGCTCCCGATGGACAGTTTCTTGATTTGGATTGCGGGAATCGAGGAGTCTTGTTCTGACTAAATTTATTGCATGGATTGAGTTATCAGCCCCAACCCAACTTCTACCTAATTCTTTGGCTACTACTAGCGTTGTTCCAGATCCTGCAAAGAAATCTCCAATGAGATCCCCAGGATCTGTCGCTGAAAGAATTAGCCGTTCTAAAAGTTTCTTGGGTTTTTCGGTGCCATAGTAGGTAAAATCACTACGATATCGCTCGGCAGCCCAAATGTCAGTCCACCAATCCTCAAGTTGTTTTCCTCTTTTTTCCATCGCTGAAAAATCAACGCTTTTCCCCTTGTATCTCATCGCTGTTCCTCGAGTATCATGTATTCCCGAGCGATAAGGAGTATAAATCGGGTGAAATTTTATTGCTCTGGACTTGGAATACCTAAGAATAACGTCATGTTTTTTCGGAAAGTCTTGTTTTGAACGATTTGGCCCGGTATAACACCAAATTATTTCATTCCTAAAATTCTCAGGCCCCATAACCGTATCTAGTAGAATTTTCACATAATGACTTGCATGCCAATCTAGATGCACAAACAAGGTACCGTCTTTTCTCAAGAGTTGCTTGATCAAAACAAATCGAGGAAACAAGAATCGGAGGTAATCTTCCAGACTTTCCCAAGTGTCCCTATAAGCAACTTGTTGTAATTTTTCCTCTGTTTTATCGACCTTTTTGATTTTTCTTGAAATATAGTATTCCTTGTCGCTATAGAATGGAGGATCGATGTAGATCATTTGGAAAGCTTCTGAGAACCCTTGTCTGATCAAATAGCAAAGAACATGTAAGTTGTCTCCCAAAAATAGCTTATTTATTGGCTTTAAATTAATCGTTTCGCAAGCGGAGCATTCATCCGCATCAATTAGGGACCTAGTCCTTATGGATATGGCTTGATCCTCGCAGAGATCATTCGAGTAATTTGAGGATAGAAAATCAAAGACTCGTATCGGGCCGCGTTTAACACCCACATGTCTATTCGGTTAAGACTCTATTAGGAGATTGCGCATATGAAATCTAGTCTTTAGTTTTTCTAATTGAAGAGGTTGTTATTTCGGCTTAATCAATGGTTTTTAGAATATTTGCTGAGAAGCGATAGATAAATGATTTCAAACGAGACCGTTTTTTACAAGCGATTGTTTTTTGCTGTTGCAATTTATAATTTTCTGGCAGTAATCGTCGGCTTGATTTATCCTTCCTTTCTGCCTTTTGAAGCTTCAACTGATCAGGAGAAAGCCGTGCTTTCATTACTGCTTATCGGTATTTTTGTTATGGGAGTTGGTGCATTGCTCCTAGCGATTAATCCTATGCAGAACTATGCAATGGCTGTGATTATTCTTCTCACAAAGATCGCAGGAATTCTCTTCGCAATGTGGACTACTGCTTTTCGTTCGATTTTTCCTTTGAAATACCTCTACCTTTCCTTAGTCAATGATCTTGCTTGGATTCCTTTTGTTTCAATATATGTCTTTAAAGAAAGAAGACTGCTTTTCAGCAACTAATATGATTCTGAACCGTGAAAAAGTAACAAGGCCAAAAGCTGGATAAAGAAGACAAAAGCAACGTTATGTTAGCGATCTAGTGCTCCTTGCAGAGTACTACCAACTCCAATCAATGGAATTCCAATATTTTCTGAAAAAACAAAAAACTCAAGAGAGGGGGTTGAAGGTGTGGCAGTGTTATTCTTTGGAATGGGTTTTGCATCCAAAAGTTGAACTGGGAGGGTTGATATCAGAAATAGCCTATGAAGCATTGTTAGTTTGGGATTATGTTTCGAAATTCAAGGTGTTGAACAACTGTAACCAGAATCAATCGTATTGGAAGGACTAGGAATTACGAGCTCATATTCTGATGTGTTCTTGTTTTAGTTCCCATGGTCATTCTCATTCCTACGGAAAAGATAGCTCCTAAAAGAATCAGGGATTATACCATATTTTTCGGGATCAAATACATGGATTCGGTCATCCTTCGCCCTTACTACTATTATTTCTTTCAATGAAAAACCAGACGAGTAGACTTTTGAAAAATCTGGTTCTGGTTGTCCAAATAGCTGTGTTATTATCATGAGGGCATTTGGCTTAGATATTCGCAAAAGATTCGATAGTATCGTTTCAGTGTCGCTTCTGAAAAAGCCAAACCAATAAAGCATGTTTGAGTTTAAATGGAGAATGTCTACTGAACTTGTAACGAATTTTCCTTCCTTAAAAGTGATTGAATCAGCACTATGTCCTAGTATTTCATGTGGTGAGGGGAGATGCAACCGCTCAAGCCTTTTACGAATAAGAGTGAATTGAATTCTCTTTGTAATGTCTTGACCTTTCGTGAAGAATTGATCAAGTTTCTCGGATAGGATTGATAACCACAAAGGGTTTTGATCAACTAAGTACAAGTGAACTTGCTTCATTAATCCAGCTTGAGTAACTAGGTCGTAGAACAGGGGGATAGTATCGTTTGTTCCACACCCCACGTCCATTGAGACAATCTTTGGTTTCTCGTAATATTCTCTGAATATTCCAGATCTCAGTAGTGATAAAATTGGAAATGTGGAGACCCTTTTGAACAAGAAAGATTCAAAAACCATAAGTCCTCGCTTCTTTGGATAGTGATTCTTATGGAGGGCAATCTATTCTTCTTCATCGTCATCTGTGTCTTGAGAAAGAGCCGATTTTAGACGTTTCTCAAGCAAAGACTTCATCTCTGAGGCACTCGTGATTTTTTTCTTGGGGGTTGAGTCCTCTTCTCCGTCTTTATCAACCTTTGGAACGGGTTTTAAGGGGGGTTCTTTTTCTTCTTCCTCGCCTCTCATAACCTTGGGTTTAACAGGTTTTAAGCCACCACTCTCTTCTCCCTCTTGAGACCTTTTTCTTCTTCTCTGGAGCACTTGCGATAATTCTGAAAGAACTGCGTTCGGCCCACTTACGGGTGCTTTTGGCTTTGGCTTTTCATCCGAAGTTGGAGCTTTCTTCAATGACCCCAAAGCTTCAGCAATTGCTGATTGACTGATGCCTCCTGGGCTAGCACCAACGGGTGGACCGCCAGGGGCAGCTCCTCTTGCAGGACCACTTGTGACAACGGGTGCTGAATTCGTAGCTGGAGCAGACAAGTTGGGAGGGGGAGCCGATGCTGATGCCGATGCAGGTGCAGAGAGATTAGGAGGAGCAACTGCTCCGGGCGAGCCGAGATTTGGAGCACTTGGGCCAGACGAAGCGACTGCGGGCGCAGGAATCGACGGAGTACTTCCTCCTGGGGGAGGAATTGCTGGCGGAGCCGGGCCAGAAGATGGCGAGGGACCCGAAGAAGGCATTGCTGGACCTTTGGGTGCTTGTAGAGCAGCTGCTTGAAATTGAGTCAAAGCTTCAATTATCTCTTCAAAATCCGTTTCTAAAGATGTGACTCGTTCATTCAGTTGATTGAGAGTTTTTTCAATCCTCTCGCTAATCTGAACTACTCTTGCTCCAAGTTCACTAATCTTTCGGGACAATGTTTTGAGCTCGGTTTTGGTTCTTTCTTCATCTATTACGCTGTCGATGAACGATTCGACATCAAAGTCCTCATCTCTCACGAGAGCTACCACCTCAAAATGCAAGGATGCCTTCCTTTGCCTTTAGCAAAAGGAACTTACCTTAACACTAATTAAGTTTCTAGCATCTTTCCTTCTTAAGCTTTCTATGAGTTAACTTCAATGCAGTCTTTGTGGGGTTGCTTCACTCTTCGGAATTTAAGTCTAGATGCAAATGCACGTGGCGACTCATGGCATCCACTATCTCGGAGAAAAGCCAAACGAGAATGCTCTACACCCAATGTTATATGAAGTCTGATTTGCACTGTGTAGTAGAAAGAATATTGCTTATTAGAAACAAGTAAGCAAAAAAATGTCATAATTAATAGAGAAGAAAATAACCTTTTAGCAAACGCGTGCCGATCCTAGTTTCTGTATCTTCGTCTCCTATTACCTGAACGCTTGTTTTTGTTGTGTACCACTGAAAGTGGAATATTTGACTCAAAGCGATGTCCTGTTACTCGAGGAATCTTTGATCCAATCAATTTCTCTATTCTTTGAAGCATGTACCTTTCCTTCACTTCGCAAAAGGAGAGGGAAATGCCGGATTTTCCAGCCCTAGCAGTTCTACCAATGCGGTGAATATAGGTTTCTGCTTCGTCGGGTAGATCAAAATTCACAACATGAGTTATGTCATCAACATCAATTCCTCTAGCTGCAATATCTGTCGCTACTAGAATGTTTACCCGACTAGACTTGAATTTTGCAAGTGCTTTTTCTCGAAATGCCTGGGATTTATTCCCATGAATCGCTTCAGCTCTAAATTTTGCTTGTTGGAGTTTCTGAACTAATCTGTCTGCACCATGTTTTGTTCTGGAAAAAACGAGAACCTTTTTCATCTCTCCTTTGGAAAGCAGCTCCTTTAAGAGAGCCAGCTTATACGATTTTTCAACAAAATACACAGATGAAGTTACCGTTTCAACAGGTGAGACTTTATGGTTCAAACCTATTTTGACGGGGTTTTTCATCAATTTTTCAGCCAGCTTCTCTATTTCTCGTGGCATTGTTGCAGAAAACAAAAGTGATTGCACAGATTTTGGCATGTAAGAAATTATTCTCTCAATATCTCCAATAAAACCCATGTCTAACATTCGATCGGCTTCATCAAGCACAAAGAATTCTAATTGATCTAGTTTCACAAATCCTTGATTGATCAAGTCTAATAGTCTTCCGGGGGTTGCAACTAGTACATCTCCTCCTCGAAGTAGTTGCTTAACTTGGGAATGCTGGCGGACTCCACCATAGATCACAATTTTCCTCATGGAAGTGTGTCTACCGTAGGTCGCAAAGCTTTCCCCCACTTGAGAAGCAAGTTCTCGTGTTGGTGCCAAGACAAGAGCTCGGGGCTTTTTCTTTGCATTGACTCCTTTCACACCTAATAATTGAATGATTGGTAGTGCAAAAGCTGCAGTTTTTCCGGAACCAGTTTGCGCAGTCGCAATTAGATCATTTTTCTTAAGTACTTCAGGAATAGCTAACTGTTGTATGGGGGTGGGTTTTTTGTATCCTTCATTTTCAACCGATTTCAGCAAGGCTTGATCTAGGTTAAGATCCGCAAAGCTTTCTGGTGCTTTTCCTGTAACTTGTAGTTTTTGAGTTGTTGTTCTAATGTGCTTATCCTCCTAGGATATTTTCCCCTATGACACCAAGGGTGTTCCACCCAGGGGTCAAATTTTAGAAAAAGCCTCCAACTTTGCTCTGCCACTTGTTGCGCATGCAATCTTGGCTGGCTCTTCAGTTGACGAAGACCATCTTCTATTGCTGGTGGATTGGCGATAAAAAGAAAAGAGCATTCACCCCGTTCTAAATATTCTTACGAACCTCCCACCATGGGGTTTCAATCTTATCTCAAGATTTGAAGTTATAACCCTATTCTTACCCACAAAAATGGTAAGAAATTAGTTAAGTCAATGACATTTTACCGGTTTCCCGCCGTAATCTTCTGGTTTGAAGGAAATCCCACAACTACAACCCCTTTTTGCATTGGGATTATCCATGATAAATTTTGAGTTCATAAGGGATTCTTGGAATTGAATATGAATCCCATGTAGAAAGTCCCAATCTGAATATAGCTTGCTGGGATTTGAATGACTTGGAAATCGGGGCTCTTGGCTGACAATAATTTCGATTCCTTCACCAAAATTAATTCTAACATCATTTTCTTCTTCCTTGTCAAAATCTAACTTATAACTGACTCCTGCACACCCGGTTGGCTCCAAAGTTATTCTAATCTTTTTTCCGCCAACTGTTCCTATGAGTTGTAGGAATCTTGTTCTAGCAGACTCGTAAATGGTAATTCCTTGTTTTTCCTTCCAAACCTTGTCGTTCTTGAGAGGGTCGTTGAGTTTTAGCGGGATCATACAAAATATTCGGATGTCCGAATATTTAAAATCACTTTTCTAAGAATGTTTCTAGCAAATATTGTCATGCACGATTAGACTTCAGCATTACTGGAAGGCCAAACTCAACAGACCTTCATCCGAAAAAACAAGTGATAGCGCTTGCTTAACACTTTCAATGACTTATTGGTTAAAATACAGACAAACAAACTAATAATTAACTGTGAAAGTCAAAGTCAAGAAACTTTTTTCAATGTGCGAGGCTATAATTATTTTGAATCATGAGGAGCTGTCACAAATGCCGGTACCCTAATCCATCAGATGCTACTTTTTGTGGGTATTGCGGAGTGGCATTAGGTGAACCTCAAGTCAGTGATGCTTTCGAGACTTCTCATTCCAATATTTATTCCACACAATCTATACCAACAAAGAGTAATCAAAGAATGTATATTGGTTCTCTCCCTAAGGTTTGGTTATGGTTAGCAGTTGGATTTGACTCTGTGGCAGGTACACCATTGCTTCTTGCAGGGGTTCTCATTCTCGATGTTCAGCTCTTTTTCGTTCATATACTCGTTGGTGCAATTTTATTGTCCCTTGCGTATGGTATATTGTCTCGCAATCGTGTTTCTAGATACGGGCAAATTTGTCTCTCTGGAATTAGTATCGTATTGACTTTGTTCATATCTGTTGCATTATTAAGACTGTTTTGGTTCTTAATTCATATAGCAATTCTCTATGGATTTCTATTTGATTCTGAATTAATTGACTTATTTTCATAGGTTACTACAAAACAAATTGTAGCGAAAAACAAAGTTATAACACGAGAAAGGAAAAAGCTTTGACACCACATAGTCAAAAGTAAGTTAGCTCATGGCTCATCCGATTCGGTGATATGGCCGATGTTCAAAACTGCTTGTTATGGAAATCGTATCTGACGAAAATACTGACCAATTGGTTTGTCAAGGATGGGGTTACCAGCGCTTCTTCTATACTTTTGCTAACACTTTATCCTGCTAAATCCAGATCTCCATGTTGATTCTGTTTTGACCAAAAAACCAGTTCTTTATTCGCCAATTTTTGATAATAAATCATTTACCTAATATTTTAAGAATATTTGACGAATTCTTTCCTCAGAAATCTTTTATTGATCGGAGTCAGTTTTTTCTTCGAAGCTTCATGCAAATATTGTTGCTGGCAATCCCCGTTTTGACTCTTATGTTTCTGGGAGTCAGCCTCATCTTGTCAATCAACCTCTTCTGGGTGGAGAGAGACTTTTCTTCGCTTCACTACTTGGTTACAGTCTTTCTACTGTTTATTTGGCTTTCAGAATTTACACTTTCGCCTTTTCTTCTTGAATGGTATCCTCAAAGGGCCGACCTGATCATTAATTTAACAATTAGGCTTCAGGTCATTGGAATGCTGGGTGGAATGGGGGTAGCACTCATGATTGACCAGCCCTTCTACAACCGGTATGCCAGATTTTTTTCAAAAATTAGCATTGGAAGTTTCTCGGGAGCGATTACTCTCTTAATCACAGATTATTTCGCAGATGTTCCCGGTTTTTTCACTATTGTATATGATCATGGATCCTATATTGCTCAGTTTAATTATCTTTATTCCATAATGACCTTCTTGGCAAGTGCTTTTCTGGCGTTGGGTTTTGCTGTAGCAATAGGATCTCATTT
>JAJRWK010000247.1 GCA_024276795.1 archaeon | reverse complement strand
TTCCTTCCTACGAGGAGAATAGATCATCTGGGATCCCAAAATTGGCATTCAAGCAGACACGGCAGCCATCGTCTCAATAAGACAGCCTCTCCTTGTTGAACAAGGCCTACAAGCGCTTCCCTTTAGCTCCATTTGGGCACTCTTAGCATTCGCCGTTGCAATCCCTGGTCTTCGACTAATCAGAACCCGCCGCAAAGATAACTAGCGCTTCCCTTGACCAATCCCTCCTTCCCCTCCTTCCTCCCCCCTCTTTATCATTCCCGCCAATTTCAATACCAATAAGTATTGCATCTCCATTAAGAAGATAAGGAGTAAGAATTCCAAAATTTGAGAAGCTGATCACGATGGAACCAATATTAAGAAAATCCACAGCTATCAGGATTTTCCTCCTGCTTATCATAGTGGCGAGTATTTCTCCAACAAACACAGTCAGTGTAGATGTGCAAACTTCTTCTCTCCTAAGAACAAACCAAGCTTCTTTCCCAATACTCATTTTTTACGATACTGACGCCACTCAAATCCTTGCAGTTGAAGTTCAACATTCTATTGAGGGCTTGCAACAACCCGTAAACATAACTCTAATAGAAATCGATCAATTCGAATCATCTTCCTACAGTTACTTTGAAGCCAGAGGTATCATTGTCCTGCATGAAAAAGAAGATGATCTTCCTCAAGAGTTCATCTCATTCATTACTGCTACCGCTACAAGAAAAGATAGTTTTCTCCTCTTTTCCTCAGCAGTGCTTAATGGTTTTTCGTCTCTGTTCCTTTCATATCTCGGCATTCAATCAATTGGGCTACAATACCCCGCCTCGGATTCAGAATACGCCAATTGGAATCTTACACCAGAATACGAGAAGTCCAATGTTACAAACACTTCATTCTACGGTCGCATCCAAGAATTCACTTTTGTCGAGAACTCGACAATTCTCTGGAATGCCTCTTATGTTTCTGGAATACAGAACGGAGAACCCCGCCCTTCAACCCCAATTCCTGTCATCGTAAATACCACAAAAAACAACGGCGCTTCTGTCCTAATTGCTTCACTATTCCCCGACGTGAACAGCGATAATTATGAAGAGGACAACTACTCATTTTCTGATCAATCTGAACAGAACCCCATAATACCCTACCAACAACAGCAAAACCTACTTGGGCATCCTCCTCAACTAAGGCAAAGCCTCCCTGTCTATGTTTCCCTCCTCTCAGAGCTATTCACCATTATCGGTTCCAAAATCATCAGCGGAGCAGTGGCACCGGATCAGAACACCGGAAACAACACCGAAAAAGACGGAGACCAAGAAAAAGAAGAAAACCTTATCCCCATAGACAGTATCACTGTACCCCCACGGACTTTGCAATACATTCTAGTCGTTCTCCTTAGCTTGTTATTGCTCGCTCTCTTAAAGATTAGCAATTTCTTCCAGTGGTTACGACGAAGACTACACTATGTGTATATCGCCATCGCTGGAGCCATCTCACAAAAATACTATCACACCAGTGAACGAGTTCTTGATTCCTCTGAAGTGCTCCAAAACCCCCTGAGATACCAGCTGTATGAATTCATTCGTTCAAAACAGGGATTCGGGGCTCATGTGCGCGAGTTGAAAAACAGCTTTGGTCTTGGCTCCGGTGCTCTTCTCTGGCATCTTCAAGTTCTTGAGGATTTCAAATATGTGAAAAGAATCAATATCGGCGGATACGTTGTGTTTATTGATTCTGCTTACCTTTCTGAGTTCGATCCCAAAGCCAAGCTATTGGAACTGTCTCTTAGAACTGAAAACGGAAAACGAATTCTCGACGTTCTTCTCAGCGATCCTTACGAAACATGGAACGTCAGTAAACTCTCTAAGCAAGCGAAAGTCAACAGAAAAACAACGAGAAAGCTCTTGAAAACCCTTGTTGAACTTTCAGCCCTCGAATACGAGGAAAACAGAGTCAATCGTGGACAAGCGATATATGTTCTTACTCCCGAAGGACTTGAACTCCTTAGGAAAATAAGAGAGCTCTCGAGATCTAAACCACAGGTCCTTGAAGAAAGCTGACCTTAACCCAATGTTACAGTACTAGATTTCTTTATAGCCTCCCATCTTTCTCCGATATTTCTCTCACAGGAGTATTCATGAAAGCCCTATGTCGACGTATAGTCAATCAAATACTTTACTCTGTCTTGGTTGATGTCGAATAGGCTTCTGGCTTTCTCCAAAACTCGCGTGTCAGCGACTCCTTTTGCGATGCTCACCGAAGTACCCAGTAGCACAACCGCATTACCCATGGGGTCATAAATTGCGGAATTCCCGCCGTAAGTACTGGAAAGATCGTCTCCAACGCGATTTACTCCGACAATAAATGCTTGGTTCTCTATCGCTCTTGCTCTTAGCAAGTGTTTCCAGTGATCGATCCTTGGAACGGGCCACTCTGCGACGACCAGAAAAATATCTACTCCAGCTCGTTTCATGTCCACATATTGCTCTGCGAATCTAAGATCATAACAAATCGATAACCCTAGTTTCCCAAAAGGAGTGTTCGCAATGCTCAACGTTTCCCCTCTCGCAAACACTTGCTTTTCTCCAAGTGGACCAAATAGATGGATTTTCCGATATTTTTCTTCTAATTCTCCCCTGGGATTGAACAGAACTCCAGTATTGTAGATCTTACCGTCGTCTCGCTCGGGGATCGATCCATAAAACCAAGTTCCATATTCTCTGCACTTGTCTGCAATGACTTTGAAAACTCTCCCATCTGGGAACTGCGAGGAGGCTGCTCTAATGGAATCATAGTCATAGCCCGTAACAAACAGTTCAGGCATGACAACCAGGCTATGGTTCACTTCTTGCTCAAACTTGGCGCTTATTTCAAACACATTCCCTAGCACTTCTAGGTTTTTTTCAACTTGACCAAGATATACATTTACCTGGCCAACAGTAATCTCAACGTTGGTCACAATCTATACTCGTGATCAGAACTTCATGAATTCTTCGCATCAGCATAAACCATGTAAATTATTGTAAGCACAGCACTCAGTGGTTTAAGAAGCGAATGTTCAAAAGGGTAGGCAACGATTAATTAATTCTAAGTCAAATAATGGTTGAATGCAAAATTCATCTGACCGATTTCCCCTAAAAATCGGATTCAAGATTTGGTTCGAAAGAGAAGAACAAGACAGTTCAGTTCCTCTAATTGGAGAAACAAAAATCCAGCTATTAAAAACAATCAGGGACACAGGATCTATTCTCTCAGCAGCCAAACAACTAGACATTGATTTCAAAAAAGCATGGGAAATGCTCACAGACATCAAGCAAAAACTTGATCCTATCAAAATTGTGGAGTCCGAGCGAGGAAGAAAAGGAACACACTTGACCCCCGCCGCTCTAGAACTCATTAATCTCTACGATCAAATAACACAGAACGTAGACTCTTTTCTTAGAACGATTTCCATGAATCTACAGCAC
>JAJRWK010000246.1 GCA_024276795.1 archaeon | reverse complement strand
TTATCTTTCCACATTCAGGGCAGACAAATTTATCGTGTTTGTGAAAACCACCTTTCCTCTTGATTTCCTTCATTTTTATAGGAATATCATGGCGACGACAATACACTGAGTTTTTTTTTTCTTCGTCCAGAAATAAAACTAACGATAAGCGAATTCTGCCTATAATGTTCCATGTTTTAGATTACTTGTTTACCCAATGCCATCGCGGCTCTTATTCAGAACAGGCAAAGAAGCTTGGAGATCGAAGTCATCTGAACACATATCTGTGTCGTGGAGTGTCCAAAAAAAGAAATGGCTTCACGTTGCAACTTCAGTATCGGAATGCCAGAGGCGATGACTAGAATTAATGCATAAATTCAATATGGCTGAAAGATTTTTTCTTATGATTTGCGGCGGAACCGAGGGTACTAGATAATTCTTGCACTCTCTCCAATAGAGGAGGATATTACTTGTTTTGTCAATGGAAGTTCTTGAACTCGTTTTTCTATTTCATTTCTGAACCGTTCTATGGTTATTACATGCACGTTAGGTCCAGCATCAATAGTAAAGAAAACAGGAAGACCATCTCTTATTCTCCATGTTCGAATAGCTTTGATAAGTTCAATTGTTCCTGGTTCCCAATAGAAAAGAGGGGGGTCAGAAGTCATCATGACTGCATGCATCATGATCGCGTCTTGTTCTGAGGCTTTTGCTAGAGAAGCAAAATCTTTTCTTTCAATTGCAGATCTTGTCATGGCGAGCAGATGATGAAGCTTGTTTAATCGCGCGCTATGAACAGGAGTTGTTTTGAAAAGCTGATGTCCCTCGCTACTTCCCACTTCTTTTTCATCAGCTTCAACTATTGCTACAATGTCGCAAAGATCCCAATGAGTTTCTGGCTGGATTTGGGTTGCATAACTAGTATCATCGTCGATTCCGGCCAGCAATTCCACAAAACCCCCAAGTATGCTTCTTGCCGCGCTTCCACTGCCCCTTCTGGCAATCATTGAAAGTTTTTTTGAGTCCCAGTTAAGCATTAAGGCCTTTGCGGCAGCGACCGTCAATGCTGCAAATCCGCTTGCTGAACTGGCAATTCCTGCTCCCATGGGAAAATTATTTCTTGTTTCTACTATAGCTTTGGATTCTGTGTTTGCCATCGATCTGATGAGATCCAAGTGCTGAACAACTCGCTTGGAAAATCCTAGGCTGGCTTCTTTCCCTTCAAAGAAAATCAAATCGTGGTGCAAGTCCTCTTCGAGTGAAATACTTGTTTGGGTCCAGAGATTTCCAAGTGTCATGCTAATGGAATTATTTTCAGGAATTCGTAGTTTTTGGTTTTTCTGACCCCAGAATTTTATGAACGCAATGTTTGAGCCGGCACGCGCGGTAGTCTTCATTATAGGAGAAATTAGCATGCAACGATAAGGAATTTGCGATAATGGCTTTGGGAACGATTCCGATCCTAATAACATTCTTGAACCTTGGTTGAAAATAATGATACATGTATGAGAGGATACTCATCTGTCATGATGGTAGCGAATTATCCAAACTAGGAGCTGAAAAAGCTATTCGACTCGCCAAAAAATGCGGAGCTAAACTTTATGGCTTGTATATTTCTAGTTTTACTCCCATCATTACTCCTGATCTAATGATTAGTATCGATGAGATTCTTCATTCACAAGAAGAGTTCATGGAGAAAGAATTCGAGCGAATACGTGAAGAATGCCAACAAGAAGGGATTGAATTCGAATACACGATTAGGAGAGGACCCGTCCTTCCTACTGTTTCTGAAATTGTTGAAAAATTTGACATTGACTTGATAGTGGTTGGCGCTAAGAAGCACAGAGGTCTAACGGAATTTTTTGTGGGTAGCTTTTCCAGTACAATTTTTCATGGGATAACTAGAGATTTGCTCGTTGTGAGGACGTAAGAAGGCTGATTCAAGAGTTTTCGCCAAGATTCTACTCAATGTAATATCCGCTGTTGAACTGCTTGCTGGAAACTAATTGAATATGCTAATATAGGCTTAGATCCCACTGGAAATGAAGGTATGACTCCAACAAGTTCAGATATTGAGAGCTTTGCAGAAAACATCATTGCCATGTTAAGATCTCAGGGATATGAGCCCACATCTCACGACGAAAAACAAGTACGAATTCAACTGATGAGGGCATTAGAAAATGGGAATTTTTTAAAAGAATTCGAAAGAGTGGGCGGAGTCCTAGGAGCTGCGCAAAACTACTTGGAGACGAGGGAAATATTCCATGCAAGAGACGATACAGAGCTAGTGAGAGACATTGGCTTGACGGAAGCAGATGTTGCCCCAATTTCTCTAATTCTAAGAACACTATGGGGATTCGCCATCATTTTAAACATTGGAGTATTCGCCCTTGCCCCAATTGCTTTTGGCTTCTTTACTTCTGAAGCAATCAATGTATTTTACTCATTCGCATATCTTGTTTATGCAAGTGTTGTTATTGTTCCACTTGTTCTTCTTCATCTGGACAAGATTGCATTTACTGCCTTTCTGAAAGAGAGAAAAAAGACTCGCGTAGCTATTGGAATGATCCCCTTGGTTATTGGCCTAATTGACTCTGTTCTTGGACTCATGGCTCTCATCATTGGTCAATTGGCTTACAATGTAGCCCTGTTCAATGAGCACTTGCGTTTCGTTATCTTCTTCTTACTTTCATCCGTCATAATGCTGTATTCCTGGCCGTTTACAGAAAAGCAACTGGAAAACATTTCAAAAACCCAATCAATTCTCGCAAATCACCAGAACATCATAAAATTTGCTCTATTAGCCTTGACGTATTTGATGATTCCAGCACTACTAACTGATCCCCTCTACGTACTATTTGCCCTCTTAAGAAGAGAGTCAATTTCACCGGGCTTACTTCTTCCATTTAGCACATTCTTCTGGGGCCATATCATACTGAGTTTCATCTTCATTTATTATCTGATCATTGCAAAAGAGTACTTCAAATACAAGCAGATCGTTCACTTTAGACTCTCAATTGTAAATATTTTCCCAGTCATCCTCTTGTTTTCGAGACTCTTTCTTATCAAGAAAGAAGGTGTCGCTGTTGACCAAAAAATATTCTATGCAATCTATCTATTCCTCATACTGACCTTTCCTTGGACAGTATTTTTCACGGTTAAAAGAAGTATTATGAAAAGAAAGGGAATATCCCAAAAGTCAGTAGCACTTAGAGAAAAAGCAATGCTTGCCAAGCAGAAAGTATCGATGAAATACCAAAGTATTCAAAATAATGTTGTTTCAAAAGTGAACACCAAGAAACTATCGGATAGAGCGCTTCCTACCCTTGTGATGACATTGTCTATAAAAACGAAAAACATGCGCAAGAACATAGGCACGAAATTAAGATCAAAACTAAGAGAATGGGGAAAAGAGTTCAGGAGAAAATTCACCATCTTTCCTTTGGGAAACAACCCTTCCTCCATCGACAGCTTGATTTTCTGGGTATTGACTTTGTCTGTTTTTATTGTTCTTCAAGCTCTTCGGTATGAATTTTTACATCCTAGAATTGAGGGAATAGAGTATCTCGATTATTATACAACCCCGGGGGCTATATTGGTTTCCTTCACTTATGGATTAGATTTTGTCATATCTTTTTTCTATCTTTGGCTGTTTCTAGAAATCAGCCTTGCGGTAATTTTGATCAGAAGCTCTGCAATTGCTCCCAAAGGTATCGGACTAGGCGGTTTGTTTGCTGAAATGATAAACCGAGTGATCTATGGCTGGCTTTTCCTTAGGATTTTGGATGATTTAGAATATTGGGAATTGCTTTCAACCTATCAGATAGAAGTAGTCAAGGGAATCGGATATTTTATCATCTTTTTGCATGCCCTTCGATGGCTACTAAATCTAGGCAGAACCAATGCTCTAGGAACTATTGAGT
>JAJRWK010000245.1 GCA_024276795.1 archaeon | reverse complement strand
AGAAAAAACTTATTTTATGATTCTCAGGTCTTCAAATCTGATTTTGAAATGAGAGGAATTCAAGAATTCCTCGGGATCATTGTCAAATTTCTTTTTACATTTTTCTGTGCAAAAGTAGATTATTCGGTCTCTGAAGATTGAGTAAATAGGGGGTTGGTTTTCATTCACACAACCTGTGCATCCACAGGCTGCAGTCAGTTTTTCCTCGTGTATAATCTCTGAACTCATTATTCTGGAAAGTTAGGATCTAAGTTAAAACAGTTATTCTCGAAAAATAGGAAGGCAAAATTTCATGATTAGAGTGAAAAATACGAAAATAACAAGGCTAACATCCAGATTCATTAAATATCTTCTCTCCTTGTGTATTAAAGATATTCATTTACTACGTGTTCTGCGCTCGAATTTGAGGAAATGAGCTGAAATTCTTATGGAAAGGTTGGAATTAAACAAGCTTTTTCAAAGATGTATTCATTAAATGCCTTTGTGCATTATCTCGGTGCTCATGTGTCGATAGCAGGTGGATTATACAAAGCCTTCAATGAAGCAAGAAAACTAGAAATTAACACATTTCAGGTATTTACGAGAAATCCGCGTGGATGGAAGTTTAAGCCCTTGGATGAAGAGACCATTGTGAAGTTTGAACAAGCAAAGAAAGAATCAGGAATTGACAAGATTGTTAGCCACATGCCTTATTTACCCAATCCTTGTAGTCCCGATCCCGAGCAATTCCAGAAATCCTTGGATGCATTACTTGTTGAACTTGAGAGGTGTAGGAAGCTGGGAATTCCTTTTGTGGTTATGCATATTGGTCATCATAAGGGCAAGCCAGAAAAGGGCTGGGAAAGCTTCAAAATAGCTCTTGAAAAGGCTTTCGAAGTCATCCCGTCAAATGTCATGCTTCTAGCTGAAAATTCTGCTGGTGAAAAAAATACCATTGGGACGACACCAGAAGACTTGCAGAAAATACTAGCAATGGCGGAAGACATCGGGGGCGATGCCCAGAGTTTTGGTTTTTGTTTCGATACTTGTCATGCCCATGCAGGTGGAGCGGATCTATCAACGCCTGAAAAATTTGCAGAGGCATTGGACAGGTTTGAATCTGCGATTGGCCTTTCTCGTATTCAAGTAATTCACTTAAACGATGCTAAGGCACCATATGGTTCTGGTCTTGACAGACATGAAAATATCGGAGACGGAACAATCGGACTTGATTCTTTTAGATGGTTCCTGAACGAGACGGATTTGGCAAAACAAGTTCCACTGATACTTGAGACGCCAATAAAGAAAGGCGGAAAATCACACATTGATGATCTCAGAGTCCTAAGACAGATTATCCGTAAATAAAAATGGCATAAATCAAGCTAAGTTCCCTGAATACCCTCATATTGTGCGAAATCTCCGAGATTTTCGCCTAGTTTTTCCTGGAGCGTTTTCTTAATGACTTCTAATACTTTAACTAGCTCGCGTGATGTGAGTTTTAGGGTTAGTAGTTCAGATTCAAGTTCTGAATTTTTTTTCTCCAGTTCTGCCAGTCGCGTTGCGAGCTCATCATCGGAAGAAGGTTGCTTTTTCTTTGGCTTACTTTGATTGGTTCTTGCTTCCTCTTTCTTCGAAATAGTGGAAGGGGGTTCAAGAAAAGTGTCGATCGGTATGTATCCTAGATTCTCCGCTGGATCTCGAGAGTCAGTAGAGGGTGATTCCATGGCGCCTCAAGGTAATTGATGATAGAAACCAGTTATAAACTTATACAACAAAGAAGTTCCTAAAAAAATAGAAGTATATTTGACATTATTCTAACTCAGCGTTTGTCTCTCTTATTGCTAGGGAAATACCGATAAGTATGAGAAAAGCCCCGAAAACCTGTCGAAAAATGACTTTTTCATCAAAATAAATTGAGGAAATAACGAACGCAACAAGGACTTCGAGCAACAAGATGATTGCGGAAATCCCAGCATCAATGTTTTCAAGAGAACCTAAGTAAAGTAATAACGGAATGGTACTGCAGAAAATTGCAAGATATAGAGCTGAGAATGTGGCTTCCAATGATAGACTAAGAGGCTCTTTTGAAATGGGAAGAACACTGACTGCAAGAAAGGCAGTATAGAACATACTAGCGACAAAGACATCTTGCGAAATTTTTGAAGCATGAGAAGTATGAGTTGACTCTCGTGGGAACTTAAGCTGCATTTTTTTCGCATAAACGACATATATCGCCCAAATTGTCCCTGCAAGAAAAATCGTAATCACACCTAACAAGTATTCAACTCTCGTTGCAGTTACTCCGCCAGAATCTTGATTAGTAATTAATCCTACTCCAATAAGGCCTATAACGGCGGCTAGAATTTTCTCGATTGTTAGCCGTTCTTGAATCATGAAGTAAGCAAAAAAGGGAACGAGGATGGAGTAGCTATTAACCAATAGGGCTGATTGTCCTGCCGGAACCCATTGCTGGCCAACAAATTGCAAGAGATAAGCGAAAGCATTGAGAAGTCCGACAATTGCCATATTTTTGCTCGTTAAGACTCGCTTTATGGATTGGGGAAATAATGTCGCAGCGATTATTGAGGCAAAAGAGAATCGTAAGAGTAGAAACAACACGGGAGTAGTGTACTGAAGTCCATACGTGATTGCTTGAAACGATGTTCCCCACAACATACCGGCGACTACTAAGAGCATAAGATCTTTGGTTTGCGACCTCTTAACTGACACTAACGAGACACTCAGGAGTAAAGTTAAAAGATGTTCTCTAGTTAAGCAACATTAGGACCAAACAAAGCAGAGTCTCTATGACTCTAGAGAATCGTTGAGTCCAGATAATTGTTTAATATTTTTGCATAATAATACGGATTTTCAATCACACTTAAATGGCCAGAATCTGGGATGATGAATAATTCAGCGTCTCTTAATCTGTTTTCCATGATTTGATGATCTTTGAGGGGGGTCAGCTGATCGTCGACTCCCACGGTGATCAACACGGGTATGTTAATTTCTTCTAGCATTGGTGTATGATCGAGCCTTTTACCCATTCCTAATGAAGCCTGGATGACTCCCATAGAAGATGCGTTCTTGATCATTTCTTCCACTTTTTTGACAATTTCAGGTTTTTCCCGGGTTGTTTCTGGTGAGAGTAACTTAGGTAACAGTGTTTGAATGAGAAATTCATGACCGTGTTTTTCGACTCGTTTTGCTGTTTCCTCTCTTTTTTTCCCTCCATCAGTGTCTGAGCCAGATCTTGTGTTAGAAAGGATAAGCCCATTAGCTATTCTCGGAAATAATCGTTCAAAAGCCAGAGCAACATATCCCCCCATTGATGTTCCCCCTATGACAAGGTTATCATAGGCCTCATCCATGAGAACGTGATATGCCAAGACCGCGTAGTCTTCCATCAATGCTGTTGATCGTCCCGAAAAAGGCGCAGATTTTCCGAATCCGGGAAAATCGAAAAGAATAATTCTCCAGTTCTCGCTTATGAGGGGGAGAAAGTCATGGTACATTGTAAGGTTTAGGGGGAATGCGTGAAATAACACTAATAGATTTCGAGAGTGTCCATGTGAAAAGGTATTCAGGAATGCAGGACTGACGCGGAACATTAATTCTTTTTCGAGAAAGTGATTGAAAAATGATTCCCTATAGGGAGAGTGTCCTAGTTTAAACACCTATGTCTTAGGATCGGGTCTAATCTAATGGAAGTCCTAAGGAGAGACGCCCTATCTTTTGTTTGCCCCCCAAATCTTTATTTCTGAACTGAAAACAGCCTTATTCTGCAACTGGAATTTTAGAGCACTTATTACAATATACGGTATTCTTTTTCCTTAATTATTTATTAACTGGATATTATGTTACTAGCTTGCTCAATAGGAGTGTAATAGGCAGAGTTCTATTGTTCTAGAACTTTGAATGAAGAAATGGGGCTCAAAAACATGACGGAGCAAGAATTAGGGAAGATAGTATCTATTTACAGAAATGATGCAGAAAGTGTCTATAACACGTGGTTCATCAATAATGAGGCAAGACTGAAAGCATTTAGATCTATTCGACGGGGTGTCCTTCAAGTAATAAAAGACATCAAAGAAGGAGTCTTTCCAAACGATTTCAAAGGGTCATCTTTGGAATTTGTGGTTTCAGCCATCGCAGAGCAGAAGCAGGTCTTTGAAGGAGCCGCTCACCCGTTTTATTGGAAACCAAAATTAAGAATACCTGATATTTACGAATCCCAAGAGAACAAGGTTTACTTTGGTCAATTTCTTGAGAATTGCTTGAATGCGAAGACAGAAGACCAATTAATTAAAGAAATCATGTGGTTAGACTCCAAGAAAATCAAAGGGCTTGGACCGGCTGTGGCCAATATTCTTTACTTTCTGCACCCCACAGTAATTCCGCCTTTCAACACGGCAATAGTTAGGGGTTTCAATACGTTATTTCGAGAAAAGATCAAGCTTGGTAGCTGGGAAGACTACCTCAAAATGAGAAATGTCTTGGTTGAGATTGTGAAACATAATAGAAATCTGTTTTCAAAAGATTTAGGTGATGTCTCTGGCTTGCTTTTTGATATTGGTGTTGCCAAAATCATCATTGAAGGAAATGCATCAGTCGCTACTGAAAAGTATGCCCAGAAAAGAAATTCCGTGCTTAAGAAGCGGCACAAGCAAATTCAGGAGGAACTTGAAGAAGAAGACACTCACACGAAAATCCAATACTACTTGTTAAAGATGGGGAAGTCTCTTGGATATGATGTTATTGTTGCGAGTAATGATAAGACCAAGAGTTATAATGGAGAGAACTTTTCATTTTTGTCAATAGCTGAGTTTCCAAAGCTATAAATAAATTCTGAGGTGGCAAAAACCATTGCATTGATAGATGTGCTTTGGTTTCAAAAAGGAACGAATGACATTGTTTGTGCGTTTGAGGTTGAAAAAAGTACAACTATTTATTCAGGCATGCTAAGGCTCTTAGACTTGGCGGAGAGTTGGCCCCAATCCGATCCATCAGAGTTATACTTGGTTGTCCCTAAGAAAAGAGAAAAGGAAGTGATCTCACAATTAGTGAGGCCATCTATGAAAAGCAGCAGAGGAAAAATTTCGTATCTTCTCTTTGATGACTTGTTCGACCATTTTCACTCGATCTGTAAACTAGGAGACGATCACACAATACTAAAGAAAATTGCAAAATGCCCGTGCTAAGGTTTTAAAAAGTTGAATTGATACTATTTTCAAAATTCAAAAAAGAAGAAGAAAATATTTTATGCCCGGATTTGGCTTTTTCGGGCTCTATACTTATTGTACACCTTGGTCGATCATTGCTCGAGCGACCTTAAGGAATCCAGCAATGTTGGCACCCATGAGGTAGTTGCCGGGATGGCCGTACTCCTCTGCTGCCTTTCTGGATTCTTCAAAGATGTTCTTCATAATGTCTTGGAGTTTCTTATCCACTTGTTCGAAGGTCCAGTTAGTAAATTGAGCGTTTTGGCTCATTTCAAGACCACTGACAGCGACTCCACCCGCATTGGCGGCCTTAGCTGGACCGTAGAGAATGTTGTTCTTCAAGTAGAGCTCAATAGCTTCAAGATTTGAAGGCATATTTGCACCTTCAGCAACAGCGATGACACCGTTTTCAATGAGTTTGCGTGCATCATCACCTAGGATTTCATTCTGGGTAGCAGAAGGTAGAGCAATGTCTGCCTTGAATTTCCATGGTTTTTCACCTGCATGGTATTCGACACCATCGAATTTTTCTGCGAGTTCCTTGATGCGTCCTCTTCGAACATTTTTGAGCTCCATAACGAATTCCCACATTTCTTGGGTGAGTCCGTCTGGAATGTAAACGGTTCCCGAGGAGTCACTTAAGGTAACAACGGTTCCGCCGAGTTCCATTACTTTTTGTGAAGCATATTGTGCAACATTTCCAGAACCAGAGACGAGAACAGTCTTTCCTTTGACCGTTTCTCCATTTGCTTTGAGCATTTCTTCGAGGAAGTAGACTAGGCCGTAACCAGTGGCTTCGGGGCGGCCGAGAGATCCTCCCCAGCCATAGCCTTTGCCGGTGAGGACTCCTTCCCAAGACTTTGTGATTTTCTTCCACATTCCGAAGAGATACCCAATTTCCCTACCACCTACACCGATGTCTCCTGCTGGGACATCCATGTTGGCTCCAATGTGTCGGTATAATTCACTCATGAAGCTCTGACAGAATCTCATGACTTCGGCATCGGATTTGCCCTTAGGATCGAAGTCAGATCCTCCTTTTCCTCCTCCCATGGGAATGCCAGTGAGTGCGTTCTTGTAGATTTGTTCGAATCCGAGGAACTTGATAATGCTGAGAGTAACGGAGGGATGGAATCTTAATCCTCCTTTGTATGGACCGATGGCATTGTTGAATTGCACTCTGAAACCTCTATTGACATGCACACGGCCCTGATCGTCAGTCCAAGGAACTCTGAACATGATCACACGGTCTGGCTCGACGATGCGTTCAAGAATGGCATGTTCTTCGATCTCGGGGTGTTCCTTGATGACGGGATCGAGAGTGGTTAAAACCTCCCGCACGGCCTGTTGAAATTCAGGCTGATCGGGGTCGCGAGCAATTACTTGCTGAATAACTCGTTCAATATATTCGCTTACCATATAAACTCCTCTTCAGAGTTGTGGCTTTCCAATGCGCTGTTGGAGTCCTCCCAAACCGGTTTGGACTCATGTGTTGAAAATCTGGTGAATTATTTAAATTCAATGTAACTTGCGTTAGACTGGTTCTCTCACTTTTCTTGTAGAAAAAGAGAGAATCCAAATATTCTTTGTGAACACTTATTCGTTGCACAAGCATTACTTCGTATCAATGCACATTTCGGGAGTCAATAGTGGAAAAGAGGAATGAAGGAAGAATTTTTCATTGCCCGGTAAAAGAAAACACAAATACACGAGGAGATTGTTTGAGTTCGTGGATATTGATATAAGCCAGTCTTTCAGAATTATCCCTTCAGGAATTCATCCCGTACGATCAATTTTTTCCTTGGCGACGATAGCGCTTCTGTTGAATAGCGGTATCAGTTATTTTTTTAGACATGAGATTCCCGCGATCATTTCTGCTTTTGGAGCGCTTATTTTCTATTTGACCATGAAGCAGGTTGGCGTCTACAGATTTGGTCAAGAAGGTATCTATTGGCGCCAGTGGGGAATTATTCCAGTCAAAGTGGCTTGGGAAGAAGTTGACAAGGTAAGGAAGGTAAAAGTTTATTCTCCCTTTTCAAAGGACGAGGTAACGGCCTTAAGAATCATTACCGAATCTGCTCACTGGGTTCTAAATTCTAAGATAACCTTAGAACAAAGCATTCTTTTGCCAGAGGACGTTTACAGAAACGAAGATTTGGATCATACCGAGATTTATGCTAATCACTACTTGAATAAAATCAGGCAAACTTCTCCAAGCAGGGCTCAGCTACTTAAAATCAGAGGAACCTTTTTGTGGGAAAACAAGAATAAGGCTTTCCAGAAGAAACTTCTCACATTAGGTCTCATGTTTTTCGTTTTTCTTGGGCCTTTCTTCGCTGCCTTGTTTGAAACTAGGTTTATTATGCACCTAATCAGTGACTGGAAATTTGTTGATGGCTGGCTAATTGGGCTGCTAGTTGCACTTGTTCTCTCGGAAATCCTGGGCTTATGGGTTGCGTGGCGGGACCGGTTTAACGCATTTATTTTGTTTGCCGGGAACGAATATGGTTCGATAATTTTCGATCCTAATGATGAGATTACAAGGTTCAGAATCATGGCGTACTGCTTACCCGACGAAGTAAAGCTGATCAGCGTCGCGCCATTCAAGAAAAGGGAGGATATTACTGTCCAGCCCACGAATGTTAAGGAACCTGGTAAGTTGAAGGCGATTCATCCCAATGTTATCCCACCAGGAGAGGTAACCCATGTAGTCGTTGAGATTTTTGGAGATGCACAAAACACCATTAGCCTTATGATCGAGTACGAGATTAGGGGCAAGTCTCAAGAACAAGTTTTGTGGCTAGTTGGTGAACGCGAAGTAACTGGAGCTAGTCTTGAATAATACTGATAATGGCAAAATTCACTTATGAATTCAAGTCAATAGATTTCAAGTATTCCCTCCAAATGTTCTTTTGGAATCCACTTTGCGTAAAACTTAATCATATGTGCTGAAGAAATTACTCGTTTTAAAGCCCAGTCGTAAAGAATTGCTATTGTTTTGGCGGCGTCGACTCGATAAGCGACTTTGATGAATTTTCTAATTGCTTTTTTCACAAGCAATTCATCATCATAGGTAAAGCTCTGAACAATCTGGAAGGAAGTAGTTATCCATTTTTTTCCTCTTTCTGAGCGAATCAACTCGACAAGCGATGCAATAATGACTCTTTTCTGCAATGGGGATAGAGATGAAGAAATCATTTCTCTGACAATTAACTCATCATGTAAAGCCATGTATTGTCCAATGAATTTTCCCAGGAGATCGCTGACCGCCCAATCACTGGTCGTTTCGAACAAGTTGTTGAGAGCAAATTGAAGCATTGATAGGCTTTCTTGCTTAAGCCCGAGGTTGAGCACGTAACAGACCAGCATTTGTTCGTCATGAGCTTTTCCCCATAAATCCTTCAGAACTAAGAAAAGCCCGTCAGTATTTCGCCGAAAACTGTTCCAGAGTTTTTTTGACAGTTTTCTAACAATAGGAGTTGGTGTTCCAATGACTTCTATGTCTGTCTTCAGAATGATGCTTGGCTGTTGTGAAAGCTTTTTCTGAGCATTTTGCTCTAGCTGTCTTCGGATGGCTCGGGCTTCTGGGGTTGAATACATTCCGGCTCAATTTTCCATTCGCAAATTAAGATTT